>DJFN01000264.1:7296-8290 GCA_002432085.1 Flavobacteriales bacterium UBA5871
AATACCAGCTGGGCGGCTTCTCGTTGCTGCCTTCTGAAACGGGCCGTTCGAAAAGCTCGGCTTTCCAGATCGCGGCGTATTCACTCGCACTGATTCCGTTCACCTTGCTTCCGTGGCTGATGAACTGGACAACAAGCATCACACTGGTAGTCGGCGGACTGGCAAGCGTATTGTTCTTCCTGCAGGCTTACCGTCTTTACGTTACCTGCGATACGAAAGACGCACGCCGCCTGATGTTCGCTTCGTTCTTCTTCCTGCCACTCGTGCAGTTCCTGTACGTGTTCGATCGGATCGATTGGTCGATCGCAGCGGACCTGGCAGCTTATGGACAGTAGGACGTCAGGACATTAGGATATCAAGACGTCAGGATGTTAAGATTTTAGGATAAGAAACCGACCGGAGACCGAGGACTGGCGACCGGAAGACTAAAAAATAAAAATATGAGACAGGAATTTGACAACGAGCTCGCCCCGGCAACGCGGGAGAAAATGAAGAAAAACCTCGTTTACCTGGGCATTTTCAGTGTGATTATGCTGTTCGCTGGCTTTACGTCGGCGTACATCGTTTCCATGGGAGATTCGTTCTGGGTGAAGTTCGATTTTCCACCGGCTTTCTATGTCAGTACAGCCATTATCGTTCTGAGCAGTATCGTGCTTGAAGCGGGCATTCGTCTTGGAAGAAAAGGAAATCCCAAAGCGGCGAAGATCCTCATTCCGCTGACTTTCCTATTAGGAGTAGGCTTTACGTGGTTCCAGTTCAAAGGCTACGGACAATTGGTAGACCGAGGCGCGCATTTCCGTTCCGACATTCTCGTAACACAAGGACGCTACGGCGATTTCTACGAGCTGAAAGTAAACGGCAAGTACCTCGAGGTAAACGCCAACGAATACCTGATCGCCGGGAAAAAGATCGATGCCGCTGCCAAAACCGATATCAGCCAGTTCGCCAAACAGCTGCTGAAAGCCGATACGAAGCTTCCTGCAAGCATCAACGG
>DJFN01000198.1 GCA_002432085.1 Flavobacteriales bacterium UBA5871
GCCAAAGACGCCACTATCGAGATCTACAACGCACTCGGTATGCTGGTTCAAACAATCAAAGCAGATTCAGACAAGCCATTCGTGCTTTCGACATCCGATTACTGCAGCGGCGTGTATCTTGCCAAGTCAGGTACAGGCGTTACGCAGCGTTTCGTAGTGAAGCACTGATCACAACATTGACATAACCAAAAGGCGCTTCGGATTTTCGAAGCGCTTTTTTCATGCTATAAGCTTGTTATCCTTTCGAATGTGCTAGTCGGTAAATTCTGTGCTACACAGTTCCACCTGAACTAAAACCAGCTTAATACTGTCATTCAACGTATGAATTAAGCAAAAAAACGTTCAAAATTCTAAATCGATATAGTATTTTTGTGAAAATTTCATCCTCACATATTACTCATCATGGATTTAGAGTTTAAGGACCATTTGAGTCCTGTCCTGAAAGATGGCATCAAAAATTACCTGATCGACATCGATGGAACGATCACGGAAGATGTTCCGAACGAAGAGCCGGAACGCATGAAAACCTGTCTGCCCTATCCGGACGCGCTGGAAACGATCAACCGCTGGTATGACCAGGGACACCAAATCTGTTTTTTCACTTCGCGCACAGAAGATCTCAAGCAGATCACGATGGACTGGCTCGACAAGCATGGATTTCGCTACCACAGCGTTTTGTGCGGAAAGCCGCGCGGCGGGAACTACCATTGGATCGACAACCACCTCGTGAAAGCCACGCGCTACAACGGTCAGTTCACCGATCTGATCGAAAAACAGGTAACCATTCAAGTATTCAACGATTAATTTGTCCATGAAAGTTTTAGCGAACGACGGCTTCGATCCGTCAGGAATTGACGCCCTTAAAGCCAGGGGATTCGAAGTAATTACGACCAAAGTTCCGCAGGAAGAGCTGGCGGATTATATCAATAGCAACCAGATCCAGGTACTGCTCGTGAGAAGTGCCACACAGATACGCAAAGAGCTCATCGACCAATGTTCTTCACTCGGGATCATCGGTCGCGGAGGTGTGGGCATGGATAACATCGACGTAGCTTATGCACGCGAGAAAGGTCTGCACGTGATCAACACGCCGGCAGCGTCTTCGGCTTCCGTTGCCGAGCTGGTATTTGCACATTTGTTCTCCGGAGCGCGTTTTTTGCAGGATTCAAACCGAAAAATGCCTGTAACCGGCAACACGGCTTTCGATCAGTTGAAAAAGGCTTACGCGGCCGGGATCGAGCTTCGCGGAAAGACGATCGGGATCATCGGAATGGGACGCATCGGTCAGGAAGTTGCCCGCATGGCGCTTGGTCTTGGCATGCGTGTCATAGCAGCCGATAACGCCGTCGGGAAAGCGACCATCAAGGTGAAGTTCTACAACAGCCAGTTCATCAACGTCGATATCGAAACGGAGCCGCTGAACGAAGTGTTGAAGCATTCGGATTTCATCACGCTGCACGTTCCGGCGCAAAAAGACGGTTATGTGATCGGTCAAAACGAGCTGGAGCTGATGAAAGACGGCGCTGCGATCGTAAATTGCTCGCGCGGTGGTGTGATCGACGAAGAAGCGCTTATGGCAGCATTGGATTCAGGCAAGATCGCCTTCGCCGGACTGGATGTGTTCATCAATGAACCGACTCCGGACCAGACGATTTTGAATCATCCGAAAATCTCATTGACACCACACACCGGTGCATCGACACTGGAAGCTCAGGACCGAATCGGGCTTTCGCTTGCGGACCAGATTGTCAGCATTTTGCAAATGGCCTGATCAGATCTCATTTAGTGCTGATTGAATAATCACAAAACGAAGGGCACCCGGATTCGGATGCCCTTTTTCTATTGTTTCAGAACAGACGAAAGCACAGTTTTTCAGCAATACAACCACTTTTCTCTTTGGAAGTGCTCAATTATCACCTCTATAAATAATTGACTTTTAACGACTAAAATCAGCGTTAAAAAGGTTCTCTCGATCAAATTTGATTTTTCCAAATTAATCGCGTAAACTGTGATACCGTAACTAATATTCACTTTTTTAAACTACACTATTCGTTGACAGTGCTCTTATTGCACTTCGAAACACATTCACTGCATTTTTTCTAACCCTATAAAACAACAACTATGAAAACTAAGTTTTTTTATGCGCTGCTCGCAGTGGCTATCCCGATTGTTTCTTTCGGGCAACAGGATACGCTGGAGGACGATCCGCCCAGCATTATAGAGCCGATTCCCAATACGGTCCCGGAGATTTATCTGCAACAGGTACAACCATCCGACGCAACGATGGAATTTTTGGCACAACACTTTGAAAACTACCGCGCCTACTATTTCGACTTTGGAGCAGTGGAAAGCTACTTCTTAAACAATCATTATGCGTTGGAGTTCAACTTAAATGCCGATGGAACGCAAACGTTTTTCTCCGTTCAGCGCAAGGATTTGCGCTCTCCGAATTTTGTTGAGTCTGAAACATTGGAAAACGGTGAAACGTTCAACCGGTTTGAGCGCGATTCACTGAACGACTCGCTTTATATTCCAAGATTGGTACATGGATTTGCGAACAGAACGAGACACGAGCTGTGCAGATTTGCCATTTACCACAACAACTTTACAGGTTATCATTGGAACACCGAAAGCAATGAGCTCATGTATTACATTTCCTTACAGGAGTTCATCAAAGAAAGTGGCTCGCAATTCACCACTGACGAAAATTTCCTGTTAGTTTACAACTTAAAGGATTTAATCACTCAGTCGAATTCACTGTGTGAAATCCTCGAAGAAGGCCACAACGAGCCCCAGCCTCTCGGTTACTTTGACCAGTGCGCCCCACGATTTCTGGAAATTGCAGCTGAAGGCGATTATTGGTGGTGCAACGCATTCGGTGGGAACGCTACCAATAAAATCCTGGAAAACCTCTTCTTCGTGGAAGGAATCTATACCTTCTATTTCAACTTATCGTTTGTCGTCAATCACATCAGTCTGATTCCAACAAATTCCAGCATGTACAATACAACCAGCTCCAACGATAAAATTGCGCAATTCCGAAGTTTCTGGAATGCCAATCGTGGCTGGGTCGACCGGGATATTGCCATACTTTATACCTCCAAATCGTATACCGGCGGCGTGATCGGAAATGCGTATCCATTCTCTATTTGTAATGTTGGCTCCGCTTACGCAACCATGCAAAACCACCCGAAAAACATCTTAATCCTGGCACACGAATTAGGCCATGTTTTCGGATCGTTGCACGATGAGGATTATGGCAGCTCTACCTGCAGCGGCTCCGACACTCCGATTATGTGTTCTTATGCCATCGCAGCCGGCCCCAATTATTATTTCAGTCCGCACACGCGTAATCTCATCCTCACGTCGATCAACGACAATGCGGGCTGTCTGAGCGACCACGCCAATGGCCCTATGACTGCTATTCTTAAATCGTGGAGCAACTTCCGCAATCCGCGCTGGATCGCTACCTGGTTTATGAACATCGGCGATCAAAAAGTGGTAGGGAATTTTGATGGTGAAAACGATGATGAAGAAATCTTCTTCGCATCGCCAAATAAAGCATGGGTTGGTATTATGGACTTCTCCTGCGACCAGGGAACGGATTGGTACCATTTATGGGGAAATTCCGGTAACGGTACGTTTGGAACCTGGTATAGAAATTATGGTGACCGCTACCTCGGAGGCGACTGCGATGGAAACGGCAAAACGGACCTGATCTCGGTTTCAGGAAATCGCCACTGGTTTGCGCTGCAGGAATACAATCCTTCCACATGGTCATGGATTCACAAATGGGGCAATAGCGGTTCTCATTGGGTTGCCAGCTGGTACCTGCAAGCAAATGACAGCTACCGCGTAGCAGATTTCGACGGTGATGGCAAGGACGATCTTCTTTGTACCAATCCTAACGGCTGGGCACAATTGATCAAGTTTAACTGGAACAGCGGCGGTTATTATGTTCCGCAAACGATCTGGTCGAATAACGGCAATGGGTGGCTTGGCGGTGTACAGGTTAACAATACAACCTGGTGGTTGAGCGGTAAATACGCCACTCTCGCCAAAGATGAGCTGTTTACTATCAGCGGCAACTGGGTTACAACCCAACGCTACAATGGAAGCGGCTGGGATTGGATCTGGAGTCAGTACGGAGCCAGCCATTTTGCAAGCATGTACATTTTACCACTGAATGGCGATCAGCGAATCCTGAACGGCAACTTTGATAACGATCCGCAGCATGAAGTTGTTAACCTCAATAAAACATGGACTGCAACAGCCGATTACGACGGCAGTAACTATGTCCAAAACTGGAACAATGGCGGAACGCAACGCTTAAACGACTGGCAATTGAATCATGAAAATGAATATTTGTTCGTGAAAGCAGCGCCTACAGACGAAAAGCAAATCCTGGGAATCCGTACGGATGTAACCGTTTCCGGTTGGTGGATCTTTAAAAAATACACCTATACCCAATCTGTTGCCGGGATGTACAAGGCCAATCCGATTATGCCGGATTTCGTTATGCCGAATACCAACAATGGTGGCGACGCGGAAGCTGAACAAGCACCAGCCGGGTTGAAAGTGNNCCTGCCCTCAATAACATTACGGTAGAATTTGACAATACGGCAACGAAAGCATCCGGCGTTATCCTGGACATCACCGGCAAAAAGATCAGCGAAGTAGAGCTTTCTGTCACTTCGCCTACGATGGGAATCGAGCACCTTGCACAAGGAAGCTATATCCTGCAGATCACGTTCGACAACAACACGTTCTTCACTACGCAATTCATTGTGCAGGAATAAATTGTTCAGAACAGCATACTAATGAAAAGGGCGATCGCGTGCGGTCGTCCTTTCTGTTTTCGTGGGAAAGCGGTGAATGGGCTTCAGCATCGATATTCCAACTGTGGGAGAGCTATCAGCGTTTATCTGAACCTGTTTCACGAAAAATCCGGAAAGTTGGGAAACAAAAAAACCCGTAGCGAAAGACTACGGGGTTTTCTTGTTATCGTAAATGGCTTATGCCAGTACTTCTTTCACTTTATCGGCTGCTTCCTGGAGCAATACCGCTGAGTGTACGTTCAGACCGGACTCGTCAATGATCTTCTTCGCTTCTTCAGCGTTGGTTCCCTGGAGACGAACGATGATCGGAACAGGAATGTTGCCGATGTTTTTGTAAGCGTCAACAACANNGCAACGAACGATACCACCGAAGATGTTGATCAGGATCGCTTTCACGTTCGGGTCTTTCAGGATGATGTGGAATGCTTTCTCAACACGCTCAGCATCGGCTGTACCACCTACGTCGAGGAAGTTTGCCGGGTTACCGCCGGAGTATTTGATGATGTCCATCGTCGCCATGGCAAGTCCGGCACCGTTTACCATACAAGCTACGTTTCCGTCGAGCTTCACGAAGTTGAGTCCGGCTGCATCCGCTTCTACATCCAACGGATCTTCTTCTGAAGTATCGCGCATGGCTGCGTATTCCGGGTGACGGTACAGACCGTTTCCGTCGAGTGTTACTTTGGCGTCGACAGCCACGATGCGGTTGTCGGAAGTTTTCAATACAGGGTTGATCTCGAACATGGAAGCGTCGCATCCTTCGTAAGCATTGTACAGAGCTACGACGAATTTCGTCATTTGCTTGAACGCTTCGCCTGAAAGTCCGAGGTTGAACGCGATCTTACGCGCCTGGAACGCCTGGATGCCGACACGTGGGTCGATCTCTTCGCGGTTGATCAGGTGCGGTGTATCGTGTGCCACGCTCTCGATATCCATACCACCTTCGGTAGAATAAACGATGACATTGCGTCCGCGCTCACGGTCGAGCAATACGGACATATAGAACTCGGACGGTTCTGATTCTCCCGGATAGTACATATCTTCCGCGAGGAGAATTTTGTTCACTTTCTTGCCAACGCCGTTGGTCTGAGCCGTTTCGAGGTGTCCGCCGAGGATACCTTTCACTTTCTCTTCCACCTGGTCGATTCCTTTTGCAAGGACAACACCGTGGGATCCCGTTTCCTGAACGACACCTTTTCCACGTCCACCAGCATGGATCTGTGCTTTCACCACATACCATCCGGTACCGGTTTCTTCTGTCAGCTGTTTTGCTTTCGCAACTGCTTCCTCAACTTTTTCAACAACAATTCCACGCTGAATGGCTACGCCGTACTTCTGCAAAATGGATTTTCCCTGGTATTCGTGTAAGTTCATGAACGTTCGTTTTTCGCGGTGTAAATGTAATGATATTACTGGAATCCGAAGGGAATTGAAAATGGAAAATTATGAATTGAAAAGTATAAATCGGGAAGAGGCTTTCATGCAGGCACCAAATGCGACTTATAACGCTTCAAACCAACTCAGTATACATTTGAATTTGTTCCTCTCTGATCAGAAGCTAATAGGCAAATTGTGATCTCATTTGAGCGTCAAATTCCATGATAGTTAATTGTAACAGAAAAATTTAAGCGATCCCAGATTCCGAAATCATTTAAAAACTCTATATCCATCAGATTTTTCAGCTCCGGCCTTTTGTTAAACCGAAGACTGATAACCGGAGACCGTCAGACTATCAATGTGCATGCAATTTCCACGTCGAGCTGATCGGTCGGGACGCGGCATTGGCTTCGGCATCGGCTTTAAGGTAAGCCCAGATCTGGTCGATTCCGGCTTTCATGGCGTGATTCTCTTCTTCGTAGAGCTCCCACATCACTCTCGGATCTTCGAAATAATGCTTGATGAAGTTGGTATCGAAATCGCCTGAACGGAACGCCGGGTGGCGCATCACTAATTTCCCGAAATCGAGCGTGGTCTTCACACCGGAGATCTCGTACTCGTCGATCGCGCGGATCATTTTGTCCATAGCTGCTTCGCGGTTTTCGCCCCACACAACGAGCTTGGCGATCATCGGATCGTAATAGATCGGCACTTCCATTCCTTCTTCGAAGGCGTCGTCTACGCGGGCAATGTGTGTGCTCGGACGACGGTAACGGTTCAGCGTTCCGATATCCGGAATAAAGCCGTTCAGCGTGTCTTCGGCGTAAACGCGTACTTCGATCGAGTGGCCATTAATCGTGAGCTCGTCCTGCAATTTCGGCAAACGCTCGCCGCGTGCTACTTTCACCTGCCATTCAACGAGGTCGGTTCCGGTAATTTCTTCGGTTACCGGGTGCTCTACCTGCAAACGCGTGTTCATTTCCAGGAAGTAGAATTTGTGCTCGGCATCCAGCAGAAATTCCACCGTACCGGCGCCTTCGTAGTTACAGGCTTTGCAAACGGCTACCGCTGCTTCGCCCATCTGCTTGCGCAATTCAGGAGTCAGAACGGCACTTGGCGCTTCTTCGATCACTTTCTGGTGACGACGCTGGATCGAGCATTCACGCTCGAAGAGGTAAATGGCATTGCCCAGACGATCGGCAAACACCTGTATTTCGATGTGACGCGGCTTGGTCACAAATTTTTCAATAAAAACGGAATCGTCTCCGAACGATGAGCGTGCTTCGCTTTGTGCCAGCTGCATCTGTTCTTCGAATTCTTCGNNGCGCATTCCTTTTCCACCACCACCGGCAGATGCTTTGATCAGCACCGGAAATCCGACTTCCGCAGCAATGATTTTGGCTGCATGAACGTCCGTAATTGCTTCATCGACACCCGGAACGAGCGGCACGTCATAGGCTTTCACAGCCTGCTTTGCACTCAGCTTATCGCCCATTACTTCCATTGCTTCCGGTGAAGGACCGATAAACGTGATTCCCGCCTGTTTTACTTTGCGTGCAAAACCGGCATTTTCGGAGAGAAAACCGTAGCCCGGATGGATACCGTCTACGCCCAGGTCCTTGCAATGCTGCAAAATAACGTCCTGCTGCAAGTAGCTTTCCGCAGAAGGCGCTTTCCCTACGTAAACCGCTTCATCGGCTTCCAGCACGTGCGGCGCATTGGCATCGGCGTCGGAATAAATAGCCACGGTCGCGATCTGCATTTTCTTCAGGGAACGGATCACGCGGCGTGCGATTTCACCTCTGTTGGCAATAAGGACTTTCTTCATAGGGGAGTCTTTGGAGCGTAAAAATAATAGAAGTTTCGGAGTTGGTGAGTTGCGAGTTGGAAGTTGGAAGTTACGAGTTGAAGTTGATATAAACTCAAAAACTCTTCAACTCGACAACTCTTCAACTGAAGTTAATCCTCTTCCTTTCTATTGGAATCAGCCGGACGGTCCTCGAGCGTGGCGTCTTTTTTGATCGGCTCCGGTTTTTCCTCTTCCTCGCGGATCGGCGGATTTGGCGTTTCACCGGATTCGATAAGCACTTCGCCGGAAGATCTGCCTTTGCGTGGAATCGGCTCGGTTACTTTCACCTCTTCACGACGTTTGGTGCGCTTGATGTGTTTGTCTTTACGGAACCAGTCGAGTACGAATTGCAGCAGCTTGAAGTCTTTCAGCGTGTTGAAATCTTCCTGGTAGTGAAGACCCACACCCTGCGTAAACAGGCCTTGCGTGTTATCCTGAAGCACGGTGTTCTGGTTCGATTCGTTGAACAGGTTTACGCGGAATGTTCCGTCATCGTTGATCAGGTATTCGAGGCTCATATCACCGATGAGATTGCTTTCCTGGCTTTGCTGATTGCCGGTTGTGTTGGCGACTCCAAAGGATGTGCGCACGACGAATTTATCGCCCTGGCCAAAGGCTTTCTGTGCCGACACCTCGTAGCTTTCACTGCCCAGCGCCTCACTGCTTCCGTAGGCCACCTGCAGCTTCACATCCTGCGAGACATTGCTCAGGAAGGAGTTGATCTGGTTGGTGATCACATCGGCGAGACCGCCGCCGCTGGCAGAAGCCGTTCCATTAAGCGGTACGAATTTCTTTAAGAGCAGAAGCGAGAAGAACTGTTTTTGCAGCTCGTCTTTGTTGCTTCGGATACTGCTCAGAATGGCTTTCTCGGCTTCGTTGGCTTTCGGTGCCTGGATGTCGAGCGTAATCAAGGGATTGTCGAGTGTTTGCGTCAGCTCGAGGATGCAGTAAATTTCCTGGTTCGAAGAACCCGAAGAACGCGATTCGATGTCGATTACACCGGCATCGGCGAAGTTAGCCGTTACCTTATTGTAGGTGCGCAGGTCGAGGTTCGCATTATACGGACTGCTCGTCCACGTGATACTTCCTCCTTCCTGGATGATAAAGTTCTGTTTCACCGGCCCCATCACGAAGTTGTAAACCCCATCGCTTACAACGTAAGTTCCCGTCATAGCGATATCGCCGAGATTGTCTACCACGATACCGATATCACCCTGGCCGTGTACGGTGATCTCGTCGCCGGTTTTATCGTTAAAAATAAGCTTCACGCGCGCATCTTCGGTTACATCGAAGTTGAGATTCAATTCCACGCCCGAAAGGTCGATTTCTTCTTTAATCGCTTCTTCGACTGCCTGACCTTCCTTACGGAATTCCACCACGCCATCTTCCGTGATCTCCGAGTTTCCGTACATCGGAATGTCGATCCACGTTCCTTCTTCGGTCTTCACGTCTACGAGAATTTCCGTGATCTGCTCGGTCACGAAGATGTTGGCCGTTCCGGTTACGTATGCACGACCGTAATAGATCTCGCCTTCCTTGTAGCGGGTGTTCAGCACCAGGAAGCGGTCCGTACGGTCTTCGTCGATCATGAAGTCGAGGTTACAGTTCCAGTTGGCGTAATCGGTGTGGTAGATATAGCCGTTGAGCTTGGCGCGGTTGCCTTCTTCATCGAGCACCGGCATGTTGTTGATCACGAAGGCGTTTTCCTCGCCTCTGAATGCGATCGGACCGTCGAGACGGAAAGTCGTTCCAAGCAGCGCGATTTTCGCACTGGCGTCTTCGAGGAAAAGCGTTCCGTCGATGACAGGCGATGCGGTTTTACCTTTTACTTTCAGCTTCCCTTTCAGACTTCCCTGGATATTGCTCACCACCTGCGGATCCATAAATGCGTTCGCAAAAGCCATATTCATGCCTTTGAAGTCGAGATTGAGGTCGAGGTTGTTGTCGTCGCGGTACGGATAATAGCGGCCCGAGAAGTCGAACGTTTCGTTTTTCAGGTATTTGAGATCGCCCTTCATCTCCACGCTTTCATTCTCGGCATCCCATTTACCGGTGAAATGAACATCACCGATTTTCGACTGGCTGATAACGAGCTCTTCGGCTGTGAGCTGACCATTGATCCGGAAAGCGGTAAAGGGCGTCGCAATGCGAATATCTCCGCTCACATTACCGGCAATGTCGAGATCCGGATCGAGAATGGCGGAAAACTCCTGCAAATGCAGGTCGTTGACGTTGATCTGCAGCTCGTCTTCCGGCAATTCGGATAACACGCCGTTGATCGCAATAAACTGTACGTCGCGTTCCAGCACGAGGTGATCCACCACGATCCGGTTATCGGCATAGGAAAGCTTCGCCGTATTCATGATCTCCCATTGCTGGTTCTTGATCGTGAAGAACGACGGCTTGAGCACGAAGTTGATCGTTGGCGAAGAAGTCGTTATTTCGCCGGCAATTCCCGGATTGGTTTGCTGTTTGCCCACGAACTCGGTCGACCATTCGAAATGGGCCGGATTCGGCATGCTGTCGTTCCAGCTGGCAACGGTATTGTACAGATTGCCAGAGCCTTCGATATCGACATCGAGCGCGTTGACGTATAGCGAGTCGTTGAATTCAAAGTACCGCGCATCGATCTCGGCTTTGGCCATGCCGTTCAGCATTGATTGGTTCAGACTGAACCCCCGGATAACCATGTCGTTGTACTGGATCTGGCCTGAATTCACATCCAGCGTAAGCTCTTTGCGCGGCGCGTTGAAATGCATATCGATCGTACTTCCCGCCGAAATGGATAAAGCCGGGGCGAATAAAGCCAATATTTCCTGCGGATTGCCGACCGTCATGCTCAGATCGAAGAAGTTGTTGTCGGTTTTCTTTCTCGGGAACGGCATCGGCGATAAATAGGCCGATAAATACGGAACGAGCGCATTGTTGAGCGACGGCGCAATCGTCGCCGGGTCGATCTTTCCATTCACTTGTACATTGGCCACGTCGCTGGTAATGGTAAGCGCATCGGAAGCCGCCCCACGTTGAATATCGGCCGTAAGCCTCGGAATGGAAACGGTGTTGCTGTCTTCCTTGTAGACCAGCTCGTCCAGCTCCAGCGTTCCACTGTAATCGGCCAAACCGGTTCCGCGGATATCGGCGTTGAACTTGGTGACGAGCGAAGCAGAATCGCTTGTTACAAAATGGAGGGCGTCGAGATCGGCTTTCGGAATATCAACGCTGAATTTCATTTCCTGTTGGTTGTTCAGATCGAAGTAACCATCGAACGCCAGCTCGAGGTTCGGGTCCTGGATNNGAATGAGCCTTCTTTGACGGAAATGGCCGTATAGCTGTAATTGTTGAACACGAGCGAGCTGAACTCACCCGAGAGCTCGTTGATGCGGATGACGTCCTCCTGTCCGACAACGCCGTTTGCAAAGACCGATCCGGTAACTTTTCCAAGCAGCGGATTGTCGATGAAACGTCCCACATTAAAGCTGTCGATGTAGACATCGTAATCGCTGTTGGCGGAACGCTCGAACGCATAACCGCCTTCATCGATGGCCGTGAACATGAGCCCGTTGTCGAGGTGAACGGTCCCGAGATCTGTCGTGATCTGGCGACTTGCCAGGACAAACTGCGACCAGTAGCCCACCAGCGATGTCTTGCGCAATTCAGCGTAACCGAGTCGCTCGATCATCGGATTGAGCTCGATGAAATGCTGAGCGGCTTTGTCGGGCAAACGCAGGGCCTGTAAATCATCCAGGTCGATATAAGCGTAATCGATGTTTTCCTGCAGAAAGGATTGTTCCGGATCGCGGAAATCGGGCAGCAGTAAGGTTCCACGCAACACCGTTCGCTGACCGGTCCGAATATCGATATCCGAGATCTTCAGATCTTTGACTTTCTGCGTGAGCGTAGCGCTGATCGCTACTTTCTGCTTCATGCCTTTGAGCGCCGGAGCGAACATCGACACATCGTACAGATTCACAATTCCGGAATCGATACGGGCATCGAACGTCACGCTGTCTTCGAACGAACGAACGCCTGTCAGCTTCTCGGTTTTCATGTGGAATTTCTCGGTNNTCTCGGCAAACAGGCGGGAATGAAAGGTGTTGATCTTGACGTTGTTCAGCAAAATCCCTTTATCGCTTACTTCCGCGGAAGCCTGAAGGCGATTCAGGATCAGACCGCATTTTTCTTTCGCGCTGAGGTGCTCGACATTGAACGCATAGCTATTTCCGACAATGGTAATGTCTTTGGCGTGCAGGGTGACTTCGCGCAGGTTGAGATGATCGTAGTCCATCCCGAAGTCGTTGTAGGACTTGCGGTAATCGTCATAGGTCAGATGGACATTCTCGATATCGAGTGAGCGGATCAGTACGTTGTTCTGCTTTTTCTTCTTCTTTTTCGGGCCGGAATCGAAATAATCGGTAATGAAAAAGTAATTGTAATCACCTGTGATCGAATCGCGGTTGATGCCCACGCGGCCGTTTTCGAGCGTCACGTTCTTGATCACAATGCGATCGGCATTCAGGTTGAGCAAAGAAAGCTGTACTTTGATGGTCTCGAGCGAGGCCAGCGTATCGCCTTTCGGATCGCGTACGAATACGTCGTCGAGGGCCACACGGTCGAAGAAATAGATGTCGACTTTCCCGATGCGGAACTCGGCTTTCATCTCTTTGGAAAGGTAATCCGTAGCGAGCTCGCCGATGTAAGTCTGAACGGCGCTGAAACGAATGGCAAAGGCGGCAAAGATGACGAGAATGAGCACCCACTCCAGGATCCCACCGGTGATTCTGCCAAGTATTTTGAGTAATTTTGCCATTCTCAGTACAAACTTAAACAAAGTTGGGCCAAAAACCGATCGTTATACTGGCAATCGAGTCTTCGTGCGATGATACTTCGGCTGCAGTACTCAAAAGTGATGCCATTCTGTCGAACGTTACCGCGGGGCAGGAAGTCCACAAAAGCTACGGTGGCGTGGTTCCGGAGCTGGCTTCACGGGCCCATCAGCAGCACATTATTCCGGTTGTCGATAAAGCGTTAAAAGATGCTAAAGTGGCTCCTTCCGACCTTGACGCCGTGGCATTTACACGCGGTCCCGGATTGATGGGATCACTGGTCGTGGGAACTTCGTTTGCAAAGTCCTTTGCACTGGCACTCGGCATTCCGCTGCTCGACGTGAATCACATGCACGGCCATATTCTTGCTCACTTCATCAACGAAGGACAGGAGATGCCACGTTTTCCCTTCGTTTGCCTGACAGTTTCGGGCGGTCATACGCAGCTCGTACTGGTGCGCGATCACCTGAATCTGGAAGTGATCGGAACGACCATCGACGATGCAGCCGGCGAAGCGTTCGATAAAACCGCCAAGCTGCTTGGTTTGCCTTATCCGGGCGGACCTCTGATCGATCGTTACGCGCAGGAGGGCGATCCGCTCCGGTTCGCGTTTTCGAAACCGCAGATCGATGGCTACGATTTCAGTTTCAGTGGTCTGAAAACAGCTGTTTTGTACTTCCTGCAAAAAGCGGAAAAAGACGATCCGAATTTCAGAGAAGCCAATCGCAATGACATTTGTGCTTCGGTACAGCATACAATTCTTGAAATTCTGTTCAAGAAGCTCGTAAAAGCGGCAAAGGACCATCAGATCACCGATATCGCTATTGCAGGCGGTGTTTCGGCCAATTCCGGTTTGCGGAAACGCTTGCAGGAAGAAGGTGCGAAACGCGGCTGGCGGGTGTTCATTCCGAAATTCGAGTACTGCACCGACAACGCGGCGATGATCGCTATTGCAGGCAAATATTTGTACGAAAAAGGCCTGTTTGCCGATCAAAGTATCAGCGCTATGGCCCGTTTACCTTTTAATCGCAGCTTATGAGCCACGCACTGCCGGCCGACTTTACAGCCCGCGTGCTGCAGGATCCATTTCTCGGACAGCCCTTGCTGGATGCGCTGGAAACCGTTAGTCCGACGGCTGTGCGATTGAATCCCTGGAAAACGAAAGCCGATTTGCCTTTTAAAAGCCCGATTTCGTGGTCGCGCAACGGTTTTCTGTTGTCGGAGCGCCCGAAATTCACGCTCGATCCGCTTTTTCATGCCGGTTGTTATTATCCGCAGGAAGCCGGCTCACAACTGCTTGATGCCGTTTTGCAGCAGCTGGATTTGCCGGAAGAAGCGGTTGTGCTCGATCTGTGTGCCGCTCCGGGTGGAAAAAGCACGCTGATCGCCAGCCATCTCAATGGAAAAGGATTGCTCGTCAGCAACGAAGTGATCGGCTCGCGGGCGAAGGTCCTGAAAGAAAACCTCATCAAATGGGGCGCGGTCAATACGCTGGTCACGAACAACGATCCTGCCGATTTTGATCGTTTACCCGGCGTTTTCGATTGCATCGTGGTCGATGCTCCGTGTTCGGGCGAAGGCATGTTCCGCAAAGATCCGGCTGCCCGTTCCGAATGGTCGGAAAACAATGTGGATTTGTGCGCCGCACGTCAGAAACGCATCGTGATGGATGTCTGGCCGTCGTTGAAAACCGGCGGTTTCCTCGTTTATTCGACCTGTACGTTCAACACGCAGGAAAACGAAGAAAACACGGCCTGGTTTGCTCAGCAACTGGACGCCGAGCTGATCCGAATCGAGCTTCCCCAGGCGAAACAGGACCGCAATGCAACCGGCTGGTATGCCTTGCCTTCGGAGCTGGATACGGAAGGTTTTTACATCACCGTGCTGCGCAAGACCGACGAAGCTGTTTCCCGCAAAAAATCGAGCGGGAAAGTAACGCTGCAAACGTTCAAAGACCTTTCCGCGCTGGACAACCTCGCGAACACGAACGATCTTTCCTTCCTCCAATGGATGGATTTCGTCTTTGCCGTTCCGACAGCGTTTACGTCACTGATTCATATAATCCACCAGCAGATGCGCGTGATCAAGCTGGGAACAGAGCTCGGTCAGCCGACGCGCAAAGGATTGATTCCGAATGAAGCTTTGGCGTTGAGTCCGTTTGTGCGCAGCGAGGCTATTCCCACTATCGAGCTGACGGCCGAACAGGCGCTCGCCTATCTGCACGGCGATACATTTCTATTGGAAGGAAAACAAGGATTACATCTTGTAACGTTTAACAACGAGCCGCTGGGCTGGATCAAACACCTCGGCAATCGCTTTAACAACCTGTATCCGAAGGAATGGCGCATCCGCATGCGGATTGATTGATCGAATCGCTTTCAACGCGAACTTTTTATAGCTTTACCGGTCATGCAGCAGCTCACGGACCTTCTTTCCTTTTTGCCGGAGTCGAGCCAGACTTTTCTGACCTGGTCGGTGATCGTGCTGGTCGTTTCGCTGTTGCTGCTGTTCCGCTTTCCGAAATCGTGCTGGAATTACCTCGGATTGTTCGTGGCGGTCGCGCTTGCCGGATTTGGTTTTGCCCTGATCGATCCGTTCCTCCATCCATGGGACGAGCAATTTCACGCGCTGGTAGCGAAAAACATGATCAATCATCCCTTCCACCCGACGCTGATGGAAGGCTCACGCACCGATTTCGATTACACGATGTGGATCGACAACAACACCTGGATGCACAAACAGCCGCTGTTTCTATGGCAGATTGCTTTGTCGCTGAAACTATTCGGAACGAATCTGCTCGCTCTTCGTCTTCCCAGCATTCTGATGCACGCAGCAACGGCCTGTCTCGTCTACTCGATGGGAAAACGCTACCTGACGCATTTCTTCGCCGTTGCAGCTGCTGTATTATACGGTTATGCGGGATTTGTACTCGATTTCGTCTCCGGCGTTCAGGGCATGGACCACAACGATATCGCTTTCACATTTTACGTTACGGCTTCTTTCTGGAGCTGGCTGAAATACACGGAAACGAAGCAGTTTAAATGGGCTATCATCACGGGATTATTTTCGGGCGGCGCGGTGTTGTGTAAATGGCTCGTCGGTCTGATTGTTTTCGCCGGCTGGGGATTGACGATTCTGATTCTCGATCGCAGCAAGCGGGAATGGAAAGCATTATTTATAGCTCTATTGACAACGATTTTGATTGCCGCTCCGTGGCAATTGTATTGTTTGTTCGCATTTCCGGTGGAATACAAGCACGAAATGGCCTATAACTCATTGCATTATTTCCATTCGGTCGAAAACCACGGCGGCGACTGGCTGTTTTATTTCCAGGGCATGAAAAAGCTCTACGGGGCCGGAGAAGTGCTGCGTTTTCTCGTGCTGATCGGGATTGTTATTGCTTTCGTGAAAGGCTTCCGGAAGCGCAACAAGGCTATGCTGTTTGCAGCCGGCGTTTTTCTGGGAATCTACCTCTTTTTCATGGGCGCGGCTACCAAGCTCGAAGGCTATGTACTGATCGTTGCGCCGATCGGTTTTATCCTGTTCATGTTGCCGCTGAACGAGCTTTTCAACCGGATTGGCCGAAGAATACCATTTCGTTTGCCGTGGCTGGTATCGCCGGTGCTTGTGCTGCTAATCCTGTTCGTGCACATGCATCCGAAAGGTGTGATCGACCGGCACAATTTCCGCACACCCCAAACCGTGAACACGTGGCGGAATGAGCTAGCCAAAGGAGAACGCGAAATCCGGACGCTGAATGGTCGGCATCGCTACATCCTGGTTAAGAACGCCACCGGAGCGATTGCCCCGGCGCTGCGTTTCATGACCGGAAAGGAAATTTATGCCTGGAAACCTTCTCTCGAGAAAGAAGGCGTCGCAGTGATCGATCTGAAAAAATAGGCCCACAGTTATTCAGCTATCACAGGCTTCCCGCGAGTTAACGAATATATTCGCGGGAAAAATGGTGCTGGTTGTATCAGCCGATTTTAGGTACAGGACGGAAGACTGTCAGCTGACCGTTCATGACGGTGGCAAAATCCAGTGTGGTGACGCCCATGATGCGGCCGTACTGACCGGTATTCTGGTGCATCAGCTCCACTTTTCCGGCGCCGGTAACATTGTACACGATGGCCGTATGATGCGGGAACGCTTCTCTGTAGCCGCCGGTCTCGGTCCGCACTTCGACCACTACATTTTCAAACTGCAGAATGTCGCCCGGCTGGATGCACTCGGTGCTGACATCCACTACACGACCATACACATACAGTCCGTCCCATTGAGCGCCAATCGTATTGAGCGCGAGGGCAGCTGCATCCCAGCATTCACCGCGGGCGATCTTTTTACCGATCCACGGTTTTAAAATTTGTACAACACGGGCATTCAATTCCGAAACTTCCCCACAAGGATCCGGATATTGCTGCCCCATAACAGGGCTTGCGATTGCAAGCAATAAAAAACAGGAAAACAATTTCATAGCGCTGGATTAACGCTACGACCGTCATTTGTTACACTTTAATGTACAAAATTTACAAAATTCTTATAATGATATTTGATACTGAAGCACATACATATTCTTGTACATTGTCAGCTCGCGTGTCCCGGGAATGTTCCACTCAAAAACCGGACGACTTTGAATGCCCAGTGAGATCTTCGCCGCATGTGTTCCGTGGATGAGCCAGTTGATGCCGCCTTCGTAAACAACAGCCGCATCGTCGAGTCCTTCGAACTGGGAATATTGTACCGAAGCATACGGCTGCAGCGTTCCATTGTCCGGCAGCAGATCGTTCCGGAATTTGTAGCCGACTTGCGCAAAAAAGACATCGCCGGTGCCGATCATCGGGTAATTGACGCCTGGGCCGTTCAGTGTACCATCCGCATCGACGCCGTTTCCGGGATTCATCGCGCCGTTCATACGGATGTAATTCTTTCCGAAATCGAATTTGTTGTAAGCCAGGTAAGCTGTCAGCGCCGCTCCTTTTCTGCTGACCGGCAGATCGGCGAACACATCGACTCCCAGCAACAAGAGGTTCGTACGAATCGTATCGCCATTGACATCCGTGTGCCACATGGCATTATTTTGTTGTACCCAGCCGGCGCCGATGTTCAGGATTTTCTTTTTCCCGAGATAAGTTCCGGCCATGTAAGGCACTGTAGTCGTTTCCTTGTCGAAAAACTGCCACATCAGGTAGCCCGTTGTCTGCATGTTACCCGGCTCGGTACTGAAATTCGAAGTTGAAGAGATGGGCGAAATCGCCACCGTGCTGTTCAGCGTCGACATCGGACTGGCAATCGCCACGCGGTAATTCAGGCGGTAAATATCGCCTTTGGCATAAAGTGATAACTTGCGGACAAATTGTTCATTGACCCCGTTCGTCGATTGCTGATACAGCGGTGCATCGAGCGAAAGGATCGAAGCCACGGCCGGTGAAGAAAAGCGTGACATTCCGCTCCAGCCGGTCAGACCACCACCGAGATAGAGCCACGAAGCTGCTTTGTATTCCGTTACGGCGTCGTGGAGGAAAGCGCCCGTGTGTCGTTTTGCCAGGAAGCTGAAGTTGTTCTGCCCGAACTGCGTGTATAAAAATACCCGATCGGTGAGCTGCGCAAAGGCCTGTACACGCCAGCGACGGATACCGATATCTCCGTAAGCGGATTTTGGCGTTCCCTCGATGGTTGTTCCGGGATTCATTTCCGAATAGCGTGCCCAGTTCTGGATAAGGATCGTGCTTTTGAAGTAATGGGTGCCCGACGGATTGAATTTCACTTTCAGCTCCGGAATCACCACGCGCGAAGTGTCTCTGATCTTTGCTTGCTGAGCAAAGGCACTCATGGCGGGAATGACGGCTGTCAGGGCAATAAAAACGGCTTTCATTGGGATTGGATATCAGGATTTCAAGACCCGCCTACCGGCAGGCAGGCGTCAAGACTTCAGGATGGATTAGTTACCGAGTGCTTCGATCATCGGCTGGCCGATCATGGCGTTCGGTCGCTGGATTTTCAGAATGTGAACGAGTGTTGCGGCGGCGTCTACGATCTCGTAAGGCGTGAATACTTCCTGTGCCGGAATGTCCATTCCGAAGAACAACATCGGCACGTGTGTATCGTAATTGAAGGCCGAGCCGTGGCTCGTTCCTTTGTGTGCCGTTTCCGAGTCGCTGGATTTAGGCAGAAAGCCCGGCTGCAAGAGGAAAACAAGCTCTCCGTTGCGTTCGCGGTCGTATCCCAGGCGCACCATTTTACACCATTCATCTCCCTCGGTCGGTCCGAGCAGCTCGTTTTTCGTGTACACGGCTTTCACTTCCGGCCACGTGCGCACCTGCTGTTGAATGAAGGAAATGATCGCATCCGTTTCGGGCATGTTGGTGTAAGCTTCTTTCAGGTAAATGTTGTTGTTTTCGATCGTTTCGATCACATCGGCGCCGAACATTTTGATACATGCATCGCGCAATTCCTGCGCACGCGGCTGCAGGAACAAGTAGCCGCCCGGCAGTTTTTTATCGGTGAGCAATTGCGGAACGGGAACCACGGCGTGATCGGCTGTCAGGAACAACACGTATTTGCCCTTCCCTACTTCTTTGTCGAGTGTCGCCAGCAAACGCGCGATCTCACGATCAAGACGCAGGTACATATCTTCCATTTCAAGCGAATACGGACCGAAAGCGTGTCCTGCTATATCCGGTGTTGAAAAGCTGATGGTGAGCATGTCCGTTTGAGCGTCTTTTCCGAGCTGTTCGCCGCGCAGTGCTTCGATCGCGAAATCCGTCAGGTACGTATTGGCAAACGGCAGCGTCGTGAAGGTTTCCAACTGCTCTTCCAGTGTCAGATTTCGGAAATCGTATGGGAAAGTCGGCGTGGTTTTGCCACCGATCAGGTGTTCATACGGTGTATTATCAAGGTCTTTGTACGTATAGCTTTCCGCCGGCTGCAGCAGGTTCCATTCCTGGTTCATGTAGTTCCCGACAGGATGTGCGGTGTAAAAATTGCTCACCCAGGTCGGCAGCGTTTCCTTGTAAAACGAGCTGGTGATGAATTTCCCGGAAGCGTGATCGTACCAGTAAGCGCCATCGGCCATGTGTCCGGCCGGAAGGATCGCACTGCGGTCTTTGATAGAAACGCCTACGACTTTCGCATCCGGATAAGTGAGCTTGAGCTGGTCGGTGATCGTATTGGCGCGCAGAAAATGCGGTGAGCACAATCCGTCAGGCGAATCGTTCCCCACACTTTTTACAGTCGTGTCTTCTACGCAGTTCACATCTGTTCCCCATTCGCGGTGAAACC
The DNA here is from genome assembly GCA_002432085.1 of Flavobacteriales bacterium UBA5871. Classification (GTDB taxonomy): domain Bacteria; phylum Bacteroidota; class Bacteroidia; order Flavobacteriales_D; family Crocinitomicaceae; genus Fluviicola. The sequence continues at coordinate 20,166 of DJFN01000198.1, forward strand.
AGTCGTTGGAAACGATCCCGTGGTTGGCCGGCGTTGTTCCGGTATAGATCGAAGCATGGCCGGGACCGGTATACGTGGGCACGTAATTGTAAGTGACATTCCGGAAATGCGTGCCTTTGTCCATCAAACGACGAAAACCGTCTTTCCCGAACTGATCGTAGAAACGGTACAGGTAGTCGTAGCACATCTGGTCAACGACGATACCGACCACCAGTTTAGGTTCCTGCGCTTTGGCAACGTTCGACAGCAGCAACAGGGAAGCGATAAGGGAAATGCGTTTCTTCATCGGGAAGGTTTTGAATGTCCGTTCGCAAAACTAAGGTTTTACTGCTATGCACCGGCTAATGAAGCAAAGGAATGTTTCGATTTCACTCACCAATCGTATCTTTGCCCCAAATTCGATTCAAATGCTCGGACTGAAGCTGCCAACCGACCCGCGATGGGTAAATATCGTTGAGAAGAACATTTCGGAGATCCTGACGGACCATGCGTACTGTGAGCAAAAAGCCGCCACAAACGCTATCACGATCATCGTGAAGTTCCCGGAATACCCGGATGTGGTGAAAGCGATGGTAGAGCTTTGCCAGGAAGAAATGGAGCATTTCGGGATGGTGCACGATAAGCTGATCGAGCGCGGCTATCAGCTCGGACTGGAGCGTAAAGACGCTTACGTGAACGACCTGGCCGATTACCTTAAGAACAAGTATCCGGGCGATTCGCGCGTGAGCTTTTTCGTCAACCGCATGCTGTTCTCCGCCATGATCGAAGCCCGCAGCTGTGAGCGTTTCCGCTTGTTATCGGAAGAAATCAACGACGAAGACCTACGTATCTTCTACCGCGAGCTCATGGAAAGCGAAGCACGTCATTACACCAGCTTCCTCGGTTTCGCTCGCAAACACGGACAAGGAATCGACGTCGACGCCCGCTGGAAAGACTTCCTCGAATTCGAAGCCACACTGATGGATAAATATGGGAAGGAGGAGACCATCCACGGGTAATTCAATTGACAGTTGACATTGAACAATTGACAATTATCAGAGGTCTCTTACTGCAATCCGTTTGTAACTCATTGTCCAATGTCAATTGTGCATTGTCAATTGA
>DJFN01000049.1 GCA_002432085.1 Flavobacteriales bacterium UBA5871
GGTCCGCCCCAGCTCATATTGATAATATCGGCGCCACTCGAAGCAGCGTAAACGATTCCTTCGTAGCCGGCTGTCACGGATTCAGCAACTGTGGTCGATTTTACGCACATCAGCTTACAGCTGAAGCCGATCGAAGCAACGCCGGTTCCGTTGTTGGCACGTGCAGAGGCAATTCCAGCAACGTGTGTCCCGTGGTCAAATGCTGTCGATGGCGGATTCGGGTTATTGTCGTTGCTCGCTACGTCGTAACCATTGATGTCGTCGATATAGCCGTTTCCGTCGTCGTCGATGTTGTTACCGGCAATTTCTCCCGGATTCACCCAGAGATTCGGCGAAAGATCGCTGTGCGTACGCTCGACGGCGTCATCCACAATAGCGATTACGACATTGCTTCCTGCCGAAAAGTAATTCCAGGCTGCCGGGGCGTTGATTATGCTCAATCCCCATTGTGACCCGAAAGAAGGGTCGTTTGGTGTGAGACAAAAACGGTCCAGCGGAACGCGCTCGGCATATTCCACGCCCGGTAATTGCTGCAAGGCTCTGAGGAAACCTTCTGTATGTGCGATATCCGTGAATTCCACGAGATAAGTTCGCTGGAGCTTCACCGAAGTTTTCGCGGCTGCAAACGGCTTTGAAAGGTTGATGATGCCATACGTTTGTGCCAAAGCGGCCAATCCGGGAATGGAATGAACCGGAATGGATTTCGGATTTTCCGTTAACGGTGATGAAACTCGTGCTTCATTGGTCAGCTTCAGCCAGATTTTTCCGTCCTGGAATTCCGCCTGGGCTGTTTGTGCCTGTAGTGCAAAGGGCAGTAATAGCAACGCAAGGAGGGCTCTTTTCATAGTACGTGTTGTTTAGTTCTACAATGATAAGCAATAACGAGTTATGAATGAAAAATTCCGGCATAATCCTTGAGCGCGACGGACTCGCATCGTGGATTCTGAGCAGCAGCATTTCACCACCGCAGGTAATTTTATAGCTTTGCAAACGTTATTTCAGGCAACTTGTCCTTTCAAACAGCAACATATCCCGTTTGGAACCGCTTTCGCTGGTTGATGACCGCTGTTGTTTGCCTGTTCCCTTATCTGTCTTCTGCACAGGAAGATTCCACTGCTGTTGAGCCGGAACCCGCTTTTAAAGACACGATCATAATGAATGAATCCGATCTGGAATCCATTGTGACGTATTCGGCACGCGATTCGATCTACAGCGACCTCAGAGGCAAGAAAATCCATCTTTACGGTGACGCACACCTGAATTACGAAGGCATCGATATGCGGGCGGAATACCTGCTGATCGACCTCGAGAAAAACGAAGTGCTGGCGACTTATGTCGAGGATTCGCTCGGAAAACGCATCGGTCCGCCGGTCTTTTCCGATGCCGGCGATACGATCAAAGCCGCGAGTATCCGCTACAATTTCGATACGAAAAAGGGCTATATCCAGGAAGTGGCGATCCAGCAGGACGAAATGTACCTGACCATGGAAACGGCCAAGCGCCAGGCGAATGAGGAAATTCATTTCGTTCGGGGAAAATTCACCACGTGTAATCTGGCAGAGCCGCATTACCATTTTTTCCTGAGCAAAGCCGTGCTCGTTCCGGATAAACGCATCGTTACCGGCCCGATGAACTTATGGATCATGGGCGTTCCGACGCCTTTAGGCCTGCCTTTTTCGATCATTCCGCAGCGCAAGGACCGTGAAGCCAAAAGCGGATTCATCATGCCGCAGTTCTCCGCTTTTTCGCCCTACGGTTTCGGTCTGGACCGCCTCGGTTATTACATTCCGATCAACGATCGCCTGCAAACCATTATTTACGGGACGGTTTTCTCGCGCGGAAGCTTTGGCATCGAAAACGAGACGCAGTACAACAAGCGCTACAAATACCAGGGGAATTTTGCCGGTGGCTATTCCTACTTCCGGGAAGGATTTCCAAGCACCGATAGCCGTACTGCCGTAACTTTACGCTGGACGCACAACCAGGACCCGAAAGCCAATCCGAACTGGCGTTTTACCAGCGATGTGAACTTCAACTCGCAAAACTCCAATAAAGTCGTTCTCAACCAGCAAACGGACTCTTACTTCAACAATACCTTGAACTCGGATATTCGTGTCGACCGTTATTTCGTAGGTAAGCCCGTTCAGATGAGCCTCCGGACGTCGCTGCGTCAAAACTCTTCGGCACCGACGATCAATTTCCTGGCACCTGTTTTCAACATCACCACTACACGCTTCTTCCCGTTCAAGCGTCGCAGCGGTGTGATCGGCAAAACGCGCTTCTACGAAACGATCGGTATGAGCTACAACTTCGAAACGAAGAATGTGTCCGATTTCAAATCCGAATACCTGCGCACCGGTGATTTCAACAGCATCGGGAAGACTTTCCGAAACGGAGCCTCGCATACGGCCACGCTGACGACAACCGTCAATATGTTCAAAAACACGGTTCGTTTCACGCCAAGCGTGAGCTACAATCAGAAATACAACTTCCAGACGATCCGCAAAACGATCGATACAGTGACCAACCTGGTGGTGATCGATTCGCTTAACAGAGGCGCTTTCAGCCACAACCTGACATTTACAGGAAGTCTTACGACGAATCTCTATTCGTACTACCGGTTCATCGGAAAACGGAGAACATTGCTGCGTCACGTTATGACGCCGACCGTTACGTTGGTTACCAGTCCGAACATTCAGAACGGAATCGGCGAATACACGGATACACTCGATCGTACATTCCGATACTCAACGCTGGAAAACTCCGTTTATCCGGAGCGTTACCTGCAGAATGCCGGCCGCATCGATTTTAACCTCGGCAATACCTTCGAGCTGAAATACCGAAGCGACAAAGACACCGTTACCGGCTTCCGAAAGCTGCGCATCATTGAAAACCTCAATTTCAATACCGGCTACGATATTTTCAAAGATTCCATGAACTGGACGCCGCTCAGTGCCCGACTCGTGATCACGCCTGTCGATGTCATCAACATCGTGGCAACGGCCGAGCACAGCTGGTATGGCTGGGATGAAGAAACCGGAATGTCTCTTTCCAGCTACGCAAGAGAAACCGGACAAGGAATCGGTCGATTCACCAATTTCTCCGTTACGACGACCTACACGCTCATGCCGAAAGACCAGCAGGTGAATATTCCGGCCCGAACGGCTATGACGAGCGTCTGGAATCCGCAATACCAGCAATGGATGACAATGCCGGCGAATATCATCGATTTCCGTATTCCGTGGCGGGTTTCATTCACCCACGTACTTTCCTATTCCATCAACAACGACACCAGCAGCTACGACGATCGGCATTATGTGCCGAACAACACCGTGGCGCTGAATGCCGATCTTTCGATTACGGAAAACTGGAAAGTTGCCGGCACGACTTTCATCGACGCGATGGCCGGGAAAGTGACCAACACGAGAATCGACCTGGTGCGTAACCTGCACTGCTGGAACATGAGCTTCACCTGGACACCGATCGGGACCAACAAAAGCTTCCTGATCTCCATTCGCGGAAACGGTCAGGCGCTCAGCAACGTCTTCTTCAACCTGCGCAGGCCTCAATCGCTTTTTCAGTGATCTTCAGATGATTAACGATTTAAAAAAAGCCGTAATTCGATTAATTTTGTAATTTTGGCCGTAAAACGTTTACGTTGATACCGCTTTCCATTGACAAACAACGAACTCCGCAGAAAGGAGATTTGTTACTTTCGGAACCTTTCCTGATGGACGACAATTTCACCCGCTCGGTGATCCTGTTGTGCGAACACAGCGATGAAGGCAGCTTCGGTTTCATCCTGAACAATACGCTTGATCTCAGACTGCACGAATTTGCCAACGGTTTCCCTGAGACGGAAGCAACGGTCGGTTATGGCGGTCCTGTAGATCGAAATCAGCTGTTTTTCATTCACCGTATTCCCGAGCTGGAAGGCAGTGTTCTAATTGCAAAAGAGCTATATATCGGCGGTAACTACCAGGAAATGCTCCAATTACTGGGCGAAGAAAAAATCCAGATGAGTGATATTCGCTTTTTCATTGGCTATACCGGCTGGGGCGAAGGTCAGCTGCAAAACGAGCTCGACGAAAAAACGTGGATCGTTGCGACTCCACCCGCGAGCTTTTCCGCTATGAAAACGTCCGACGACACCTTGTGGAAGGACATTCTGAACGACCTGGGCGGCAAGTACAAATTAATGGCAGAATATCCGCTCAACCCGGCAGACAATTAGCCAAACTTCCCGTATTTTTGGGTAAACAAAATTCATGTCCGCACCATTAGCCGAACGTATGCGCCCGAAATCGCTCGACGAGTACATCGGGCAGGAACATCTTTTGCGAAAAGAGGGTTCGTTGCGCAAGGCGATCGATGCCGGAATTCTGCCATCATTGATCTTCTGGGGACCGCCGGGTGTTGGAAAAACCACGCTGGCCCATTTGCTGGCGAATCACTTGAATCGTCCGTTCTATACGCTTTCGGCCATTTCTTCGGGCGTGAAAGATGTTCGCGACATTATCCAGAAAGTCGAGTCGGGCGGGATGTTTCGTGAAAACGGCGCTGTGCTGTTCATCGACGAGATCCACCGTTTTTCCAAATCGCAGCAGGATTCTTTGCTGGGAGCCGTTGAAAAAGGAACGATCACTTTGATCGGCGCCACAACAGAGAATCCATCTTTCGAAGTGATCTCGGCTTTGCTTTCCCGTTGCCAGGTCTATACGCTGGAAAGTCATTCGGTTGCCGATCTGAAATTATTGCTTGATCGCGCGATCAAAAACGACTCGTTTCTCAAAAGCAGGAAGATCGATCTGAAAGAAACCAACGCGCTCATGGCTGTTGCGGGTGGCGATGCACGTAAAATGCTGAACCTGTTCGAAATGGTCGTTGGAACGTTCCCGGCCGATCAGAAAGTGGTCATCACCGACGAGCTGGTTCATAACCTGGCACAGCAGCGCATTCGTTACGATAAAGACGGCGAGCAGCACTACGATATTATTTCGGCTTTTATCAAATCCATTCGGGGCAGCGATCCCGATGCGGCGATTTACTGGCTGGCGCGTATGATCGAAGGCGGCGAAGATCCGAAATTCATTGCACGTCGTTTGCTGATATCGGCCAGCGAAGATATCGGGCTTGCGAATCCGACGGCTTTGATCCTGGCCAATAATACCTTTCAGGCCATTCAGGTCATTGGCTGGCCGGAAGCGCGTATTATCCTTGCCGAATGCACGATCTACCTCGCTACGTCTCCGAAAGGAAATGCGGCGTATATGGCCATCAACGAAGCAATGGAAGTTGTACGTCGTACCGGCGATTTACCGGTTCCGCTGCATTTGCGCAATGCACCGACCAAACTGATGAAAGAACTCGGCTACGGTGCCGAGTACCAATACGCACATGATTTTAAAGGAAACTTCGTCGCACAGCAATACCTGCCGGACGAGTTGAAAGACCGCACGTTTTTCCACCATGGCAGCAGTAAGCGCGAGCAGGAAATCGCCGAACAGATCAAAATGCTCTGGCCTTCTAAAAAACCATCTGCATGAGTGCACTACTCTACTACCTGATTGTTTTTCCGCTTTCCAAATTACCGCTGGCCATCACCTACCGGTTTTCGGATTTCTTTTACCTGCTGCTGATCAGCGTATTGCCTTACCGCAGAAAAGTCATCGAGCAAAACCTGCTGCGCTCGTTTCCCGAAAAGACACCGAAAGAGATTCGGCAGCTGCGTAACCGGTTTTACCGCCATTTCGCCGATATGCTGATCGAAGGCATTAAAAACCTCGGCATTTCAGAGAAAGAGCTGCGTCGTCGTTTTCGGATCAGCAATCCGGAATTGATGCAGGAATTGTACGATCAAAAGAAAAGCGTTCTGCTGGTTTCCGCTCACTATATGAACTGGGAATGGATGATCACCGGGCAATCGCTGTTCTTTCCGCACCAGGCCGTCGGAATCGGGATGCCGCTCAGTAATGGATTCTGGGATAAAAAGATCAACGCGCTGCGCAGCCGTTTCGGAATGCATGTTATTCATTCGAAGATCGTGAAGGAAACCTTCGAGCGTTACGAACAGGATGGAACGTGCATTGCGACGCTGGTTCTGGCCGATCAGTCGCCGGGCGATAGTTTGAAAAGTTACTGGACGACTTTCCTGAACCAGCCGACAGCTATTCCGTTCGGGGCCGAGCAACTGGCACATACTTATGGTCATGCTGTTGTGTTCTATCTTCCGAAACGCATTCGCCGCGGAGTTTATGAAGCAGAACTGGTTTTACTGACCGATAATCCGGCCGATTGTGCGTGGGGAGAAATCACNNCGTAAAGCTGTTGGAAGAAGGGATACGAAAAGCCCCGCAATACTGGCTTTGGTCACACAAACGCTGGAAACGCAGCGTTCCGGAAGAGCTCGAAGCATTAAAACAAACACAGCGTGAGAAATTTAATCGTCATTTCGGCCGTTCTTAGTCCGTTTTTTCTCCTGGGCCAAACCGGCTTTAGCAGCAAGGACACATTGCAGTTTGCGTCCGATAGCTCTTATTCCCGTGATATTATTCGCGTAGGAAAAGAGCTCGTCTTTGCTACTTCAAAGAATGGCGTTATTGCATTGAACGAGAAAAAAGAAGAAACCCGCCAATTGATTCCAGGATCTCCAAGTGGAGAATTCCGTTCGGTGATTTCCGATGGCAAAACGGTTTACGGAATGGTTTCGGGCGATCATGGCGAAGTGTGGAGAACGAAAGGCAAAGACCATTTGCTGGTATCGAAACAAGCTGGAATGTTTTTCGACGACATGGCCCGCACCGATCATTCCTTTGTTGTACTGGGCGATCCGGTTAATAATGAATTCGTGCTTTATCGGATTGATTTAACGATCAACAAAGTTGCTTCAATTGAAGGGCCACAATCTATTGGAGATGAAGCTTGTTATGCTGCCAGCGGAACAACGGTATTAACTTCGGGAACGACCATTATTTTCATTTCGGGAGGCAGCAGCGCTGTTCGTTATCACCGCAGTGACGACAATGGAAAAACCTGGACATCGACAGAGCTTCCTATGCAGGTTGGCGAAGGCTGCGGACCATTTTCCATCCATTTTATCAATGAAAAAGACGGCATGATCGTCGGTGGCTGTTACGCCAAACCGAATGAACCTGCTACAGCTCTTTACACAAACGACGGCGGTTTAACCTGGCATACAACAACCACTGCGGGTTATCGCTCGTGCGTAACCGGCAATGAGAACGTCCAATTCACCTGTGGAACGACCGGAATTGAAATCAGCACCGACAAAGGAAAAACCTGGCAACCGTTCGATAAAGGCAACTTCTGTGCTTTGCTGCTGGAAAAACGTTACCTCTACGCCACGACGAACAAAGGCTATTGCATTCGCTATAAGCTGCGCTGATCAGTTCGCTTTGTAGCCGATTCCGACTCTTTCGGCTCCTGCTTCGGGCGTATCCAGCAATTGGCGCAAGGTTCTGAAAACAATTTCGGTGTCGGCGGTGTTTTGTTCCACTTGTCGTTCCAGCTGCTCCAGCTTCAGTAAAATGTCCTTGTTGGTGGAAAGCATTTCTCGAAGTCGTGTGAAAATCCGGATGATCCGAATGTTGACTTCCACTGCAATGGCGCTGGTCAGCACACTGGAAAGCATGGCTATTCCCTGTTCGGTAAAGACATACGGTAATTTTCGACGGCCTCCCCAACTTGAAGTCACAATTTGTGACTTCAAGTATTCAAACTCGACTTCTTCGAGCTGAAACATGAAATCAGCAGGAAAACGATTGCTGTTTCGTTTGACAGCTTGGTTGAGTACTTTGGTTTCTACGCCGTATAAAGTCGCCAGGTCGCTGTCCAGCATGACTTTCTGATTTCGGAAAACGTAGATTTTGCTGATAATTTGCTCGTCCGGGAGCACAGTTTGTGAATCGGTTATTTGGATCATAAAAGCGTTTTCTATTTAATATACAGGTTATTTTCGACGTAACCGTGTATTAGTCAACAGTTTTTGATCCAGCTATAAAATAGCTGTTGAGCGCTGAATTCAACGCTCAACATATAAAATACGGGATATTAAAGGCTGTTCGCGATCGAAAGCAGCTTCTCTTCCGATTGCTTGCCGACCAGCTTTTTCACCAGCTTTCCTTCTGCATTCAGGAACAACAGCGTCGGATATGCTGTAACACCGAATGTGCGAACGATGTCTTTTCCGTCAGGATCGTTTTCAGCGTCGATTTTCAGGTTGACGAACTTTTTATTGAACACCTTGCCTACTTCATCCGATTGAAACGTTGTGCGCGCCATTTCCTTGCACGGTCCGCACCAGGTTGTATGTACATCGATAAAGATCAGCTTGCCGGAAGCTTTGGCTTCTTCCATGGCTTTTTCTACGCGGATCTTGGAGAATTTGATGCCGCCGGTAACGGTAATACGTTCCGTACGCTCGGTGGACGGCTGCTTTTTCTGGAACGCAAATGCTCCGAGGCCTGCAGCTACAAGAAGGATGAGAAGACTATTTTTCATGACGCTTCATTCTGATTGATTGTCTAAATTTAGCCATTAATTCGATGGCTTTAATGCTTTTTCAACTATCGTACCATTTTTGAGCTTTTCTGTTACATATCGTTCCTGTTCGCCCGAAACCCGTGAAGCCGTTAAGCGTTTTCTCAAGGATTGGTCGGAAGGACAATTAACATTTACGGTTCAAACCAGCGGCTCGACAGGAAAACCGAAAAGCATTGAGTTGAAGCGCGAACAGCTTGAAGTTTCGGCTAAAAGAACATTGCGGTATTTCGATCTTCAACCCGGCGATACTGCTTTACTGGGAATTTCACCTTTGACTATCGGCGGAAAAATGATGATCGTTCGGGCGTTGCTGGGCGATCTGAAATTGATCGTAACAGAACCGTCGTCCAATCTGTTGGCACAGCTGGAACCGAATGAAACGATCGCGTTTGCTCCGCTTGTTCCTTTGCAGTTGAAAATCCTGGTGGAGCAATTTCCCGAACAGCTGCAACAATTACAGACTATTTTGCTGGGCGGTGCACCGCTTTCTTCCGAAATGGAACAACGTGTTTCGGAGCTCCATTCACGCGTATTTATGGGCTTCGGAATGACGGAAACGGTTTCGCATATTGCCTTGCGAAAGATCGGATCGCCGGTTTATGAAGCTTTAGAAGGCGTTTCTTTCGAAACCTCTAACGATGCTTTAGTCGTGACAGACCGTTTATTAGATATTCATCAGCTTCAAACCAACGACAGCGTTCGGTTGTTAAACGATCATCAATTCGAATGGCTGGGACGAACGGATTTTGTGATCAACAGCGGCGGCGTTAAAATTCATCCGGAGCAGGTGGAACAAGTGATTTCGACGGTTTTGAAGGATCCTTTCTTTATTGCGAGCCAACCGGATATTACTTTTGGCGAACAATGCATTATCGTTGTAGACGCAACTGTAAAACCGATCGATTTGAAACAACTACAGCTTCTTTGTGCCGAAAAACTGGGGAAATACGCCATTCCGAAGAAACTGCTTTCCCTTCCGATGATTTATGCGACCGGCGGGAAAATCAACCGTAAAGCCACACTGGCACAACTCGACGAAAAATGACGCGATCGGAAGCATACCGCTTATTGGGGCTGAAACCCGGTGCAACGGAAGGTGAAATCCGGAAACGTTACAAGATGTTGGCGTTGAAAGTTCATCCGGATATCAATCCAAGTCCAGACGCCAACGAGCAGTTCATTTTGCTGACAAACGCCGTGGAATTGTTGCTCAGCCCGGATATGCCGGTTTACCATCATGAGCTGAACAATGAGCGCTCACGGAAATCAAGGAACGATTCGCCGGAAGAGCAAAAGCGTCGAATGGACGAAGCGCGCATGCGTTTTGAGCAGCAGAAACGACAGAAACAATACGAGAACGCCCGTTATTTCCAGCAATTGACTTCGGGAAGACGCTGGCTGTTTTTCCGCAGTATCACGGTCGTTGGTTGTTTGCTTTCGCTGGCGTTGATCCTGGATGCTTTTCTGCCGACTCATTACGAAAAAGACGAGCTCGTTTCCTTCTCGAAAAGCGATTACAATGGCATTCTGCATGAAAAGATCACCATACTCGAGCTGAAGGAAATGGGAAACTATTTCGCCGAAACCGAACGCGGTATCTGGCTGAGTACGTATCCGGAAGTCCTCGTAAAGAAAACCTGGTTGCTGCATACGCCGGTTTCGTTCTTTTCAACGGATGATTTTCAGCTTATGCAAACGGATTTCGACTTTCACCTCGGAAGCGTTCGCTGGATTGCCGCGGGCTTATTGCTATTACCGTTATTGACGCGTTTGCGTCGCCGCCGCGATCTGACTTACGTCTTTTTATACCAGTTTTCGTTCTGGGGAGTCGGACTGCTGGAAATCTACCTGTTAATCTCGCAGCACCGGCTGGAACACCTGCTTACACTCGGATTTTTATAATAGAGACTGTTGCGGAGTTTTTGAGTTGTTTCCAAAGCGGAAATGAATTTGAGAACCCAACTCTTCAACTCAACAACTCTTCAACTCAATAACTATCTCGGTTTCATAACGCGAGCCATTTCCCGCTTATCGTCTTTTTCCTTCAGATCGTGGCGTTTGTCGTGAAGCTTTTTCCCTTGCGCGCAGGCAATTTCGACCTTCAGCCAGCCTTTGTCGGTAAGGAATAATTTGAGCGGAACGATCGTATTTCCTTTCGTCTGCACCCATTTTTCCAGCTTTTTGATCTCTTTTCGATTGAGCAACAGCTTTCGGTCGCTGCGTGGCTGGTGATTGTAAAACGAACCGTTTTCATACGGTGTGATGTGCATATTCCGGATAAAAACCTGGCCTCTGTCGACCACGCAATACGCTTCCAGGATGCTCGCCTTTCCGTTGCGAATGCTTTTGATCTCGGTTCCGCCCAATACCATTCCCGCCTGAAAAATTTCTTCCAGGTGGTACTCGAACCGGGCACGCTTATTCCGTATGTTGATCTCGTTCTTAGACATTGTTTAGTTTGGCGGTTGTGCGGTTATTCCAGACTTTCATGCCGTGGTAGAAAAACGCAATGCACGCCAGCATCAGGATGTGACTCAGATCATCCTTATTCAGCCAGCGATGCGGATTGATCTTCAATATAAAAATAAAAGCCGATGGCAGGAGTATGAGCACGCCGATAAGCATAAAACGCATTTCGGTCAAACCACGCTTTATTAATACAAAAGCAAATGCACCGGTGAACGTAAGATAGGTAACGATCGCATCGAGAGCCACGAAAATGAATTTTTGGGTACTGATCGCCAGCACCAGAAACAGCAGCGATTTGATCCAGATAAACCATTCGACCGGACGTGTGAGGCGCGAATAGCCTTGGAACGACATCATTCCTTTTGCCGCAAAAACGTTGGCTATACAGCCTAATGTCCAGCACGGGAATTTACCATAAACGCCAAAGTAGAGGAACAATCCGTGTCCTAATGCTCCGAAAAAAGTCGACCAGCCGAAAAACACGTAAAACAGTCTCCACCAATAATTGGCGGCCGAATCGGAACCGCGACGCAAACGCAGGCAGGCAAACAGGCAGAACAGCGACAACATCATGTTCGTGATGATTGCCATTGGCTCCTGTAACTGAAGCCCCATCCACTCAAAGTATATGGGTGTTTGCATCCTGCAAAATTAACAAGCAGCGGCGGAAAAACAAGCAGCGACTGTTTTACAGACTTTCTGTAACTTTGGAAGCATGAATATTCCCTCCCGCTTTCTGGAAGATGCCGTCGAGCAGCTGAGCTCCTTGCCGGGTATTGGTAAGCGAACCGCTTTGAGGTTGGTTTTGAATCTGTTGAAGCGAAACGAAGCTGAAGTGGAACAGTTCGCCGAGGTGTTTCTTCATCTGAAGCAGAACGTCAAAACCTGTTCCGATTGCGGCAATATTTCGGACACCACAATTTGCACTATTTGTGAAAATCCGGAGCGGAATCACCGTCTCGTTTGCGTAGTGGAAGACATTCGCGACGTGATGGCGATCGAATCGACGGGAACGTATTCGGGAACTTACCATGTACTTGGAGGCATCATTTCTCCGATGGATGGAATCGGTCCGGGCGATTTATTCATTCAGCCGCTGATCGACAAAGCCGAAGCCGGTCGTATCGATGAGATTATACTGGCGCTCAGTCCGACGATGGAAGGTGACACGACCTGTTTCTTCCTGTTCAAGAAGCTCGGCAAAACCGATATCGAGATCTCGACACTTTCCCGCGGAATTGCCGTTGGTTCCGAGCTGCAATATGCCGATGAGCTCACCTTATCGCGCTCAATCCAGCAGCGCGTTCCTTTCCAGTCATAAGATCGAGGTCACCAACTGTTTTCTTAACGAATCTTTCTAAAAAATACTGCTTTGGATGGTTGAAGTGAAAAATTGTATTTTTAGATCAACAAACTTGACTCGATATGTTCAAAGAATTCAAAGCATTTATTTCCCGTGGAAATGTGGTTGATTTGGCAGTTGCCGTGATCATTGGCGCAGCATTTAGTGCCATCGTATCTTCTTTAGTAGCCGATATTATTACGCCGTTAATTCTGAATCCGGTTATCAAGCAGTTGGGAGTCACCAATCTGGAAAATGTAGCCTGGGAAGGTGTGAAATATGGAAAATTCCTGGCGGCGGTGATCAATTTCTTCGTAGTGGCATTCTGCATCTTTATGATCGTTCGGGTAATGAACAAGCTTGCTACGATACGTAAAAAAGAGGAAGAGGAAGCTCCGGCTGCACCTGCTGCAATGACCAGAGAAGAAGAGCTTCTGACCGAAATCCGCGATTTGCTGAAGAACCGTTCAAATGGTTAAATGGACCTTAAACGCACTTTTTTCAAGGCTTTTAGAGAACCAATTAAAAAAAGATTTATCTTCGGTTCAATAATAGTAAACACCGTTCAGGAGAATAGTCTTTTTTTCTTGCTGTCATGACCAGTATTTTTGTTGCAAAACTCGATTTCAATACTACAGATCAGGACNNCCCTTTTTGAAGCATACGGAAAAGTTAACCGTGTCACAATTGCCAAAGACCGGGAAACCGGGAAACCAAGAGGATTTGCTTTTGTAGAAATGATCAACGATTCGGAAGCCGAAGCTGCTATCGAAGCATTGGATAATTCTGCAGTTCACGGGCGTAATATCGCTGTGAAAAAAGCCGATGACCGTGGAGCCAAGCCCGCGGGTCCGCAAGGTAACTCAC
>DJFN01000129.1 GCA_002432085.1 Flavobacteriales bacterium UBA5871
GCCCTTCTGGTGCTCGCGGTAGTGACGTGTTACCGTACCATGTGCCGCTTCAGCTTCCATCGTTTTACCATCGGGCGTTATTAATACAGATGTCATCAGGCCCAGTGAACCAAAACCTTGTGCTACGGTGTCGCTTTGTACGTCGCCGTCATAGTTCTTACAGGCCCATACGAAGTTGCCATTCCATTTCAGGGCGCTGGCCACCATGTCATCGATGAGGCGGTGCTCATATACGATACCTGCGGCATCGAACTGCGCCTTGAACTCTTTTTGATAAATGTCTTCAAAGATGTCTTTGAAGCGGCCGTCATATTTCTTCAGGATGGTGTTCTTGGTGCTCAGGTACAGGGGCCATTTTTTGCTGAGGGCCATATTAAAACAGCTGCGGGCAAACCCGATGATGCTTTCGTCCGTATTGTACATGGTCATGGCCACGCCGTCGCCTTTAAAGTTGTATACTTCAAAGGTCTGCGGCTCACCCCCACCTTCGGGGGTAAAGGTCATTGTTAATTTACCCTTACCTTTGATAACGGTGTCTGTAGCGCGATATTGGTCGCCAAATGCGTGACGGCCTACAATGATGGGGGCCGTCCAGTTGGTTACCAGGCGGGGAATATTATTGATCACGATGGGTTCCCGGAATACGGTCCCGTCGAGGATATTGCGAATGGTGCCATTCGGGCTCTTCCACATTTGCTTCAGGCTAAATTCTTTTACACGGGCCTCGTCGGGCGTAATGGTAGCGCATTTGATACCTACGCCATACTGTTTGATGGCATTGGCTGCATCGATGGTCACCTGGTCATTGGTTTGATCACGATATTCGATACCCAGGTCATAGTATTTAATGTCGACATCTATGTAGGGCAGGATCAGTTTATCTTTAATGAATTTCCAGATGATGCGTGTCATTTCGTCGCCATCCAGCTCAACTACTGGGTTTGCTACTTTGATTTTAGCCATTTTGTTCAACCGTTTTGGGTTATTAATTCTACGTACGATCGCAAAGATAACAACCAATCAAGAATGGACAATAAGTGTATAACAATTGAATTGATAATCCGCGGAACTTATTTTCTGATCGTTGACTGATCACTTTGATTAGTCATTTAACGTTACAGGCTTTCCACGAATACACGAATAAACAGCTTAATTTTATTAAAGCGAATATTCACTAGCTGTCAGCTGGCTGACAGCCCCATTCGCTGACATTTCAAGCCTATAAGTAATTCGTTAATTCGTGGGAAGAAATACAACAGCGGTGAGTTAAAGTTGAATTCTATTCCACGATGATTTTACGTACGGCGATCTCGTTTCGGCTGTTGACAACCTGCAACAAATAAACGCCAGAAGAGAGGCCCGAACGATCAATCGTGAGCTCTTTTCCCCTGAAATCGATGCTTTTCAAAACCTTGCCCGAAAGGTCGAGGATGCTGATCTGCAGATCGGTTTGTTCTTCGTCAAACAGGATTGTTGCAGTCGACACAAACGGATTCGGAACGAACTGGAACGCTTCTTCGGTAAACTGTTCGGCGATATCCGCGTTGAGACAATACGGACTGAGCGTATTTGACATTCCTTCCACACTGAAGGTCATCTCGGAAACCTGGATATTGGGATTCATGAGAAACGGTGTAATGACCGTATCGCTTAGTGTATAAGGCTCGGTCGAAAACGTCTTTTCAGAAAATCCGCAAATCCCGATTCCGGTACTGTCTGTGCTCATAATGGCCGCGCCAACGCCCGAAACAAACGGTGTGGTAAGAATACGGTTATCGTTCACGCATTTCATGTTACACAGGAATTTGGAATAGATTCCCGCGTTGTACGATTCTCCCCAGGCTTGTCTCACTTCGCCGTCGGAGGTGTTGATTTTCAGCAAGGATGACTGTAAGCTTGTTGAACCCTGGCTAAGCCACATGGATGCATACAGGTTTCCTTTTGTATCCAGATCGATTTGCGTGAACTGGGAGTGGTTGAATCCGGAGCACAGGTATCTTTTCGACCATTGAACATTGCCCGTGGCGTCGGTTTTGATGATGTCGCATCTGCTACCGGCCGATTGTTCGTTGCTCAGAAAGTAGTAGTTCCCGTTTGCGTCGCGTTTCAGGTGGTCATAGGTTACTTGTCCGCCGGAGCCGGCTATACCGACAGGTGAATTGTAGAACTTATTCCAGACGATGTCGCCGTCGGGAGTGATTTCGTAGAGCATAAGGATCTCACGTTCGAACGGCGAGCTCCAGAAGCTGGAAAGTAATGTCAATCCATCATTTCCGGTCTCGATCATGCTTCTGACCACACCACGATACCAGTGCGTTCCCGGGTTGATCAGGTAAGACTTTGCCCAGATCAGGTTCCCGTCGGCGTCGAACTTGATGAACGTGTTCTCATAATCGCAGCTGCCGAAATAGATGTAAATGTTGTTGTCGGCCGTAACGCGCATGTTGCCTCCTGAAACGGGTGATAATGGTCCTGTAATTTTTTTGCTCCACAGAAAATTGCCGTCTGTATCCAGTTTGGTAAGCAGGCAATAAGCTTCCTGCGGATAGGTCAGGATGTAGATCTGATTGTCGACTACGCGTATAAAGTTCAATTGTATTCCCTGCCCGAAGCTGATCTTCTTCTGAAAAAGAGGATTGTTCAGTGAATCGCTTTTGTAGATGACCAGGTAATCGTCATTTGGAATAAAGGAAGAATAAATAATATTCCCGTTATCATCGATCTCCAGGTTGTTTATTCCGTTCTGCATTCCGTTCTGGATCTTGTTCTGGAACTGTGCGACGGCTTTTACAGCGGTTGAGAAAAAAAGCAGTAGTAAAAAGACGTTTTTCATAAGGTTGGGCATGTAGTATAACAAACGCGCTGGCTTGTAAACGGTTGGTTCAGAGTTGATAAAAATACGAATATTCTGAAAAGCAAAAGGCATCGGTGTTCATTCCGATGCCTTGTCGTTTCCGCCGTGGCGGATTACATTTTTACCAGTCGACGCGTGCTTTTCAAGCCGTCCTGGCGAATTTCCACCAGGTACGTTCCCGAAGGAAGCTGCTTTAGGTCGATTTCCGTCACCAGTTCTTTCAGCTGCTGTTCGAGCACATGCTCGCCTTGCAGGTTGAAGACCACGACGCTACTTCCTGTTCCCATTTTTTCCAGCTGTAGCTTGATGCCGTCTGTTGCAGGGTTTGGCCAAAGCTGAAAAGGAACGGATTCGAGAGCGTTTGCAGACAAATCAATTTCAGAAGGCTGGAGCTTGATCAGGAAACTGTTCATTCCACCTCCACCGGTTACAATGGATTCTCCGGAACTTGGGTCCAGATCGATCGAACCGCCGAAACGACCGTTTGCATAAAGCATGTCATTGTGGTAATCCAATGCTATGAAAGTATTGCTGCTGACATTCGTGAAAGGAAACACCCAGTCAAACGTGCCTTCCGGGGTTAATTTCAGAAGATAACCATCCTGTCCGTTAGAGCCGAGATTCTCTTCTCCCGCTCCGGGATCAAAGTCGACTTCGGGCGACTCAAACCATCCGCCGATATAGGCTGATCCTGTTTCATCAACAGTGACAGAATATGCGGCAACGCCGTTCGGTGTACCGGCCCCGTCCAGCTCCCTGCTCCATAATTCAGCGCCCGCAGCAGAATAGCAGGTAATGAATGCATTGTAGTAATACGGATCAGCGTCACTGAATGAATCGCCACATTGGTAAACGGATCCGTTGGAAGCAATGTCAATAGAAAGTCCCGTTTCTTCGCGTGCGTTTCCCGATCTCACAGCCCATTGAAAAGCGCCGTCACTATCCAGTTTTAGTAAAAAAGCATCCTGACCGCCTGCTGAAGTCAGAATGGTTGTTCCCGCTCCCGGATCGAAATCACCGGGTTGCGTAAAAAAACCGGTGATAACGACTTCATCCGAAGGACCAACTGCGATATCCCAGATTCTTTCAGCTTGTTCACTCGGATTGGTGTTGGTTGTCGAGCCCATACTTACGGCCCATTCAAACGTTCCGTCGGTGGTCATTTTCATCACGAAAAGATCAGCAAGGTCGGCAGCTGTGAGCTCCGTTACGCCCGGCCCGAATTCGAAATCTGCCGTTCCGGAATATACACCGCCGCAGTACAGGGAATTGTTGCGAATGCAAATAGCTGTTTTGGAATGAGTGGAAGCCCCGATTTGCTGTGCCCAGACGAAATCACCGTCGCTGTCCAGTTTGATAAGGAAGAATTCGGCAGTTGTAGCGCTTAAAGTATGAACCTCTGGCCCGGGATCGAAATCGACCGTTCCTGAAAAGGTCCCCACTATATAACTGTTTCCATCCACATCGACAGCCAGATCGCTGAATGCGGAGGCAAACGCGCGTGTCCACTCATGTTGTCCTGTGGCGTCTCTTTTGGTGATAAATGCTGAATGCGCTGCATTAATCGTAAAATTGCTGGCGTCCGGATCGAAATTAACGGTTCCGTTGAAGTTCCCACCGCTGAAAACGGCGTCTCCTGAAGGTGACACCTGAGTTGCTACTGCGAAAATATCGGTTGCAGGAGATCCATGGGCGGTTTTCCCCCACTCGAAATACTGAGCATGAGCGGGAAGCTGGAAACCCGCCAGCGCGGACAGCATAAATAAGTATTTTGCTCTCATAAGCATGATTAATTGGGTTGGAAGATTTAGATGATGGAAAAGGCACCGGTGTTTATTCCGATGCCTTTCTGTTTTATCGTTGTGGCGGATGGCGGATTACATTTTTACCNNACGGATTTCGACCATATACGTTCCCGAAGGAAGCTGCTGCAGATCGATTGCTGTCACGAGAGCTTTCAGCTGCTGTTCGAGCACACGCTCACCCTGTAGGTTGATCACCGTCAGGCTGCTGCCCGAGCCAAGCTGTTCGAGTTGCAGTTTCGCCGTCGAGCCCGTCGGATTCGGATACAGCTGGAACGGAACAAGTACAGACTCGTTCTGGCCGAGAATCACAGCGGCCGTATCCAGCTTCATGATATAGCTGTTTGCATAATCCGAGCTGTTGGTCAACAGGTATTCGTCCGTTCCCGGATCCAGGTCAACTTCATTGAAGAAATAGCCGCTCGCATAGAGCTTGCCGCCGTTGTAATCAACATCGACAACCGCAGTCGGACTGATGACATTTTCTACAGTCGTTTCGAACGACGCAATTCCTGCGAAGTCTCCATCCGCGGTCAGCTTTAAAATATAGCCTTCGTTGGTAACAGCCGAAAGAAGGTATTGGCCGGCTCCCGGGTCGAAATCCACGTTTGCTGAACTGTAGTCGCCGGAGACATAAACGGCGCCGTTTTCATCTACATCGATACCGGTAGCCTGTTCCATATACATTCCGCCGATCTGGTGCGACCATATAACCGTTCCCGTAGAAGAGTATCGTGCAATAAAAATGTCTTCGTTCGGTGAAGGAATTACGTCTGTCATGACATTGACGCCGCATTGGTAAATAGAGCCGTCAGGGCCGAGAGCAATGCCCAGAGCCGCCTCGTTATCGTCGCCACCCGAATTGATTGCCCATTCAAATTCGCCGTCTGCATCCAATTTCAGAAGGAAGGAATCGCCGTCACCGGTCGGAGACAAGGTTGTTACGCCGGCTCCCGGATTGAAATCACCTTCACTGGAGAAAAATCCCGTCAGGAATACGCCGGAAGCGTCTGCCGCAATATCGCCTGTGCCTTCCATGGCCATGATTGTGTTGTTCGTTGCTCCGAATCCTGTTACCCACTGGAATTCACCATCCGTAGAAAGCTTCATAACGAACAGGCTGCCGACGTCTGAAGTAGTAAGCTCGTGTACGTCCGGACCGTTATCGAAATCCGCGGTATCGGAATAAACGCCCGCGCAGTAGATCATGTCATCCTGGAGAACGATCTGCCCGCTGGTGACGTACGTATCCAGCTTTCCGAATTGCTGTGCCCACACGAAATTGCCGTCGTCGTCGAGCTTCACGAGGAAGTAGCTGCGGCTAGTGCCGCTCGTAATAAGATGCTCGTCAGGTCCGGGATCGCAGTCGAGTCCCCCGGTGAACAAGCCGAACGTGTAGCTGTTGCCGTCCGTGTCGACAACAGTATTGCCATAATGCGTTTCATGATCGCTGGAAAACGTTCGTGCCCACAGGAATTCTCCGTCGGAGGCTCTTTTCACGATAAACGGCGATGGATTTTCTTCCGTGATCGAAAAGTTGCTCGCTCCGGGATCGAAATTCGCCGACCCGATCATAAAACCGCTGGCGTAAACGGATCCGGAAGGTCCGACAGTGGTGTTCATAGCAAAGATCTGGGTGGGACTTTCACCTGCCATCGCCTTTCCCCATTCGAGGTGCTGTGCATTGGCTGTGAACTGGAAACCCGCCAGTGCGGATAGCATAAGTAAGTGTTTTGCTCTCATAAGCTGATTAAATTGAGTTATGAGAGAAATTTAGTTGTTCAGGTAATACTGAAAACTAAAAAGTTTTTTTCTGATGCAAACGTTGATTTGCCGGTAAGGTATGTTGATCGGAATGCGTGACTGAACTATGCTGATGACCGGTTCTTAGTATTGATGAGCGGTTATTTCAGGAATTCCATCATCTTCGCCAGCGCTCTTCCGCGGTGACTCAGGCTGTTCTTTTGATCGGAAGTCATTTCAGCGAACGTGCGGTCGAATCCCAAAGGCTGGAAAATCGGATCGTAGCCGAAGCCATTTGTGCCGCGCTTTTCGGTAAGGATCGTTCCTTCAACCCGACCTTCGAAGAGGTGCATTTGACCGTTCAGGTACAAAGCGATCACCGTCACGAAATAAGCGCTTCGGTCTTCTTTGCCTTCCAGTTTTTGTAGTACGAGGTCCATGTTGTCGTCGGCGTTACGGGCTTCACCTGCATAACGCGCGGAATACACACCGGGCTCGCCGTTCAATGCCGGAATGACCAGGCCGGTGTCGTCGGCAAAACAAGCCAGTGGCTGACGGTCGGCCATGAATTGCGCTTTCAGAATCGCGTTTCCTTCGATCGTATCGGCCGTTTCGGGAATGTCTTCGTGGAAACCAGCCTCGGCAAGCGATACAAGCTCATAGCCAGTTGGCAGCAATTGACGAATTTCGGTGATTTTGTGTGCGTTGGCGGAGGCGAAAAGAAGTTTCATAGTACGAATGAATGTAAAATGCAAAATGTAAAATTGAAAATGTAAAATGGAAAAGGAATTGTTTCGAGTCGCAGAACGGAAGGCAATACTCAGCGCTTTGAGTTTTTTACGACGCTGTCGAACAATTCAACATATTTGTCTTTCCAGGCTTCCACGGAGTAGTTGTCCACAACTGTTTTGCGGCCGGCTTTGCCCATGCGCTCGCGCAATTCGGGATTGTCGATCAGCTGCGAAAGCTTTGCAACCCATTCTTCGGTCGAAGTGGCCAGCATACCGTTTTCGCCATCGGTGATGATATCGGCGTTCACGCCCACCGGAGACATGATCGTCGGGATTTCCAGCGCCATGTATTGCAAGCCTTTTAAGCCGCATTTGCCTTTCGCCCATTCGTCGTCGGGCAATGGCATGATGCCGATGTCGATCACGCTCAGATCGGCGATCTCGGTGTTTTTATTCCACGCCAAGCCTTGGATTCCAAGTGTTTCGTTGCGGTAGTTTTCGTCGCCGATCACACGAATGGTCACGCGGTCGCCGTAGCGTTCCTTGATCTGTTTCAGCGCTTCGACGGCAAAGTTGAAATGCTGAATGGTCGTCGTGCTGCCGCTCCAGCCTATGCAAACCGTTTCGCTCGGTGGTTGCGGAATGCGCTGGTATTCTTCCGTGTCGATGGTTGTGGGAACGACTACCACATTGCTGTTGAACTGCCGCGCATAATTCGCCAGGTATTCGTTTCCGGCAAAAATGAGGCTGGAAACGGCAATGATATCTTTGGTCTTTCCGGCGTCTTTCAGGAAAGCAAAGCGTTTGTTGGCCTCGGATACGTTCTGCAACCAGATGGAATCGTCGTAGTCGAAGATCACCGGCGCCTGTTTGGCGAAACGGCGCTCGAAATAGGTCGAGCGGGTGTAAAGCGCTTCCCGGAAAACGAAAATGATGTCGTAATTGCAGGAATCCGTCAGGTTGTTCATCCGTTTGAGATAACTATTCAGCAGGATGAGCATTTTCCGGAAGTAATTGCCCGGTTTGTAAAAGATCTTGTCGCGCTTTTCGTCCAGCAGCGGCGAAAAGTCGCATTGGTAGCCATTGGCCTCGAGGTGCGAGAAGTATTGCTCGAAACGGAAGCGCTGGCCGGGTGAGCGGTCTTTGCGATTGTTGACGATGAACAACACTTTGCGTTTACCGGGTGCGTTTGCCGACTGCATGCCAATAAGGAGTTTGATTGGAGAAAACGATATCTGTGAGTCCGCAGGCGGTCATCATTTCAGTAATTGCTGCTTTTGAAAAGCGTTGTTCGAGCGGCGTACCGAAGCGGTCGAGCGCATCGTTCCGCATAATATGAAAGCTTTTGTCGTGGTAGTAATACAATGGAAGCTTCGTATAAAAAGAGCGTTTCGGAAACCAGCTTTTGAGGCCTGTTCCTGTACGGGCAAGCGGGAAATAGACCAGCGTAGCAATCACCGAACAAGTAAATTTTTTCAGGCCGAACGGGAATTTGCTGATCATCCAGCGAACGCTGTTCGAAAGGCGGAACAGGAGCTTGAAAGCCGCGCCGCGGTTATCGAGGTTATAATACAGGTACACGAGAAAATGTCCGCCGATTCTCACTTTTTCCACGCAGCATTGCATCGCTTTCTGCGTATCGGGAATGTGATGCAGCACGCCAAGGCTGAAAACGAGGTCGAAGCTTTCGTCCGGAAACGGAATGGAATCCACGCCCGCCTGGCTGATGCGGATATTCGGAACGTCGGAAGTAAACTGAATGGCGTTCAGTACGGCCATGCTGGGATCGATGGCTTCCACAAATCCGACTTTCGGAGCAATGTATTTCGACCATCTTCCGGTACCGCAGCCTACATCGAGCACTTTGGACGACGAAGAAATATGCGTTTCGTTGATGATGTCGAAGTATTCGTTGCCGATCCGTTCGATTTCCACGGCGCTGAAACTATCGAACGCATCCCATTCCTGCCCGAAGGATGCAATGGTTTTCGCGTCGGCATTGGCGTCGTTGTCCGAAACAAACGAAGCAATGGTCTTCGTTCCTGCCTGGATGNNTGGTCCGAACGGGTTCCCGGTTGTAATCGATCATTGTTTTCTCCAGACTTCAGGAAGTTTTTCTTCGATTTCGATCTCGCCGAAGTAGTCGCTCGAGCGTGCGCCGACTTTTTGCGCCCATGCAGCCATTTTCCGCAAACCGTCTTCCAGCGTCACGAAATCTTCGTCGCGAATACCGAAAACGCGCTTGGCTTTCGAGTGGTCGGAATAGGCGTGCAGGACTTCGTTACGGGCCGGTTGGTAATCGATCTTACCGGTCATGCCCATGACTTTCATTACGGTTTCCGACAGCTCATTCACGGAATAATCGACGTCGCCGCCGATGTTGAACGTCTCGTTGTAAGCTTCCGGAATCGTTACCGAACGGGCTATGTGCGGTGCCACGTCGTCGATGTAGCTGAACGCGCGCGTCTGGGTTCCATCACCGAAAACGGTCAGGTTTTTCCCTTGCATGAGCTGGTTCATAAAGATCCCGATCACGTTGCGGTAGCGGTCGCCGATGTTCTGGTATTCGCCATACACGTTGTGCGGACGGAAAACAATCGAGTTCAGGCCGAATTGCTCGTGAGCGGATTTCAAATCCATTTCCACGGCGAATTTCGCAATGCCGTACGGATCTTCCGGCTGCGGGATCAGGCCTTCGTGCATTGGCAGCTGTCCGGCGCCATAAACGGCGATCGAAGAGGTGAACACGAAGCATTTCACTTTAAAACGAACCGAAAGATTCACGAGGTTGACGCTTCCGATGAGGTTGTTCGAATAGTTGAACCGGCGGATAAAATGACTGAGTCCTTCGGCAGCATAAGCGGCCAGGTGGTAGACGTAATCGAATTGGTATTGATTGAATAATGCTTCCAGCAGGTCGTGATCGAGGATGCTTCCTTTCACGAAAATGGCCTGCGAATGAACATTGTCTTCGTAGCCGCCGCTAAGGTCGTCCAGCACGATCACACGGTGTCCCATCGCGATCAGCTCGTTGGTTACATGGGCCCCGATAAAGCCGGCGCCACCGGTTACTAAGCTTGTTTGCTGGCTCATTGCAAGGTTTTTAAAATGCGTTGGATACCGTCTTCCAGTGTCGTCAGCGGCTGAGATAACAATTGCCGCATTTTGGTAATGTCTGGCTGGCGGCGTGTCATATCGCCATCCGGCAGCGGCGGCAGGTGAACAATCTCCGACTTCGAGCCGGTTATTTTCAGGATAAGCTCCACGAGCTGTTTAATCGTAACAATTTCGTCGTTCCCGACATTGATCACGTCGTTAACAAACAGATCTTGCTGCATGGCACGTGTACACGCGTTGATGTTGTCGTCGATGTAGCAGAACGTACGCGTCTGGCTGCCGTCGCCGTAAATGGTGATCGGCTCGTTGGCGATCGCAGCGCGCAGGAATTTGGACATTACGAAATCCGTGCTCTGTTTCGGACCATACGTGTTGAAAAAGCGGAAAATGGTGTAATCCAGCCCGAATTCCTGTTGGTAGGAGCGGAAATAGGATTCGCCGACGTTCTTCACAATCGCATACGGCAGACGTGAGTTGAGCGGTGTCGTATGTTCGTTTTGCGGCAGGTGAACCGGCTCTCCGTAGACTTCCGAAGAAGAAGCAAAGAAGACGCGTTTCACGCCGGTTCGCTTCGACAGGTTGAGAATGTTCTTGATTCCCTGGATATCGTCGAGCACCATGATCGGGTGGGCGAGTGTTCGCTTCACACCGACAACGGCCGCATAATGAAAGACAAAATCGAATTGATAAGAACTGAAAATCGGTGCGATCTCTTCGTAATTGTTGACATCGCAGTTAACGAACTTGCAGTTGGGATGACGGGGAACGTTTTCCTGCTTGCCTGTCAGGAAATTGTCGACGAGGACTACGGTGTTCTCTTGATCGGTCAGCAATTTATCGGCCAACGAGCTCGGGATAAATCCGGCACCTCCTGTAATTAAAATATTCATCGTAGTTTTCTGATTCCGTGTCCGGGCAAAAATAGGTATTAATTGGATTGAGGGCAATGCAGCCTAAAGCAGATGACCATAATTCTGTTACGATTGATCATACTGCGAAGATCAGGAAGTTTTTCGCAGCCAGATGCTGAGCTGCATACCGGTGTTAGTTCGTCTCATCCAGGGTTTTAGCAACCAGTCGAGGCTTTTTGGAAGATATGTGTCGGCTACAAAATACGTGTGCGATGCAATTTCATAGCCGTGCTTCTGTGCGTGTTGTTCGAACGATTTCAGGTCGAATTCATACAAATGATACGGCTCGTGCATGGGGCTGAGATTGGCCACGTAATCGCTTCGTCGCAGGCGGTAGTAGAAATTGACCAGCCTGTTGATCAGCCAGTGCGAAGAAGGAACCTCGATCTGTATCAGTCCGCCTGGCTTCAGCCACGAAAGCGCTTTGACAATGGAAGCCGAAGGATCGTATAAATGCTCTAATACCGCACCGAAGGAAATAAAATCGAAGGTGTTTTCGGGATAATCGACTTCTTCCAGCATGCCGAGCTTCAATCGTTCGGCTGAAATTCCCATTTTATTAATCGCGCGATCGTGGAACGGCTCCGAAGGCTCAAATCCGTAAGTTTCGTATCCTGCCCGTTCGAGCGCGATCATGCCTTTTCCAAGTCCGGCACCGATGTCGAGCGCTTTCATTCCCGGTTGGAATTCCTGGAGCTTTTTCAACACGTTGATCTCATGCTGAAAATAGTTCTCGTTGACCGTGAAATAGCTCTCTTTCCAGTAATCTTCGGGTGGCACGCCATAATGGTCCTGGATGCTGGCTGGTATCGGCTGCGGATTGGAATAGATCAGATCACATGCGTTGCATCGGAGAACCGTGGTGGTAATGCCCGTTCTGTTTTTGGGATTTTTGCCCTGCGACCTGTTCATGCGCTTGCCGAGAACCTTATGATTGGCTACTGCCTCGCCACACATATTGCAGGAGGCGATGGCTTTAAAAGAATAGGTGAATTCCGTTCTGTTCATCTGCTGAGCATTAACCGCGGTATGAAAATATCAAATTATCAGGACTTAACGGGCGCATAAATGGTCTGATAGATTGCTTCTGCACGTTCGAAATTGCGGTACTTTTCTGCAACCGGACGGATGCGGGCGTAATTGGTCTTACGTGAATCCTGGAGCAGCGTATCGATAAAACGAACGGAAGCTTTGTATTCGTCCATCGACAATTCTTTCCACACGTAGCCGATGCCGTTTTCTTCAATGATTCCCGAATCGTCGGAAATATTGGCGGGCGTGATAACCGGAAGTCCCAAAGCCCAGTATTCGCCGTTTTTTATCGGCGTGCAATAGCGCTTGGTCGGAACAGGCTTTACAGGCGAAATCGCGAAATCGCCCAGTCCCATGTAATCCGGAACGCGGTGGTGCGGAACAAAAACACTGGTCATGGCGTTGGATCCGAAGCCGGCTTCATTCGCCAGCTGCTCCAGTTCTTTGCGGTTGTGATTCGTAAGCAGCAGTACATGGAATCGCTCGCCCCAATAATCCTGTGCCACTTTGAAAAAATCGAATACTTCGCGGTCGAGGTAAATGCCGCCGAATTTACCCGCGTAAACACAAATAAGCTTGTTCTCCAACCCCAGTTCGCGCAGGAGTTCCGGTTGTTTGAGGTTTCGTTCGGAAAACAATTCGAGGTCCACACAAGCCGGTTTCACGAAGATCGGTGCTTTCGGCTGACCGTATTTTTCCCGCGCATAAGTTTTCATGCCTTCGGTAGCGGCGATCAGTACGGCCGCGCGATGCGTCTGGCGTTTTTCGAACCCGAAAAGGAGCTTGAAAGCTCTGCTTCCCGGTTTCCACGTACCGTTTTCCACCATAGCCTCGGCATGCGGCTCGTAGCTGTCAATGATGAGTCGTTTGCCTGTCAGTTTCGCCAGCAGGTACGCGATCATTCCGGCCGGCGTACACCACGCATGAATGGTTGAAACGCGCTCTTTACGGATCAGTCGAATCAGCGAAAACAACGTTTTTAGCCACATAAACAGGCCTTTCATCCCGAACGGATGGTATTGAATGCTGACATTATAAATGTTGTTTTCAATCAGGCCAGCCGCCGAAGAAGTCTTGTCGAGCGTGAGCAGAAACACCTTGCTGCCTTCGGGCAAACGTTTGGCGATCATGCGGACATACGGTAAAGTGTAGGTTTGAATGAGTGCGTCCGGCAGGCTCCAGTAGGTCACGACCAATACGTTATGTGGCTGGCTGCTCATAGCTTTTTCGAAAAAAGTTGAACGATCACGGGCGGCCAGCTGAAGAGTGCGCGTAAAATGAAACCGCAGCCGCGAAGCTTGTTATTTCCCTGTTTCCACCAGCTTCCCGCCAGGATGAGGTACAGATTCGCGAAAGCTTTTCGTCGCTGCGAGGCGGAGTTGAACAAACCATTGGCTGCTGCTTTCCGGTAAACACCAATGTGGTCCTTTTCCATCACGGCAATATTCCGGCTCATACTGTTGGCCAGCACACGGTAGCGTAGTAAAGGCTCCGGAAGATGTGTTCCGTTGTATTGAGCAGCTAATCGGAAAGCAAAATCCTGGTCGGCGGCCGTCGAGAATTGCCGGTCGAATGTCAGTTTGCCCTCGGTGAAAACTATGTTCCGGATAACCAGGTTCGCAGGCGGACCCAATACGGTTTTCCATTCCAGCAGATTCGCCAGGATCTCGGCACCGTTGCGATGATCGTGACCGATCGTCTGCGAATGTTCATCGATCTCTTCCAGGTCGGAAAAGCTGAAATCGGTTCCTTGTTCCCGAATGGCCGCAACTTTCTTTTCAAGATTTTGAGGATCCCAGAGATCATCGGCATCGAGAAAAGCATAGTACTCACCGGCCGCGATCTCAATTCCCGTATTTCTGGCTTCGGAAACGCCGGCATTTTCTTTTCGGATATACCGGATGCGCGAATCGGCCAGAAAAGGACGAATAACGTTTGGCGTCTGGTCTGTCGAACCGTCGTCAATCAGCAGTAATTCCCAGTCGGTCAGCGTTTGCTGCTGTACGGTTGCGATCGTTTCCGCTATGAAGCGTTCGGCATTGTAAACGGGCACTATGACAGAAACAACAGGCATCAGATCAGACCAAGAGATTGTGCGGTGAGCTTATCGCATACAAGATAATTCCAGAAGTCGCTTTTTTCAATGACGGCAGTCTGACGAATCGTATTGCGCATGTCATCGATATTGAAATAAAGGTAGTCTTTATCTTTCAGCAGCAGTGTTAATTCGCTGGCAATGGATTCGTTCAGCACTTCGATGATCATAACCGGCCGAAAGCGATTGAGGTAATCGCCCATACCTTTGAGCACTTCGACTTCGTGTGTTTCCACATCGATTTTCATCAGGGAAATATGCTCCAATTGCTGTTCCTCGATAAAATCGGCAATAGTCTGTGTGCGGATGGTCACGGCATCGACATCGGCAGAATCCAGGGTGTTTTTATTGACTGTAACGGAGTAAGCGAAGTCCGTTCCTTTTTTGAGATAAATGGTAGCTTCGCCGGTCTGGTCAGAAAGAGCGATTTCATGCAGATGACAATCGAACTGATTGCGTTCCATGTTTTTTTGCAGCAGGCGAAAAGTACCTTTTACCGGCTCGAAACAATGGATTTCGGCTTTAGGTTGCAGCGTTCTGGCAACAAGCGCATACAAACCGGTATTCGCGCCGATGTCGAAGATCACGTCGGCGCGCTGAACCAGCTCCGACCAGATGCTCATGGTTTTCTTTTCCCAGCCCTTGTAAAGACCGTTCCAGAAAATTTCGTTCTCTTCGATCATCCCGTGGTGGTAGAGCTCGAAGTAGCTTCCTTCTGCCGCCTTTACCTTGAAAAATCCCCGGAAATACAAGTGCTGGTAAATGCTGACAGATGGCCGCACTATTTTTTTTAGAAGTGTGAAAACCGGCTGTCTGAAAGGAAAAACAGCATAAAGCCATTTGAGGGACCGTTTCATTTCCGGGAATCGTAGAGTTGAAGGTAGTTCGCATACATGATCGGGAAATCATACAGGCGTTGCCCTGTTTCGAAAGCTTTTTGTCCGATTTCTTTACGATCGGCTTCCAGCATAAAGCGAATGCCTTCTACAATTTCCGCCGGGTTTTTATCGGCAATCAGGTAGCCGTTTTCTTTGTGGACAATTCCGTCTTTGGCTGAACCCGTAGCTGTGGAAACGATTGGCAGGCTATGGGCCATTGCTTCGGCGATCACAAAACCGAAAGGCTCCATCGAGGCGGCGTGCAGGTAAATATCGAATAAGGAGAACAACGAAGGCATATCGCGCTGCTCGATCCAATCGGTGAAGACAACGTGTCGTTCCAATCCGTTTTGTTCTACCAGTGAAACAAGCTCGGCTTTCTGGTCGCCATTTCCGACAAACAGAAACAGCACTTTGTCATTGAGCTGCACGATTTCCTTTGCGGCTTCGATGATGTAGCGATAGCCTTTCCATTCGATTAAACGAGCCACCGTACCGATAACGATGCGGTTTTCCAGCCCGTATTGTTGAGCGAACTGCTGGCGTGTCGTTTCATTGATGGTACTTAAGCGCTTTTGGATTGGAATTCCGTGATGGATCAGATATACTTTGGCCCGATCGGCTTTTTCTTTTTCCAGGATAAAATCGCGGCATTCTTCCGAAACAGCGATCAGGTGAGTGGCTTTGCGATTGATCAACCGGTCGAGGAAAACGGCTTTCGGTGCATAAAACCAGTGAAACGTTGTGTCCTGTTTGGTCGCCACGATGGTTTTGATACCTGCCCAACGTGCAGCAATTACGGACGGAAGCGTGTCGTCGAACAAATGTGCGTGTACAACATCCGGACGAAGCTTGCGAAATGTTCGGTACAAACGAAAAACGACCCGCAGCCATCCTTGTTTACGCCGGCTGTTATCGAAAGGAATCCAGATGCACTCACAGCCATAAGCCTTCATCTCTTCCAGCATCAGCGGTTCCGAACGGTGCAGGGCGATGAATGTAATTCTGACATCCTGCAGCTGTTGCGCGCGTTCCGCAAACCAGCTGAAGTATGGTACGGAGCTGTTATTAGCCATAAGGAAAACAACATGCTTCATTCGGCGGTAGATTGTTGATTCAACATGAATTCGATGGACTCGATGAGCCTTGGATAGCTGAACTGCATGGCGTGTTCGATCCGCATTCGTCTCTGCGATTCGGTGCTTTTCTCATCGGTTCTACTGGCAAAAACGCTTGGGTAGTCGTCTGTGTCTGCCATATAAAGCAGGTCAGCAGGAGCTTGCTCGTAAGTATGAAAGTAATTCGTAACCACCGTTTTGCCGTAAGACAAATATTGCAAAATTTTCAAAGAATTCAAGGTGTCCGCATTCCGGACGGTCTTCGATATACACAGGCAAATAGCCGATTCCAGGATATAAGGAGCCAATTTGCGAAAAGGAATTGTGCCCTGAAAACGGATATTAGGAAGCGCTTCGCATAACGCGAGTACCTTAGCATCGTCATCACCGATTCTGGCCCTGTTGACAAATCCGAAAATGAGAAATGTAAAATCCGGGTGTGCCGTTGCTATTGTGTGCAGCGCACTGAAATCAAAACGATAATAGATCGATCCCATATACATTGCCTGGCGTTTTTCCTCCGGATTCAATCGTTGTTCGAGCGAATACGGATTTTCGGGAATGCCATGAGGTAAAAGCTTTACCGGCGTTGTGATACCGGTGAATTTTTCCCGCAAAGGCTCGCTTACAATCAGGACCAGGTCACAGTTTTTTGCAAGTTCCCGTTCCGGTGCGACGTGTTCATGTGCATCGACACAGTAATAAACAGCCGTTTCGGGATTGAACAATGCAGGCGAGGAGAAACGGATAGGATCAAAAGAGAAGAAAACACGTTTCTTGTTTCCCATCAGCTGACAGATCGTTTTTGCGATAATACGTTCGTTGACGGATCGCAGGAACCGACTGCTGCTCGTTTTCGGGAAAATATTCTGATAGGTTACGCTATTGAGGCCAGGCTGAATTTTTACAATCCCGGGTTTTCGGCGAAACAGGTTCTTCCAGTGCCATTTTTCCGCCGGATTGATAAACCAAACCTCGTTGTGCTGAGACAGTGCAATAGCATAATGGTGTTTGCTGAACCACACATCTCCCCACGGCTCATTGGAAAACAACAGGATATTTTTACCCGATAACCTGAATTCTTTACTCACTTTTTCCGGAGTTTTTTCACCAGCCGTGTCAGCGGACGGATCGTTGCAAAAAAGATCGCAGCCATTTTGTAATGGCGCTTGAGGTAAGAAGGATAATCGGTATGTTGTTTTGGCGGCTCGCGCATGATGCGATCGAATTCTTCCACGGAAAGTCCCAGTTTTTTGAGAACGAATTCCTTATCTGTCGCCAGCACTTCCGGATCGCAAATGGGTTCTTCGAGAACGGCCAGTGCTTCTTTGCGGGTCATTTGTCCCGAACAGATAAGGGATGAAAGATGCGCTTTTCGCTTGTCGATCCCGAATTTCACCGGCAGGATATACGCCTGGTAGAATCGTGTAAAAATGGATTCAAAATGCTTGCCACCGTAGTCCTTCCAGTCGAGCTCACGGATGATCGTGTCTTTCGCCTTTGCTTTGTCATATTCCATATAATCGAGCAGCGAAATGATCCGAATCCGCTTAACTCGGGTATAATACATGCGCGGAAAATGACGCAGCAACGGAAAAGTCGTGCGCTTCACCTTTCCGAACCGATTATGGATCGCAGCGATATTCAGTGCATCGCTTTTCCAATGATACCAGGCCGGTGGCAAAATGAATTCGGTCGACATATTCGTGCCGGCAAGAATGTAGTTGATATCATGCTGGACGGCGATTTTATAGCAAATGGCAGCGATGGCGTGATCGGTAATGAGCTCGATATCGACTACGCCTGCTTTAATGAACGCGAGCTGAATATCGCGGAATTCGTCCCAGTCGTTGACATAAGTGAAGAGGTCGAAACCTAGTTTTTTGACGATGTTTTCGATATTGACAACTGCCAGCGATGAATTCCACCCATTGTCGTAATGCAGAATTAATGGACGCAAACCGAGCTGTTTGGCCTGATAAGCGACATAGGTACTATCAACGCCGCCACTCACGCCGATCAGGCAATCGTAAGGCTTACCCTTTCCGACTTCTTTTACTGTGCTCACAATACGATGAAGCTGATCGAGGCTTTTGTTAGCGTTGAAAATGCTGTTTTTGCTCAGCAGCTCGTCGTAACCTCTGCAATAATGACAAACGCCGGCTGCGTCGAAACGGATGCCCGGATCGGAGATCGTGTCCATGACACAGCGACTGCAGCGAATCACAACTTCATTCATGAGCTGCGATTTTCCGGTAAAGGGTTTCAATCTTGGCAATTTCATTGTGCAGATCGGCATGTTCAACCGCTGCTTTTCTTCCCGCAACCGTCTTTTTATCGATTTCATTTTTCGGCAAAGCCAGCACTTTCGCCAGCTGATCAGCCAATGTCTGCGGATCGTTGCGATCGGTTTGCCAGACAGTACGCTCATTGAACAGGTCGGAATCATAAGCCAGATTTCCCATCACCAGCGGTTTGGCCGAAAGCAGCGTTTCAACACCGGTTACAGGTGTTCCATCCGATTTCGGCACCATAACTACCAATGTCGAATCGTAATAAGTTCGAATGAGCTGTTCTTTCGTTCGATCGGGAATAATCACCACGTCATTTTCCAGACCGTATGAGCGGATTTGTTCCTGAATACGAGCGGCATAAGCAGGAACGGAACAATAATTGAGGAGCCAGAGTCGTAGATTCGGATCGTTCTGCTGTTGTTTCAGCAAAGCGAAAGCATCAACGATCACATGAATGTTGTACAACTCCTGCATGGCACGAATCGACAGGATCACCCGTTCGTTGACAGGATTGTCGAAACCATTGAAAATGTTCAGGAATTCAGAAGTATCGACACCTGTGCGAACAATGCTCAGCTTGTCGCGGCTGCCGATAATAGACGCGGCTACTTCCTGCTGACCGATAGACGTGGATGTCACGTATTTCGCAGCATGAAATGCCCGTTGCATCTTCCTTCGCATCAAATAATTGGATATCCGGTGCTGAAAATTCGTATGCTGACGGAGTGTTGTTCGGTAATCGATCAGTACATCCGAGCCGTAAGTCGTAATGAGGTGCTTGCCGAATCCGGTTTCGTGGGCCCAGATCGCAAACGGAAAGGCATAAATACTGTGAATCAGATCAACCTTGTGTTTTGCAAGCAAATCCCGGATTTCCCGAAGCAATTTTTTGCGCTGTCGGATTTCCCGCAAAGGGTAAGGAAATTGCAGAACAGGGTAAACCGTAACACCCGGAATAACAGGAACGGGGGCGGCAGGATTGCTTTGACAGAACACGATCAGCTCGTGCTCGCCCGAAAGCCTGCGGAACCATTTTTGGTTGTGATTATCTAATATGTCAGCAAAAAAAGCAATTCTCATACATCACCATTCCTTAGCGTCCCAGTTTGCGTTTGATCCGTCGTGCCAGCGAATACGGATTGAGCGCTGCCGCCGGCTCCGTTTTACGGAAAACATAAGGAGACTTTTTCCTGATCTCGTAATACTGGTACTCGTCGTTCTGCCACATATCGTAGGTAAAGAACCGGACGATCTCCAGTCCGTGCGCTTCGAACATCGGTACCATATCTTTCAGGAACACCGGTACTTCCACCAGCTGCATGGCATCTGGAAAATGCTCGATCGCGTGAATATGCGCATGGGGAGCGGGAACATTCATAATGAATTTTGTGTTTTCACTCATGCGTTCGGCGATCAGGCGTACAATGTCGGCCCGGTAGGGTTCCTGTATATGTTCCATCACGTCCAGCAGGACGACGAAATCATAAGTCAGATCGGGGAATACGTGCGAAGTGGAATCCGCCGTAATGTATTCTATGTTGGTGTGTTGTTTGTTATTCGTGCGTGCTGCTTCCACGCTTTTCGGACTGATGTCTGAGGCCACGAGCTTGCCTGGCTTTATAACAGGTGCAATGAGGTTGGTCATGGTACCGATACCACATCCAAGCTCGAGAACGGTTGTTCCGGATTGCATGCCTGCTTTTTTGAGCTCATCCAGCAGGAAGTAATGCCGCTCGTTGTGCCAGATCGTTTGCTGGCGCTCGACATATTCATCGTAAAAATCAGCTATTTCTTTATTCGTTTTCATCTTCATCTGGATCGCAAAAAATTATTGCGAAGCTTCGTCTGTACGATCTTAATGTCATTCAAAGATACGATGAAACATTGTTTCAGATTGATCTTGAATGAATAATGTAAAAAATAGGCAGTTACGGCTGCGGTAGCAAAATAAGAAACCAGGGAAGCTATACTCGCCCCGATGATGCCCATTTTCGGAATCAGCAGAAAATCAAGCGCAATCGTGAGAACAAACCCGATGATCGTTGCATACAGGTTATAATGGATCTTGTTGTGGGAATAAATATAAACCGCGAAGATCTTCGAAACACACGACATCAGGATTCCGAAAATGAGGATCTGGAAAGGAATTACCGATCGCACAAAGTCGGCGCCGTAGATCNNACCACAAGACACAAAACAATGCTGAAATTCACCCGGGAGAAAAAGGAGAAAGCGGTGTGGTCGTTCTGGTTGTCTTTAGCCGACATATAAGGCACCAGCACCGTGGCTATCGGATTGGTAATGCTCCAGAACATTTGGGCTAATCCGGCCGATTGTGCGTAATAACCGAGCTCGACTGAGCCTTTGTAGTACTCCACGATCCAGAAATCCATCCGGTAGGTAAGGAAGCTGATCATGTGTGCCAAATGACCGATCGTCAGGAAAACAAACAGGGGCTTAACATCCGAAAGGTATTGAAAACGGAATGTAGGGATCACCCGCACGTATTTGAAATAAAGGAAAAGCCACAACAAAAAGTTGATCAGAAAGATCAGGAAAGTCAGCTGCAGAATGGTATTGACCGTAATTGGAACGTGCTTGAACTGGTAGAGATAATAGGCCGTTCCGAAAACGGAAAAATTGAGCAGACTATTGAACAACGTAACGCCGTTGACCAGTTTGAATCGCGAGATTCCCTGGAACACCGAGCTGATGATCGATGAAAACATTACCAGAACGAAACAGCCTACGAGATACAGATAATGGAACGGTTCGTCGTAGCCGTCGGGTAAAATGAAGGACTTTAGTTTCCAATTGTAGAGCACCACCAGCAACAATGTCAGAATAATCGTGCCGGCCAGTGTTACTAAAATGCCGAGTCCGGTAAGCTTTTCAAGGGAAATATTCTTGTTAGCCACAAAAAACACCACAGCAGATGTGACCGTAAAACCAAGAAACAGCGAAAAAAGATCCGTGTCAGAGACAAAAACCGCGTAAACGCCTCGTCCTTCCGCCTGAATGGTACGTGTAATAAAAAAATTAATGAACAGGCTGAGAATGAGCGTTGGTCCCTGGGTAAGGAAGGAATAGAATATGTTCTTGTTGACTGACAATTGTTTATGCGTTCCTTAGGTTTGGGCAGCGGTAGTAATAGTATGTTCCTGTTCTGTCAAATATAATGATTTAAGCACTCGGTGTTTTCTGGGAACTGCTTTTAAAGTTCCTTAGCTGTATGATACAGTACAAAATGATGAAAACGTAGATGATCAGCAGCGGAATACGGAATCGCGCCAAAGCTCCGAAGTTATAGGTACTCACACCAATCGCAAACGCAAAGAACAGACAGAAGACCAAAGCTCCCGTCAGAAATTCACTCTGAAAGAGTA
Source organism: Flavobacteriales bacterium UBA5871 (assembly GCA_002432085.1). Classification (GTDB taxonomy): domain Bacteria; phylum Bacteroidota; class Bacteroidia; order Flavobacteriales_D; family Crocinitomicaceae; genus Fluviicola. The sequence continues at coordinate 21,962 of DJFN01000129.1, forward strand.
GCTTGAAGATTTTGGAACGGGCCATGAATAAGAGATACAACGTCAGCAGCAGGATGCAGATACTTTCTACGCTGGTGAGCATCATGAAGGCGCTTCCGGCTTCCCAGGGATAGGGACGAAACAGGCTGACATTCACCGAGGCCGGAATTTTCTTCGCCAGGCCAATAGGTGTATATTCCACCTCGCCAAGACTATAGGCCGAGCCACCCAGCTGCGTATGCCAGGAGTGAAAACCCTGAATATTCTGAATGATGCGCTCGGAATTGTACTTCGAGCTGCTTTCGATAAGAAAACTGGAGCTGTAATAAGCAAATATGGTCGTTGCCAGTACAACGATCGGGAAAAGGATGACTTTAAAAAATACCGACTTGATGCGGTGATTGATGAACATGAACAACGTGAGCGCAACCCACGGCATAAAAGCGAGGACAATATAGGCCTTCAGCTGGAAGATCACCAGGCAGGCTATCAAGAGTTTTACGACGTTCCAAACGACTCTCTTCCGAAAGGTAATAAGCTCGTAAAACAGCAGCAGCACGTAGCCGAATACAGCAAACGTAATCGTATCTTTCATAATGCCCGATCCCCAGAAAATCACCGATGGAATCATGAAATTGAGCGCAAACAGGAGCTTCTCCTTGCCCGGAAGCAGGTAAGTCATCAATCGGTAATACTTCAGGCTGCCCCAATAGGAAATCAGCGACATAAAGAACGTAACGCCCAGGTACGATTTAAAGCCGAGAATGTACAGCGGTGACATCAAACGGGTGAAAAACCAGTCTTCGCTCGTGTGGCTGTAAAAAATGATCGTTTTGGTGCGACGCAGAATAACCTGCGCGTCTTCAGCGTTGGAGAACAACAGCTCGAAATAAGAATTCGGGTCTTTGTAAAAAACCGAGGAATACTGGCCAAGACTCTGAAAATACTGGGTCGTGTCACCGCCGCCGTAGCTGTAGATATAGATCAGTGCGAAGCTCAGTCCGCCAACTGTTTTGATCACAAATCCCAGGAAACGGTAGTTAGTTGAAAGCGTACTGCGATTGTAAGGAAAGAAATAGATCAGGAAAATACCCGTCAGCACGTAGAACAGCCAAATGGCCCAATCCAGAAGCTCAAGTTGCAGCATATCCGTTCGAATATAGGCATTTCCTACCGATGATGGTACGGCTCGCCTTTGAGGATNNCTGGTGCGAAAAGGTCATTTTCGATAAGGAAAGCTGTCCGTTGGCACGCTGGTAAATTTCCTTGCTGAATCCGTATGGTCCGCCGATCAGGAAAAAGACTTGCTTGCCACCGCGGTTGAAGTGCTCCTGCAACAGCTCCGAAAAACCGACCGAGTCGTAGTGTTTACCGCGTTCGTCCAGCAGAATGACCGTATCCGAAGCACCGATCTTTTCCAGGAATTGCTGACCTTCCTTCTGCTTGATCTGTTCTTCGCTGAGACTTTTGGCGTTTTTGATATCGGGCAGAATGTTAAGCTCCACCGGAATGTAGTGCGCGAGACGCTTCAGGTACTCGCGTTCGCCTTCTTCCAGGAAAGATTTGCCCGTTTTACCGATGCAGAGAATTCGGATTTGCATAGATCAAAGGTAGTTAGAAGTTTAGTAGTTGGAAGTTGGAAGTTGGAAGNNAACATCCTGAAATCTTGAAATCCGCGTAAGCCTGCCGCAAGCCGCGACCAGTAAAACCGGCAACATCGGCAGCAAATAACGATCCTCGTTCATCCTTTGGACGTAGAACAGGTAAAACAAGTACAGGAAAACGCCTGCGGCGAGTAATAGCAATCGGCGATCTTTCGAAAAAAGGGCAAAAAAGGTCAGCAGGAGCGAACCGAGAATCACGATGACGCAANNGCCCACCAGCTGCCGCGGTAATAAAGCTGGAACAGCTCGAGGTTCAGCTGACTTTTCGGCAATTGCTCGCGCAGGCCTTTCAACGGCGTCAGAATATGATATTGCAGCGGCTCGGCTTTTCGCAATGAATCCGCAAGCTGATCGAGTCGTTGCCGAAGCGCGATCTCTCCACCGGTTTCACTCGTGATTTGCTCAACCGGAAATCGCTTCAGCAAGGCGCGATTCACTACAGTGTATTCCTTCAGAATGGTGTAAAGCGTTTCCGTGCTAAGCGGCACATTCCGTTCAGCGATGTAATTGGTCAGAAAAGCCCGGCTTCTGTATGTTGTATCGATCGCCTGACTGCTGCCAGCGATGGCGTGAAAGACTTCCGGACGGGTTTCCCAAATGCGAAACAGGTCGGAAAGTGATGCATGAACCGGGCGAAACAAGCTTTCATTCGTTGGGTGATAAATCGGGTGCAGCTCGCCCCAATGGCCCATATAGTCGGCTTTTCGGTATTCCCATGAAAAGGTCAGGATAATAGCGAGCAGCAACGCAGCAGGTGTCCACCAGCTTCGCAGAGAAAGAAGCGCGTTTCGTTCGCGTATCAGTCGGTAAAGCAGCAGTGGGAACAATAAAATAAGCACAGGTCGCAGCAGCCAGCAGCACAGGAATAACAACAGCGACGCTGCAAGGCTGTATTTGCCGTTATGAAGCACGGCCGCCAATACTAAAACCACGAGTGAAACACTCATCGCTTCGGTGATCTGGTAGCTGAGAAATCCCCAGAAGCAGGGC
>DJFN01000125.1:0-8850 GCA_002432085.1 Flavobacteriales bacterium UBA5871
CCATTTCTTCTTCAGTTTCTGCATCAATCTCGTCTTCCGTATCAACTTCTATCTCTTCCTGCTCTTCCATTGCTTCTGCTTCAAGAAAGCTTTCTTCGGCAATCTCCTCATCATTTCCACTCACTGCTTCTTCTGCATTGCCGATAGGTTGTTCCAATAACTCACCATCTTCGGTTACAACTAATGCTTCATTGGAAGAAAGTTCCTGTTCTTCTTCTCCTGCAACATTCAATGTATCGCTTTGTACGCCGGTTGGATCAATAATATCTGTTGAAATGATCTCTTTGATCTTTGGCAGATCTTCAGGAGAGTTGATGCCGAAATAATCCATGAACGAACGTGAAGTACCATATACCAATGGATGGCCAGGAAGTTTTTCGTTTCGTCCAAGTATAACAATGAGTTCTTTCTCTAATAATTTCTGAACAGCATAATCACAGCTCACACCACGTATAGCTTCCATTTCACCTTTGGTGATGGGTTGCTTATAGGCGATGATGGATAATGTTTCCAAAGCAGCCGTACTTAAACGCTTTAAAAACTTATCGCCATTAATTTGCGCAACTGTTTTATGGTAATCTTTTTTTGTAAGGAACTGCCAGCCGCCACCGCTTTCTCTCACTTCAAACGGATAAAACTCCGCTGCATATTTTTCTTTGATAGCTTCAATAGCGGCTTCTGTCTGGTCGAGACTTGCACGGTCTTCAATAAAACCTAATGCACTGTTTACAAGATCACAAAGCTCCAGTGTGGTAAGCGGACGTTCAGCTGCAAAAATCAGCGCTTCAATATGTGGTATAATGACACTTAATTCCATCTGTATTCAATCGTTTAAAGTTGAAGGTTTAATGTTTTAAGGTTTGATCTCGCTGGAACTTGAAACCTTAAACTTTAAACAACCTAACTGTTTAATGCTGCTGCACCACTTACGATCTCGGTCAGCTCAGTAGTAATAGCTGCCTGGCGTGCACGGTTATAGCTGATGCGGAGTGAACGCAACAATTCGTTGGCGTTGTCACTTGCTTTATCCATCGCTGTCATACGTGCACCATGCTCAGAAGCATTGGCATCAAGCACAGCTTTAAATAATTGTGTATTGAGGATCTTCGGCATTAACTCGGTAATGAGTTCTTCTTTGCCGGGTTCAAAAATGAAATCTGATTTGGTTTTAGCAGCTGCTCCTTTATTTTCCACTTTTGGAATAGGGAGGAAGCGCTCCAGTTTAAATTCCTGCGTAGCAGCATTTTTAAATTGGCTGTATACCAGTTCAACCACATCAAACTCACCTTTTACAAAAGCATCCATTGCCGCAGCCGATGCTTTTTGCACATTTTCAAATGACAGACTCAGGAAAATATCTTTATAAGCTTCGCTGGTTTTAAAACCACTGCGTTGCATTGCTTCGGTACCTTTTTTACCAATACCCCAGATCACCACATTGCCTCTGCTGTTTTGCTCAGCATATCTTTCTGCCACTGCTTGTTTTGCGAGCTTTACCAGGTTAGCATTATAACCACCGCACAAACCACGATCGCTGGTAACAAGAATAATCAGCACTTTATTTACCGGGCGCTCAGCAGCCAGTTTCATGCTAACACTACCGTCGCTGTTGCTCACAATATTGCTGAGCATATCCTGCAACTTTTGCGCATAAGGGCGCATTTGAATAATGGCATCCTGTGCTCTACGCAATTTAGCTGCACTAACCATCTTCATGGCTTTGGTAATTTGCTGGGTGCTTTGTACACTCTTGATCCTGTTACGTACCTCTTTTAATTGTCCGGGCATATGGTTGAACGTTTAACGTTGAAAGGTTGAAACGTTTAAAGTTGGCTGTGGAATAGGAAACCTGCTAACCTTAAACCTGAAACTTTAAACTTGTTTTTCAGGCCGCAAAGGTAATGGAAACAGGGTTACAAGTGCAAGCCTAAGCGGAATTTGTGGAAAAGCTGAAACGGTTTTTTGAGAAGCAGGACGGCGCCTCTTTTTCGCCGTAAATCAGCTGGTTTTACTATTTTCACCTCAGCCAAAACTGCTTATGCAATCAACCAATTGTTTAAACTGCGGTTCCGTATTAGAACCATCACAACGTTTTTGCCCGCAATGCGGACAAAATGCCGATACCCACCGGCTCAACTTCAAGCATATCTGGCACGACCTGATCCATGCGTTTACCCATGCCGATAAAGGGATTTTTTCGCTCATCTGGCAATTGGCTTACAAGCCAGGGATCGTGGCAAGAGAATATGTGGAAGGGAAACGGAAGAAATATTTCAACCCATTTACGTTTATCATCCTCATCGTGGGGTTTGCATCGGTTATTCTTATCAGCTCAGGATTTACCAATTTTTCAGGAGACTCAAGGGTACCGCCAAACCCTATTTCGCCGTTTCTTAATAAACATGTGAACCTCATCATTTTTTTAAACATTCCATTACTGGCATTATTTAACCGGTTACTTTTTCGGAAAGACAAAATAAATTATTCAGAAAATCTGGTGTTGGCTGCCTTTACTTCGGGCGAGCGCTCCATTTTTTTCAGTTTATTCATTGCTCCCATTTGGGTTATCTTTCACCCGCCCTTTTATCCATTTCTTGTTTTTTATCTTCTTTGCTGGAGTTGTTATTATGGTTGGGCCTGTTCTCAATTCTATAGCGGTAATAAAACTGCCTCCTTTTTAAAAGGCCTGCTTTCAACTATACTTACACAAATTGTAACCACCGTTTTAGTATCGGGCGCCTACTTTATTTACTTTAAGTTCTTTTATACAAGACATTAAAAAAAGCAGCCACATTTTGTGGCTGCTTTTTTTAATGTGTATTGACAGAATTAATTTTCATTAATCATCATACGGTCTCCGCCACCCATCCGGCGCATATTATTCTGCTGAGGTTGAGTTCCTGTAAACTTATTGAGGCGATAAGTAAAGCTTAACATGAAGTATTGTGTAAGCCTGTTTGTTCTTCTATCGGTTATAAAATTGTTGTCAATAGTCCTGCTTACATTAGTATTTTGATTAAAAATGTCAAATCCGGCAAGACGTATAACACCATTTTTCTTTTTAAATATTTCTTTTTCAAGTGATGCATTAAGTAGAGCAATGTTTTTTTGCACACCTGCTGCAAGACCTTGGTTGATGGTGTAATCAAAATCCCAACGGAAAATAAATCCTGCACCAAAATCGAAGCGGGCATCACTGCTAAGCGTCCAGGTTGTTTGGCGGGTGCTTGGGTTAGTGGTTCCACTGAAATCGTTATAGATTAGGTTATATCTTCCGCCTGTAACCAATTCAAGCCATGGAATATTAAATTCGAAATTTACTCCTTGACTATATAGCCAGTTTTTACTAATCGTGCGCTCATTATCTACAAGGCTGATGTTGTTGTTGTAATTAACCATACTATTGGCGCTGACAACATACTTCCTGTTTTTGAAAGGTCTTGAATATGTAGTAAAGAGGTTTGCATTGTAATAACCATCTACATTTTCTGGACGGGTTAATTGTCCACCGGTTGGATTGCCAGCCACATCTTTAAAGCGAATAACATTATTTACAATCTGGTCTTCAATAAAATTGAAACCTAAGTTTACCAGGAAGATACGTCCTGAACTAAAATTGAAATTATTAAAGTTGGAATTAAAGTTATGGCTGTTAGATGGACGCAGTAAGGGATTGCCTACAGTTTGGTATTGGACGTTGCTGATATCGGGTACAGGCTGCAATTGTTCAAAACTCGGCTGCCGTGCACTTCCATTATAGTTAAAATTGAGTGATTTAGTACGTGTGAAATTGTACGTAAAACGAGCAACCGGGAACCAATTAAAATTAGTTATTGTTTTATAAGCACTGTCTTTGTTTGTGTCACAACCACGCATAACGACCGGCTGAAAAATAACCCCAAGACTATAATTATATTTTTTCTTTATTGTACGTATGCTGGCACCAATACGATTGTAGTCAAAATTGCTTTCGTAAGCATTAGTTAGTGAATCAATTAAAGTATAATTAGAGCTTCCGGGGAGTTGAACAAAATTTCGTTTATCATTGTTGCCGAAGTTTTTGTTGTAATTATAACTCAAATCGAGAAATCGATCAACAGAAAGCGGCTCAGTGTATGTAGCCCTTAGACTAACGCTTTTGTTATGATTATCTTGGAGAATGTTTTGTTTAATCACAGAGTCTTTTGTGCCGCTTGGAATAAGATAAATAACAGATTCATTGTCTGTAAACTGATCACTTTCATTTGAAGAGAAATTGATATCGCTGTTAAATGAAAAGTTGCGGCCTCGTTTTTTAAAACGATGGTTATATAGTAGGGTACTCCTAAAGTTGGGACGGTTACTTAAAGATGAATTCAAATTACTGCCGTTTTGGAGTCTATTGGTACTGTCTTTGAAAATGTCAAAAACACTGGCAGACCGGTTGTTTGATTCAGTAAGAGAGAAATTTGGGCTGAATTTAATATAATTAAATGAATCTATCCAAAGCTCGAGGTTGCCAAATGCTCGGTGTGTTCCGTTTTTATTTAATGAACCTTGATCTGTATTTGTAAAGATTGATCCTGATCCTGTTTTGCCAATATTTTCCTGAGCGGTATATTGTTCAATTGTCGTATTCCTGTGCGAATAAGTATAGCTTCCGTAAAATGAATTACGTTTTCCAAAATCGTTGCGATAGTTTAAGCCAATAGAGTTAAGCTTAGTAATACCGTTTTGATTAGCACCAGCAGTACTATTACCACCGCCTCCGCCAAAGTTCATACCGCCCCGGCCACCACCTCCACCTCCGCCGCCAGTATTACCACCGCCACTATTGCCATCCTGTTGAAAAGTGGATGTGTTGACGTTATTACTATTTGCAATAAGGGATAGTTGTTTGCTGTTATTAAAACGGTTAACGGTGAGGGCTCCGGTATAACGGTCATTGGTACCGTAACCCGCCTGGGCACGACCAAAAATACCTTTGTTCTTATCTTTTTTCAATTGAAGATTAATCACCTTCTCCGGCTCACCGTCACGAACACCTGAAACAGTCGATTGATCACCATAGTCATCAATCACCTGAACTTTATCGATCATGTCAGCAGGAATTTCTTTGGTGGCTGTCTTCGGGTCGCCTGAAAAGAAATCTTTTCCATTAACTTTTACACGTGTTACCGCCTTGCCTTGTGCAGTTACATTTCCTTCTCTGTCAACCTGAACACCAGGTAATTTCTTCAATAACTCTTCAGTTGTAGCGTTTGGTTTGGTTTGAAAAGCACCGGCTCGGTACTCAACCGTATCTTCTTTCATGGTTACCGCTGGGGCTTCAATCACAATTTCTTTCAGATCGAGGTAAGAATTTACCAGCACCAGTTCACCCAAATCAATATTGGATACGCCTGCCGACGGTTTAAAAAATTCTTTGATCATAGGCTTATAACCGGTGTAACTGATCACAATCGAGTAAGTTGAAGTAGGAATTTTTGCAAAGCTGAATTCACCTTTAGCATTGGTTGAAGTTCTCGATGTGTCGTAAGGGAAATTTTTTTCTACCAGCTTAACTGTGGCTTTGTCCAACCCTTTTGAGCCAGTTGAGTCGGTTACTTTGCCGGTGATACCGGCTGTTTGGGCTTTTACGGATACGGATGTGCTGATGATAAGGAGAAGGAGTAATAATTTCTTCATAAACATGTTTGAAATGCGAAATACGAAAATTTTCGTCAATAATTTATTTTCCGAAATGTTAAATAATAGACGACAATACCTTCAAAAGTTTGCTCACTTCGAATGAATCAATTTAAAAGGCAAACCTGCCGTTTGGATGGCGAAGGTTGTCTGTGCTGTTGGGTAAACTGTTTTTTGCGTGGTTTATTGTGAGGTAATTGATGCTTCAGGAGATGCTAAAGCTGTGGTTTCTATTGCATTTAGATGATTCGAAATTTAACCTTGCTCATCGCACTCAAGAGTTAATCATTACCTTTGTCGCCCTGTAAAAAAGGTGCCTCTGTCAAATTGGCTTTGTTTTAAACTTTGCATTGTATTTGACACAGGGAAGCTTTAATCAAAATAATTGACTTATTAATCTATACATATGTTAGGATTCCTATCGAAACTGTTTGGTGGCAGCAAGAGCGAGAAAGATGTTCAAAAGCTTTCGCCTATCGTTGAAAAAATCAACCAGTATTTCCAGCAATACCAAAGCTTAACCAATGATGAACTCCGTAATAAAACACAGGAATTCCGGCAGCGTATCAAAACGCATCTGCAAGGCATTGATGAAGAAATTGCTTCACTTACCTTAAATGCCGATGCATTTAATGAAGACCAGATCCAGGAAAAAGATGCTACCTACCAGGAAATAGATAAACTACGTAAGGAAAGAGATAAAAAAATTGAAGAGGTACTCGAAGAAATTCATCCCGAAGCCTTTGCTGTGGTGAAAGAAGCAGCACGCAGGTTTACCAACAATGCTGAGTTGCAGGCAACAGCTACACAATTAGACAGAGACCTTGTGATCAAGCGCCCACACATGCGGATTGCTCCCGGAGCCGAGGGGGAAGGCGACCAGGTATTCTATAAAAAATCATGGTTGGCCGGCGGAACAGAAGTAACCTGGAACATGGTGCATTACGATGTGCAGTTGATTGGTGGTAGTGTACTTCATCAAGGTAAGATCTCTGAGATGGCTACCGGTGAAGGTAAAACGCTGGTATCAACATTACCTGCTTACCTGAATGCATTGCCCGGTGAAGGTGTGCATCTTGTAACAGTGAATGATTACCTGGCCCGCCGTGACAGTGAATGGAACGGAACCTTGTTTGAATTCTTAGGATTGACTGTTGATTGTATCGATAAGCATCAACCCAACAGTGAAGATCGTCGTAAAGCATACATGGCCGATATTGTTTACGGAACCAATAATGAATTTGGTTTCGACTACCTGCGTGATAACATGGTAGTGAATACCACGGAGAAAGTACAACGCAAGTTGCACTTCGCTATGGTGGATGAGGTGGATAGTATTTTAATTGATGAAGCCCGTACGCCATTGATCATTGCAGGTCCGGTTGGTACCGGCAGCAATGAGCAACAGTTCTTCAATATGAAACCACGCATTGAAAAACTCATTGAAGCACAGAAACGTTTAGCTCAGCAATATTTGAATGAAGCTAAAAAATCAATCTCCGAAGGTGATGATGATCCGAAAACAGGCGGTCTTGCGTTGATGCGTGCATGGAGAGGCTTACCAAAATATGGTCCGTTGATCAAGTATTTAAGTGAACCGGGTATTAAAGTGAAATTGCAAAAAGCAGAAAACTATTACCTGGCCGATCAGCAAAAAGAAATGCCGAAAGTGGATGAAGGATTGTTGTTCCACATTGATGAGAAAAGTAATTCGGTTGATCTTACTGATAAGGGTTTGAGCATGATCACCAAAGACAATGAAGATCCCGACTTCTTTGTATTACCCGACATCAGTACATCTCTTGCAACGTTAGATAGAAGCGATATTGCTGCTGAGGAAAAATTACGTCAGAAAGAAGCTTTCTTAACGGAGTATTCAGCAAAAGCTGATCGTATTCATACCATTCTCCAAATGCTGAAAGCATATTCACTCTTTGAAAAAGATGTGGAGTATGTGGTGTTAGATGGCCAGGTGAAAATTGTAGATGAGCAAACCGGTCGTATTCTTGATGGCCGTCGTTATAGTGATGGGTTGCACCAGGCAATTGAAGCAAAAGAAAATGTACACATTGAAGCGGCAACGCAAACTTATGCTACCATCACCTTGCAAAATTATTTCCGTATGTATCACAAGCTTTGTGGTATGACGGGTACTGCCGAAACGGAAGCAGGAGAGTTCTGGGATATTTACAAATTGGATGTTGTAAAAATTCCGACCAACCTGAATATGATCCGTGACGACAGACAGGATCTGGTTTACAAAACCAAGCGTGAAAAATACAAAGCAGTTATTGAAGAAATTGAAGTGATACGTGCAGCCGGTCGTCCGGTACTTGTTGGTACTACTTCGGTTGAAGTAAGTGAATTGCTGAGTAAGATGCTGCAGGTGAAAAAAATTCCTCACAATGTATTGAACGCAAAACAACACGCACGTGAAGCACAGGTTGTGGCCGAAGCTGGTTTGCCAAGCGCTGTAACCATTGCAACAAACATGGCCGGTCGTGGTACCGATATTAAACTCGGTGCAGGTGTAAAAGAAGCTGGCGGTTTAGCCATTCTTGGTACAGAGCGTCATGATAGTCGTCGTGTCGATCGCCAGTTACGTGGTCGTGCAGGTCGCCAGGGCGATCCCGGTTCTTCACAATTCTATGTATCGCTTGAGGATGATCTCATGCGTATGTTCGGTAGTGATCGTATTGCCGGCATGATGGATAAGCTTGGTTACAAAGAAGGTGAAGTGATCCAGCACAGTATGATCACAAAATCAATTGAACGTGCACAAAAGAAAGTAGAAGAAAACAACTTCGGCATTCGTAAGCGCTTGCTTGAGTATGATGATGTAATGAATAAGCAACGTGGTGCTGTGTACACACGTCGTAACCATGCATTGAGTGGCGAACGTTTAACGCTTGATACAGACAATGCATTTTATTCGGTGGCCGATGGATTGATTGCTTCGTTCAAAGAGCAGAACGATCATGAAGGATTTAAGATGGCTTGTATCATCAACTTTGGTATCGATACACAAATCACCGCAGAACAACTGGATAAAGCCGATAGCAATACGCTTGCAGAAGCATTATATGTGGAAGCAAAAACCGCTTACCTGCGTAAATGTGATGTGTTGAAGAAAGATGCGTTGCCGGTGTTCCAGAATATTAAAGCAACACAAGGTTCGCATAT
>DJFN01000125.1:8878-37931 GCA_002432085.1 Flavobacteriales bacterium UBA5871
TGGAAAGAACATCTTCGTGCCATGGATGATCTCCGCACGTCGGTACAGAATGCAACCTACGAACAAAAAGATCCGTTGGTAATTTATAAAGTGGAAGCATATACTTTGTTCGAGCAATTGAACAGTGAGATCAATAAGAACATTGTTTCCTTCCTTGCACACGCCGGATTACCTGTTGAGGAAAACAATGCCGGACAAATTCGTGAAGGCCGTCAGCAAAAAACCGATATGAGCAAAATGCGTCAGCGCAAAGAAGATATGGTGGCGGCAGGCGGCGGGGCACCTGAATTAATGGAAACACAGGATTATTATGATCCATCCGAAAATGTAAAACAGGAACCGATCATTGCCGGTCCAAAGATCGGACGTAATGATCCTTGTCCTTGCGGCAGCGGTAAAAAATACAAACAATGCCACGGTAAATAACCGTTTGCGATAACGCATGAAAGGGTTGTTCAGAGATGAATGACCCTTTTTTGTTGAAATCAGGTGGAAAACAATATCACGATATTAGTTTTTGCAGACGCTATTATTGGATTCCTGTATCGTTGATCATATGTAGCAACCGGAATCGTTAATCACCAATAAAAACGGTATTTTTGAGCTGATGTCTGATCTTCGATCCATAAGCATTGCAGGAGCCGGAAACGTGGCTTTTCATCTTGGTAAAGCATTGGTTGCCGCCGGTATTCCTGTCGATCGGGTTTACAACCGTACGGCTGCCAAAGCCACACAGCTCGCCGGAGTATTGGGAGCTGTTTCCGTCGACACGGTGAGCGCACTGGCTGAAACCGATCTGATCATTTGCTGCCTTTCGGACGACGCCTTACAGAAATTACTTCCCGAGCTGAGCAAAATCGCACCAGTCGCAAGTACTGCCGGTACTGTGGATGTCCTTTCACTGCCGCATGAACAGCCTGTTGGCGTGTTTTATCCACTGCAAAGCTTTGCCGGCGATCAAGCCATTCCGTTTGATCGCATTCCGCTGTTCGTCGAAGCTTCGACACCTGAATTGACAGATCAATTGCTACAACTTGGAAAACAACTTTCTTCGACTGTTGTCGAACTGCCGGCTTCCAAACGCGTAGAGCTGCACCTGGCGGCTGTGTTCACGAATAATTTCACGAATCACCTGGTCGATCAGGCACAGCAATTCCTGCAGCAAAACGAACTGTCTTTCGAATGGCTGCAACCGCTGCTCGAGCAAACGGTTTCGCGCTTGCGCAATCAAACGGCTTATGAAAGTCAGACTGGACCGGCCAAACGCTACGATCAGGCGACTATTTCCAAGCACCTGTCCATGCTGAATGACGAGCAAGCCGAATTATACCGTCTGCTCTCCGAAAGCATCCAAAAACGATATCCGAAACCATGATCAGTTACAAAGAACGACTTCCGAAGATCACCACTTTTATTTTTGACGTCGATGGCGTGTTAACCAATGGCGACGTGGCGTTTTCCAACGGCAACGTAGTCCGCACGATGTACTCTAAAGACGGCTATGCGCTTCAATATGCGCTGCGAAAAGGCTACAAGATCTTCGTGATCACCGGAGCCAGTGCGCCGGATGTAAAAGAACGGCTCGAAAACCTGGGCGTTCATCGTGTTGTGCTCCAATCGCGCGACAAGCTGACCATTTACCGGAATTTACAGGAAGAATTTAATTTCGAGGATGAACAGGTGCTCTATATGGGCGACGACATTCCGGATATTCCGCTGCTACGCGAGGTCGGCGTGAGCGCTTGTCCACAGGATGCTGCCGTAGATGTCAAACCGATCTGTCATTACCAATCGCCGTTTTTCGGAGGAAAAGGCTGTGTTCGCGATGTTCTGGAACAGGTGATGCGGGTTCAGGGGAAATGGTTGAACGAGGACGCATACTTTTGGTAGTTTTTCAGTCACCGGTCTTCAATTGGCCAGTCTGCAACATGAAGCGACTCCGAAGGATCCTGCTTCATGTTCAGTCCTAATATCGTAAAATCCTGAAGCCTGCCTGCCGGTAGGCGGGTCTTGAAGTCCTGATGTCTTGCCTCCTACTGTCAATGTTTAATCACACGCACAGTCGTTTGCTCGCCCGAGGCGTGAGCGATCGTAAGAAAGTAAATTCCTGCTGCTTGTTGCGAAACGTCGATCTCACCGTTAGCGAAGGCCGAGCCTGAAGTCAGCGCTTTGCCTGTTGCATCTCGGAGTACGTAATCGAAGGCTTTTTCCGAAACGGTGATAAACAGCTGATCGTTTGCCGGATTCGGATAAACCTCCAGCGTTTTGAGCTCGTGCAGCTCTTCGAGGTAAACAAGGTCGTAGACATCCGGAGTTTCCACGGCCGGTGGGAATACGTTTCCATCGCCGATTTTCACGACCATGATGCTGCTTCCGCCCGGACCGAAATAGCTGGTATAGCCTACCGCGACGGCAAATACGTCGGAAGTCGGAATGATCTGGTTGAACTGGTCCTGCCCTATTCCCGAATAGCTCACGCCGTATCCGTCCCAGAACAAACCGTCGTTGAAACGGAACAACACCGCATCTTCGCCTTCAGGAAAAGTGGGCGTATTCGGATTGATACTTTGCTGGGCCACGAGGAAATGTCCCTGGTTGCCCGGTTCGTATTGTACAGCAGCCGTATAACGCGCGTCGTCGTCCATGTAGTACTCTTCGGAGCTGATGAAAGCGCCGTTGTTCAAATGAACGGTCACGTTGTAGATATCGTTGTCGGTTTTACCGGTTTTGATACGTTGTCCAAGCGATTTCACCAAACCATCGCGTGTGGTGACTTCGTTGAGCCGATAATCGCCATCATTACCGTAGGTCTTTTCCCAGATCACCGAGCCATCTATGTGCAGTAAGGCCACATACGCTTTGTTTTTCAATGAATCGACCACGTATTTGGTTCCGGCCACCAGAACGGTTGTATCGGTTGCGATCTGAGCGGCATAAGCAACATCGGAGCCGTCTTCGGAACCGAGCTCGAGCGACCACATCAGCACACCGGTTTTGGAGTAGCGCGTGATGAACATATCCGAAACAGCAGGTGAATTCGCGTCCGTTTCTCCGACTGCAAAGATGGACGTATCGGGCAGCATAACAGCATCGTGGATGCGTTCCCAACCGCCGTTGTCGGTGTAAATATCCCACAGGCGATCACCGTTCGTGTTGGTGAACAGCAGGTAGTTATCGAAATCGCCCGAGCCGCTGCTGGAAGATGTTCCTGCAATGTAATAGCCGTAACCCTCGACCGCCATAACGCGTTTGCCCTCCTCGGATTCAGCGCCACCATAAGCTTTCGACCAGACGTAATTGCCATACTCATCCAATTTCAGCAAAAAAACCTGCGACGGTGCTTCTTCAAAACTGGAAGAAGAGCCGGTAACGAGGTAACTATTATCGGAAAGCTGACAGATACCTTCTCCCTGATCGTAGCCGTTGCCGGAATAGATCTTGTAAAAAGAAATCTGGCCAAACACCGGGAAAGTGATCAGCAGCAACAACAGTAATCCTCCTTTTTTCAATTGAGCTTCCATACGAGTTTTGTTACGACGGATTCCCCTGTTCCTGCGCGCGAGACCACTCCGACGAGGTTGTCCGTTCCAATCATCCAATTGAACTTATCGAATATCAGTGTGGCATACAAACCGCCTTTCAGGTTGCCGAAATTGCCATACGAGAGCGATGCGGCAGTGTGCACAAATTTTGCCGTTTTCCAGTAAACACCGGCGAAGAGCAGCGGCACACTGTTAAAAGTCGGATAAAGCCGGATTCCGAAATACGATTGCAGTTTTTTCGGTGAATGGAGATCTACGAGCTTGGCAGCCTGGATGTAGCCGGGTAGCATAACGGCCCTTTTCACCGTATCGGAGCTGATTCCGAGCGAATCCAGCAGCGCAAAGTCTTCACCAAGCGGATTTTCATCGTCGTTGAAGTAGTCGAGGTCGAAACCGTCATAAGAATACGACGAATCGGCTTCATAGCGACGCAAACCGCTGTGGATATAAGCAAATCCGAGGTTCTGACCGCTGATCTGAAAAGTCGTGAAGGATTTTCCCCACGGAACGCGAACGCGGTAATCGATATCGATCGCCGCTCCCAATCCTTTGCTGAAGCCGGTTCCTTCTGTAAAGCGGAAATTCCCGTTCAGGAGCAGATCGATCTGCGAAGCGTCTTCGTTTTGTTTCAGCTCGCCTTTGCGGATCAAACCGTCGGCGTATTCCTGCACGTTGATCAGGTTCAACGTGATAGAGGAACCGTTCTTTTTACTCACAAGTCCGAATCCGATCTTCTGGAAAGCCGCGAAATCGAGGGTTGTATTGGTGAGCTCGGCCGTCATGCCGATGTAAGGAACGCTGCCGTAAAACGCTAATCCGAAAACGTCTTTGCCGTAGTTCAGATTTCCTATTGCATTGTAACCGGCTTTGACCATCCAGGTGAGCGAATCACGGCCGAACAATTTTCCGCTTCCGTGAATGTAGCGGATCTCGGCATTGGCATTTCCACCGAAACGATTGATCTCGTTGTGATGATCAAACGAGCGGTCTTTCATTTCCGTATCGATGAAACCGCCGAAAACGAGCGTATTGGCAAATTCGCGGCGAATGGCCGAGCCCTGGTATTCTCCGATACCGTCCAGCTCGATCGTGTTTTGCGTTAAAAACACCGAATCGCCGTAAGCAGGCATTAGTAATTGTGCGGAAACCGTTCCGGAAGCGAGTACTACTAAAACAAGCAGAAGAGTTTTCATATGCGCGCTTCCACTTTTAATCGTGCACCGAGCTTGAACCCGAAAAATGCCCCGGCCGGAATATTGACCTGCTCGCTGACATTGGTCGCTTCGTTCGGCGTATTCAGAACGAGCTTCACGGAAAGCTGCGTTACGGCTTCGAGATCCTCCACCGCCGATTCGGGAATGTAGAATTCGACACGCGATTTTTTGTGCATCAGACCGTCCGCTTCCATCGTCCCGTAAACGCACGAGGCCACCGGCTCGCTTCCGTTAANNCCGCCGGCTCGCTTCCGTTAATCGTAACGAGTACGTTCCCCGAAGCATCCATCAGGTAAAGTGTTACTTCTCCCGTAAGCGGGAACGCGTTCACAGCGTCCATCCACATCGATCCAGACTGTACGTGTGTTTTGGTAAAATCCTGTTTGAACGAGAAATCGAAGGTATCCTGCAGGATCACATCCGAAAGACCGATTGCCAGTGGCATATTTGCTGCCAGGTTTACTTTCAGGCTGCTTTGGGGGAATATCTCATCCCAGCCGCCCGAAGTATTCCCCCACGGATTCAGCTGTACCTGGAAACCGATCGTGTTGTCGGCACCATGATTTTCGAGCAATTGTTCGAGGTTGCTGTTGTTGGCGTCGAAATGCAGCGAAGTGGTCGACGGATTCAGGCTGAATTCGTTTCCGGTAGCGCTGTTGATGGTCATCCACGATCCCATGGAAGGATGCGCCAGGTTGACCGAATATTGTTGATTGTTCGTGCTTTTAAAATGCGTGATCATCGCACGGGCAGCGACTTTCATTCCGTTCACCAGCTCCAGATCGAGCGTCGCTTCGGGAATGTCGATCATACCGCCTGCGATCTTGTTCAGCGCAGCGATGTGTTCGGTGATCGTATCCGTAATGAGCTCGTTCCCGAAGTAACCGCGGGCGTATTCGAGCTGAATATCCTGCATGTTGAACAGTACTTTCAGGGAATCCTGGTTGGTCACCATCACCGTTGGTCCCTGCGGATCGGATGTTACGAGAATTTTGGACTGAATGCGGTTGTAAGAGCCTTGCGTAGCGCCACGGAGATCGAGCTCATAGCCGCTCAGGTCAACAAAACCGTTCACAATTCCCGGATTGGCATTCGTACCGGCCGGTGCTATAAAATCCTGCGTCAGCGTAGCACCGTTGTACGTCACGCCCGGCAATTCGACTGTGAAGTAGGCTTTTGTCCCGATCGGATTGTGTAATTGCAACGAAATACCGCCGGATTTCACGCGGATTTTCTTCAGCTGGATGCTTCCCATATCGATCACGTGCTCTTTGGCATTGTTCACGAAGGAAGTTCCCGCCGGCACATTGAAGCTGGAAGCTGCGATGGCATAAGAGTGCTGAACGGTTGTATCCGGTATTTTGACGAAATCGCTGAGCTTTAGCTCGTAAACAGTGCGATCGATGGACAGCTCGAGGTAAGAGCCGTTCACAACGATCAGCGAATCTTCGGTAATAAGCTTGTCAAGATTGAGCGTATCTTTCAACAATGGCGCCTGCCATTCGGTCTCCCACACAGCCTGTTTTCGTTTACAGGCCGTCGTCGAGATCACCCCGGCAATCAACAGGAAAAGCAACCACACGTATTTCATAGCACTCTTTAGACGTTTAATTGGTTAAATGGTTGGAATCAGGCGCGTTCGATCACCGTCGCATAGCCCTGTCCAACGCCGATACACATGGTTACGAGCGCATATTTTCCTCCCGTGCGCTGCAATTGATTGGCAGCAGCCAGCAGAATACGTGCTCCCGACATTCCGAGCGGATGACCAAGCGCGATCGCACCACCGTTCGGATTGATGCGCGGATCGTTGTCGTCGAGACCGAGCTTGCGCGTACAAGCGAGTACCTGTGCAGCAAAAGCTTCGTTCAGCTCGATCACGTCCATATCGTTCAAGGTTAAACCGGCGCGCTGCAAGGCTTTCTGCGATGCTTCCACCGGACCGATTCCCATAATGCGTGGCTCCACACCTGCTACTGCTGCACTTACAAATCGCGCGATCGGTTTCAGATTGTGTGTATTCAAAGCTCCTTCGGAAGCCATCAGCAAAGCCGCAGCTCCATCGTTGAGTCCGGAAGCATTTCCTGCCGTTACGGAACCGTCTTTTTTAAACGCCGGACGCAAGCCTGCAAGCGCTTCCATCGTTGTTTGCGGACGCATGAATTCGTCGTGATCGAATGACAGCGGATCTTGTTTCTTACGCGGAATTTCCACCGAAACGATTTCCTGCTGCAAAATGCCTTTTTCCTTTGCTACAGCTGCTTTCTGCTGCGACCAAAGGGCAAATTTGTCCTGGTCTTCGCGGTTGATGCTGTATAGCTCCGCGAGGTTTTCAGCTGTGTTTCCCATGGCATCGGTTCCGTAGAGCTCCTGCATTTTCGGGTTGATAAAACGCCAGCCGAAGGAAGAATCGTAGAGCTGCTGGTCGCGACCGAACGGTGTAGCCGCTTTCGACATTACCCACGGTCCGCGCGTCATGTTTTCCACACCACCGGCGATGTACAATTCACCGGCGTTGTCTTTGATCGCACGTGCAGCGTTGACTGCCGCCGCCATTCCGGAAGCACACAAGCGGTTCACCGTTTCACCGGCTACCGAAACAGGCAATCCGGCCAGCAATCCGGCCATGCGGGCCACGTTGCGGTTATCTTCTCCCGACTGATTGGCACAACCGAGAATCACGTCCTCGATAGCCGCAGGGTCAAGATTTGGTATTTTTTTGATCAATCCTTCAATGGCGATGGCCGCCAGATCGTCTGTACGAACAACGGAAAGCGTTCCGCCGAAATTTCCGATCGCGGTGCGAACACCGTCTACCAGGTATGCTTCTTTCATTTCTGTTTATGAGCTAGTTCTATGCCTGACAGATTCAGGCGAGGTAAAGATACAGGTATTCTGCTTTACTTGTATGTACGGCAGTGCTTCAGATTCTGTGCAATATATTCGTTGCTTCCATCAGCGAAATACCTGTCAGCTGACGGATATACATCAGTAATTCAACCGGCGTACACTGCGACTTTATTTTTTTCAACGCTTCAATCAACCCTTCTTCCGAATCCGTTTCAGCAAAGAGCTCTTCCATGATTTCCGGTTTGAAAAGGGAAGGTTCCAGATCATCCAATACCGTGCGCAATGTCTGACCGTTTATCGTTTTTTCGCCATGGAATTGTTCGACACGAATCATCTGAATCTGCTGTTTGAAAGTTAACGGTGAAAAGATAGTGGAAATGTCCTGGTCGCAAGCATTGTTAATAAGTTCCTGCACAATCCTGTATGATATAATACTATATTCAATGCGCTAAAACCAAAACACATCATGAAACAAGCCAGAAGATTACTTGTCCTGGGCTTGCTGCTTTTTTCGGCGCAGGCAACGGCACAGGTCGAGGCACTCACGCCCCAGGAACAGCGGTACCGGGATTCCATCACGAAGCTCAACCAGCAGAACGCGACCATCGCAGCGAGCCAGGAAGCTTACAACAAGGGAATCGAGCTGTTTAACAACAAACAATACGATGCCGCCATTGCGGAATTCAGCAAATCGGTGAACGCCGATCCGAATTTCACCGCGGCATGGTACAACAAAGGCGTTGCCGAAAACGAAGACGAGCGCTTTTCCGATGCCGTCAAAACGTTTACGAACCTCATCGAGAAAAATCCGTCGTATGCCAAGGCTTATTTCCAACGCGGCCGGGCTTACCAGGGATTAAGCGATTATCTTTTATCGGAAAAGGATTACGAGAAATCCATTTCGCTCGATCCGGCCAATCCGAAAGCTTATTACAACTACGGAACGCTGAAATTCCTGCAGCAGGACTATGCGACAGCGATCAGGTATTTCACGAAAACCATCGAGCTGGATCCGGCCTTTGCTTATGCTTACAACGACCGTGGCAGCTGTCACCGCATGATGGCGAATTACCCGAAAGCCATTGCCGACTACGAAGAAGCGCAGCGGAAAAACCCGAACCTGGCGTTCGTGCTGAATAACATCGGCACGACCAAAAAGAAAATGAAAGATTACGCCGGTGCGATCGCCGCTTTCAACCGTGCGATCTCCATCGATCCGAACTACGCGTTGGCATACAACAACCGCGGTGCAACGTTCCTCGAAAAAGGCAGTATAGACGACGCTCAGAAAGACTTCGAAAAAGCGCTGCAATTGCAATCGAGCTATGCTCCTGCGGCTTCCAATCTTTCGGCTGTCTGGTTCAAGCGGAAAGATTATGCGAAGGCACTCGAGTTTGGCAACAAAGCCGTTTCGCTCGATCCGAAATACGCAGCAGGCTATGTGAACCGCGGAATGGCGAAAGAAATGCTCCGCGATCTGAACGGCGCCTGCGAAGACTGGCATAAGGCCAACGAGCTGGGAGCGGTCGAAGGAAAAACCTATTATTCAGGAAATTGCAATTAAGCAGATGAAGAAGATATTGACAGCGATCGTTCTGGGACTCTCCGTACAGACTTTCGCACAGAACGTAGAATTCAAGTCGTCGAACTTCAAAGACGACAAAGAAGGCTTCAAAAAAGCCGAAGCGGCCATCGATCAGGGCAACGAGCTTTTCAAAGCAGCTAACGAAGCGCTGTTCCTCGTGCAGGATTTCGGGCTGAATTATAAAAAAGCCTTGCAGCAGTACGAGATCGCGCAGAAATTCAACCCGAACAACGCCGAGCTGAATTTCAAGATCGGTGTATGCCACGCGCATTCGAACGATCCGTCGAAATGCATTTCTTATTTCAAAAAAGCGAAACAGCTCGATCCGGCGTGTGATCCGTTCCTGAATTACTACATGGGCTACGCGCTGCAGCTGGAAGGCAAATACGACGAAGCGCTCAAGTCCTACCAGGCGTTTGAGGCCGAGTACAAAAAAGCCGACAACTTCGCGAAGTTCGTTGGTCAGCATAAAAAAGAATGCGCGGCCGCCAAAACAGCCGAAGCGAATCCTGTGCGGGCGTGGGTCGACAACGTGGAAGCGCTCAACACACCGCAGGATGACATCGCGCCGTCCATCTCAACCGACGGCGCCGAAATGATCTTCTCGTCCAATCGCAGCAACAGTCACCAGACAAACGAAGTCGGCGAATACGATTACGATATCTACAGCACGTCCTTGAACGACGGAACCTGGAGCAAGCCGAAAGCACTGGCCGGAACGATCAATTCGACCACAGACGACGTTTCCAATTGCCTTTCTTACGACGGAAGCAAAATGCTGCTTCACCGTGCCGATCAAACCGGTCAGACCGACATTTACGAATCGAAGCTCGTAGGCGCGAACTGGTCCGATCCGAAGAAAATGGTGTTCCAGATCAGCTCCGATAAGGCCAGCGAAACGTATGCTTCCTACAGCGACGACGGCTGGAAGATTTTCTTCTCCCGCGACAGCGATACGCGCACCAGCGGAACGGAAGTGATGTTTTCGGCCATGCAGAACAAAATGAAGCAGGATTACATGACCGCGGCCGGTATTCCGAGCGTTAATTCGAAGTTCAACGACGGACCGATCTATATCCACATCGACGGTGAAACGATGTATATTGCTTCTCAGGGACACGAATCGCTGGGCGGCTACGACATTTTCGTTTCGAAAAAAGCGCAGGGACAATGGGGAGCGCCGGTGAATATGGGCTACCCGATCAACACGCCTTACGACGACTTCTTTTTCGCTTCGACAGCCAACGGGAAATTCGCTTACATTGCTTCCAATCGCTCAGGCGGAAAAGGTGGCTACGATATTTACCGCGTGACTTTCTTCGGACCGGAGAAAAAACCGGTAGTGGAAACCGAAGATTACCTGCTGGCTTCCATTGCACAGCCGGTGAAAGACCATGCGATCGAAAGCACCGTGGACGTAAAAAAGAAATCGCTGACCGTTTTCAAAGGCGTTACCATCGATGCGATTTCGCGCAAGCCGGTTGAAGCACAGATCGAGATCACCGACAACGCTACAGGGCAAGTGATCGAAACGTTTACGACGAACAGTGCGACCGGAAAGTTCATCATCACGCTGAATTCCGGGAAAAACTACGGTATTTCCGTAAAAGCCACCGGTTACCTGTTCCATTCGGAAAACTTCGATATTCCGGCGGGAACGCCCGATCAGCTGATCAACAAGACCATCGAATTGAAGAACATTGCCGTGGGCAGCAAAATCGCCTTGCGGAATATTTTCTTCGATCATGGATAATCGACGCTGCGTCCGGAATCCAATGCCGAGTTGGAGCGACTGGTGAAATTGCTGAAAGAAGTTCCGAATCTCAAGATCGAGATCTCGGGCCACACGGACAACACCGGCTCCGCGACGATCAACGAAACGCTGTCGCAGCAACGTGCCGAAGCCGTTGTAACATACCTGACAAACAAAGGCATTGCAGCGAACCGATTGATTGCGAAAGGTTATGGCGCTTCCAAACCGGTTGCGACCAACTCAACAGATGACGGCCGTCAGCAAAATCGACGCACCGAATTTGAGATTAAAGCGAATTGATTTTTGGACGTCAGGATATCAGGACGTCAGGATTTTAAGACTTCAGGACATCAGGATTTCAACTTGATGTCTTGTTGTCCTGATGTCATGAAGTCTATGATTTACTGTCCGTGGAAAACGCGGAATTCCTTGCTTTTGCCTTTTCCTTCAGCCATAACAGACGTCCAGCCCATGCCTTTTGCCATGCGGAGCGTATGTTTTCCTAAAAAACCGCGGAATTTGAAGCTTTTCTGATCGCTAACCTTGTGTACGAGCTTTTCGTCGTTCTGCAACAGCTCACTCAGTGTTTGCTCGAGCTCGCTTACCGAACCCGATTCAGCGATGAGGTTGCGCAATCCTTCCGGAATGGTCGTGTTCTGGAACAAACGATGCGTTGTGATGGTGTTCAGTACCATGAACATCCCGATCGTCTTGGTTGGAATGATATACACGTGATCTTTCGTGCTGACGATAGAAGCATACGCGCGGTTCAACGGTTGCTTCGCATTCATGGTCAGCGAGCTTTCAGCGAAGAAATAATCCTGATTTTCTTTTAACATAGTAATGGTATTTAGATGTTTAGAGTGCGATGAAAATAACAGATTCTTTTCAATGGGAAATCAACACAGACTCTCTATTTTTGAACAAACATTGCCCATGAACAGCATACCGATAGCGGAACAACACGTCGATTTTCTAAAAACCCTGCTTGGAGCGCGCTGTCTGTCCGGAGAGGCCATCACGGCTAACTACGCTTCCGACCATACCGAAGACTTCGTTTTTTATCCTTCCGTGGTCGTTAAACCGGAAAGCACGGAAGAAATCAGCGCTATTTTAAAATACTGCTACACGAACGATCTGATCGTAACACCTTCGGGAGCACGAACAGGTTTGAGCGGCGGCGCACTGGCTGATAAAGGAGGCGTTTTACTGAGCATGGAACGCATGAACCGGATTCTGCACATCGACGAGGAAAACCACCAGGTAACGACCGAGCCGGGCGTGATCACCGAAATGCTGCAGCAGGCCGTTCGCGAAAAGGGCCTGTTCTATCCGCCCGATCCGGCGAGCAAAGGTTCGTGCTTTATCGGCGGGAATATTGCCGAAAACAGCGGCGGGCCGAAAGCGGTGAAATACGGCGTGACGAAAGATTACGTGCTGAACCTGGAGGTCGTTTTACCGAACGGCGAAATCATGTGGACAGGCGCAAACGTGATCAAGAACGCTACGGGCTATAATCTTACGCAATTGATCGTCGGAAGCGAAGGAACATTGGCCGTCGTTACGAAAATCGTATTGCGGCTTCTTCCCCACCCGACCCATGATTTATTGCTGCTGGTTCCTTTCCGGAAAGCAACGGAAGCCTGTGCAGCGGTGAGTACGTTGTTCATGGCCGGCATCATTCCGAGCGGACTGGAATTCATGGAGCGCGACGCCATCATTTATACATTGCCGCATGTCGACGATCCGCCCGAAATTCTGAAAGACGATCATGACGCTCATTTGCTCATCGAGCTCGACGGTTTTAATGCCGACGTTTTGCTACAGGACGCCGAGAAGATCATGGGATTGCTTGAGCAGTACGATATCGACGAAATCCTTTTTGCCGAAACGCAGGCGCAGAAAGACAGCCTCTGGAAACTGCGTCGCAAGGTCGGTGAAGCCGTGAAAAGCCATTCCGTCTATAAGGAAGAAGACACCGTTGTACCGCGTTATCACCTGCCGCAATTGCTGGAAAGCGTCAAACGCATCGGAAAGGCGTACGGCTTTCATTCCGTTTGCTACGGACACGCCGGTGACGGCAATCTGCACATCAATATTCTCCGCGGTGATCTTGCCGATCATGCCTGGAACGAAGAATTGCCGAAAGCCATCCGCGAACTGTTCACCGAAGTGGTGAAACTGGGCGGAACGATCTCCGGCGAACATGGAATCGGCCTCGTTCAGCGTTCGTATATGGATATTGCCTTTTCAGAAGTGCAACTGGAATTGATGCGCGCCATCAAACGCGTTTTCGATCCGAAAAACCTGTTAAATCCCGGGAAAGTGCTTCCCGATAAACCGAACGTATGAATCGCATCGACCGCTTGTTTGCCATTCTGACCGTATTACAATCCAAGAAATACGTCACGGCCGAAGAAATTTCCGATCGTTTCGGGATGAGTATCCGAACCGTTTACCGCGATGTAAAAGCGTTGGGTGAATCCGGCATTCCGGTAGCTTTCGAACCGCACCGGGGCTATTTCATCACGCAGGGATTTTTCCTCCCGCCGGTGGCTTTTTCCATGGAGGAAGCACATGCACTGCTGGTTTCGGAAACGCTGCTGTCGGGTTTTGCCGATAAAACAACGCACACGCACTTTTCGACTGCACTTACGAAGGTAAAGACCGTGCTGAAGCATTCGCAGAAGGAAAAACTCGAACAGCTCAGCGCTTCGATTAAGCTCCAGGTACCGAGTCGCGTAACGCCGGATTTCGACTATTTATCGACCATACAGGAAGCTATTTCCAACAGTCATCAGCTGGAGTTGCATTATATGAATCTGAAAGAAGAAACGAGTCAGCGACACATCGAGCCGATCGGACTGGTCTTTTATGCTTTCAACTGGCATGTCATCGCGTGGTGTCATTTGCGCAGCGATTACCGTGACTTCAAGATCGCACGCATTGCGACTTTGCGACCAACCGGAAGGCCCTTCCTGAAAGACAAACACATTCCGCTTGGCGAATACCGTCTTCCGGTCGATTACTGACTCAGCTTCTACCTTTTCTTGAAGACTGCTTCCACTCGTCTGTTTCGCTGCTGGTCTTCTTCGGTTATTTCCACTACGAGCGGTTGCGTGTTGCTGTGACCGAAGATCGTGATCCGGTCGGCGGAAATTCCCTGACGGATCAAAGCTTCTTTTACTGCTGCAGCTCTTTCATAGGAAATCTGGTAGTGATCCATGCAGCAAACGTGCCCGTGCAGCTCGATATCGTATTCCGGGAACTCCAGCAATGTCGCATACAGCTTGTCGACCTCATCATACGAATAGGACATCATGATCGCCGAATTGTTATGGAATTCGATCTTCAACACTTGCGGCACATCCGCTTTCGGCTCCGCTATTGCTTCCGGTTGTAGATCCGCAGCAGGAATCTGCTTCAAAAGCGTGATCCGGACCACGCGATTTTCTTCCAGCTTGCCTTCCGGTTTCTCACCGTGGTTTTTCTTTTCCGTAACAGCTATCGACAGCTCCGTCATGAGCTCAGTGACTGCTTTTAACCGAAAATCCGCGAGATAAGTATTGTATTCCTCCGTTCCGACAGAATCCGTATAGCCTTCCAGCATTACCGAAAAATTACCATGAAGCTTCTGAGCTTTCTTCAGCGATCGAACCACCGATTCTTTGTTCAGAATTTCCCATTTTCCTTTCGAAAACCGGATCGTGAGGGCATCTTGCTTCAAAACAGTAAGCTGGGAAAAAGTGGTCAGTGCGGTAACGAGAGACAGAAAGAGTAAAATAAGCTTCATACAATCAGGCTATTTGGTTGAATTCGTAAACGCAAAAATGCAAAAACCGTTACTTTTTTCTTACAAAACGCTTGAAAACAGGGGGATAAATTAAAATTTAAAAAATTTTCAAGTGTCGTTTTTTAGACTGCCATAGGGTTGACAGTGGCCGGTTGTTCCTTTGTATTGTAATCAAAAAAACAACACATTATGACAACAGGAACGATGACCGTGATCACATCACTGGTAAATGAAATGGAAGAACAGGCAAAGGTGACCGAACAATTTATGAAACTGGTTCCGACCGACCAGCCAGACTGGAGACCGCACGAAAAAAGCATGAAGCTGGTTCCGCTTGCTTCACACATTGCCGAATTACCGGGCTGGGTCGAAATGGCGCTTACGACCGACGAGCTCGATTTCGAAACGGCACCATACACGCCGGTTCAGATCAACAGTGCGGCTGATTTGCTGAAGCTCCACCTCGAAAACGTCGAGAAAAGTCGTAAAGCGTTGCTGGAAGCCGACGAAGCGACACTCGACGAGCAGTGGACGCTCCGCAGTGGCAATACCATCCATTCCGTATCGACCAAAGGCGAAGTGATCCGTATGGCATACAACCAGATCGTTCACCACCGCGCACAGCTGGGCGTTTATTTCCGTCTGCTGGGTATTCCGGTTCCACAGAGCTTCGGACCAACGGCTGATAGTCCCGCTTTTTAATCTCACCGGACCACTATGAATACGCATTCTTCCCCCATGATTAGTACCCTTCCGCCACGGCGGAGGGGATTTTTTCCCCAACCGATACCGGTGAAAAGACTTCTTCGCCGGGCAAGCTCGATAAGCATCGCTTTTCTTCCCGCCGGCTTCGACGAGCAGCTGGTAATTGACAGTATAGAATACAGCGTAGAGCGCGTGTTCTTAGAGAGCGTACGCGCTTCAGGTTATTGCTTAAAAGCAGTCGAACGAATAATAGGATTTTAAGATCTTAGGATTACAAGATGTCAAGACATCAGGATAGTATGATTTCAGCAATCTTGATATCCTAAAGTCTGCCAAAAGCGGACGCTCCTAAAACCTGTCTGCCGACAGGCAGGAAGTCTAGTTATTCCAGAACTGCCCGTCCCCGCCTTTCATCTGGTGATAAGCTTTCGACAAATAAGCCAGCAAAATACGCATGTGGTCGAACGCTTCTTCGGTTTCGGAGCTGATTTCTTTTTTCTGCAGGCGCAGCAGCAATTTCATGTACAAAGCCTGGAAACAGATCTCGATGTGGTTACGGTCTTTCAGATTTGAACGCTCGCGGAACGCTTCGATGTGTGGCGTCGCAGCCGCGTAAAGCGCCTGGTATTTCTCATCATTGACTACATTGAGCAAGGTATTGTGCAGATAAGAAAGCTCCACCAGGATTTCTTTCAAGCGCATCAGATGTCCCGTTTCGGCAATGCGTTCGAAGCGCATTTCTTCCACGAGTTTTTCATACCATTCGCGGTACTGTTCCAGGAAAGAAGCATCGGGCAGCTGCGGACGCACGAATTCATCGATAATGCGGTCCACATCTAAATTGTAGAGACGGATCACATCCTCGATCTGGTACATATAAAGCATGTACTCGGCGATGTTTTCCTCTTTTTTCTGACGCGCGTGCAGCATGGTTATTTGCCCATGTCTTCGTTAAGCTTGTCCTGCTCAGCGTTCAGGAAGTCAACAAAAGATTCCGTTACGTCCATGTTTGGCTTGATGTAGCCGATCTGGCCACCCTGACCGTGAACAAGCAGAATATCGATCTTGTATTTCTCGCAGTATTTTTTGCTGGCCTCTTCCAGTTTCTTGGCGATCACTGTCTGGATTTCCATCGCTTCGTTCTGAAGCTTGCTGCCCTCGGTTTGCTGATAGTTCTGCGCCTGTTCCGTTTTACGTCTCAGATTCTTTTCAATCGCAGCCAGGTCGGCAGCCGTGATATCCATTTTCTGCTGGTGCTCGATCAAACGACGGTTCAGGTCTTCCAGATCGCGCTGACGGGCCATCAGGTCTTTTTCGAATTTCGTCTGCTTCACTTTCAGGATGGAATCCTGCTCGTGATAATACGTGTAGTTTTTGATCAGACTGTCGGTATTGTAAAAAGCGATCTTCAATCCGTTCGGATCAACGACCGGCACATTCGGTGCATTTTCTTCTTTTTTCTTCTTGTCCTCGGAGCAGGAGATCACTACTGTTCCAATTCCCAATCCCAACAGGGCGATATACACGTATTTCATGGCTTGCTCATTTATTCCTGAAGGCTTCTTCCCAGTCTTCGCGCATGGTCAGAAAACGCTGCAGGGCGTTCTTTAACAGGTTGTCGTTTACCATTTGTTTCACCTCTTCCAGTCCGGCCACATCGGCTTCGGCAATCTTGTACGTTTGCTCGTACTGCCCCAGCTCGATCTTTACCAGGTATTTCGCGTTGTAGAGAAACACCTGAATCTTGTACCTTGGATGCGGAATATCGGCTACNNACCACAAAGGAGCAAAGATTCTTTCTGTGCTGTATTTTCCGATAACGATCGGAAGAGAGCAAAGGGAATTGTTCTTATGGAATTGATTTCTTGTGCTAAATCCGCAAGGCGGATTATTCGCCCTTAATTCTACCCAATTCCTCCAATTCGTGTACTTGCCTGCGGCAGGCAGGTTCGTGGGAAAGTCTATCGTGGGCATCGCGTTTTCAGAAACAAAGTCAAATTGAAGATATTCGATTAAAGACTTCAACTGTAATTTTTCAAACTGTATCAATAGAAAAAAGCCTTTGCTGCCTTAAGCAGTTAAGTTACTCAATTGTCTTTGCTGGTCGAAGATTCGCTGTGGTGGATGAAAGAGATTCAGGCAACAACGAAATCGGAATCGGAATATTCGCGGAATTCGAACGGAACGCGTACCATGAATGCGTAGTCCTGACCTACTTCGTACATATCTTCGTCGGACTTGCGGTAGTACCATTCAACGCGGGCTTTCATGCCGTTGTCGACGAGCTCGTTGAGCTTATACAACAGGAACAAAATACGCTTGGAAGACGTGATATTAAAATACTCCAGATCGATTTTGACCAGGGTCAGCGGCTGCGGCTCACGCATGTATCCATCGAACCATTCCAGAACAACGCCCCAGAATGCTTCCGGATCGTCTGGAATCGATCTGCCCTTGATGTCCATTATGCCTGTGCGGGGATCCAGGTTGATGGCTGGTGTATGTGCCGTTGCTTCAATGCGTAAAAGCTCCATTCTTCACTTTCTCTGCTGCAAGGTGTAAATTATTTTCCGAATCTCATGCTACTTTTCTACGAATTTGATAGTTTTTTCGACCAAAGGTCTATTTATCAAGCAGTAATCTATCAGAACTGTGTACGAATGAAATTTCAGGCTTAAAAAGGTCGTCTTACCTGAGAGAATCATTCTTTTAACTTAGAAGAAACGAGACCTTCATCTGATCATTCACCGGTGTGAAAAGCGATCAGCCTGTCGAGCGGATCCTGGACCATCGTTCCGGTTTGCCATCCGTACTCTTTCAGCACCTCGTGAAGCACATCCCGCTGGAACCAGCCATACGATCCCGCAACATGCAGCTCACGCCTGCCCATCAGCTGTGACAAATGACTCTCTGCAAAGGCACGGATGTTTTTCCGGTGAAGCGCATCGAGCGGAATTTCAGCAGCCAGCGCTGCCAATCCGGAAATCCATTGCTGGGCCGAAGGCGATGCCAGCTGGAACAACACATCCTGCGGCGAGCCGAGCAAAGCTTTTACGGCAGGATAAACAACCGTTCCGAGCGATTCTTCAAGGAAACCTTTGACGAGCAATTTTCCAAAATAGAAGCCGCTGCCTTCGTCGCCGATCAGGCTGCCGAAACCGCCAACACGACGCGTGATCTGCTCGCCGTCGTATTCCAGCAAAACAGAACCCGTTCCCAGGATGGCGACATTGCCGGGATCGTTTCCACAGCAAGCTCTACAGGCTCCCAATGAATCGGGATAAACATTCACCCGGTCAAAACCAAGCTGACTCAGTAAATGACCGACGTGAGCGGCAGAATGTTCGTTTCCGCAGCCGGCCCCGTAAAAATGCAAAGGCATCGAACGATCGGCAGGTAAATGACGACTCAGATCGTCGAGCTGAGATGGTGTCCAGTTGAGCAGGTATTTCGGATGCATGCCGGGCGTCACGAACCGGCGAACAGAGCCGTCTTCGGTGCAAAAGCCCCATTGGGTCGACGTTCCACCCGAATCCGCTACAATGAACCCAGCTATATCCATATAGCAAAAATACCGCTTTTATGGTATTGTCACCTGCCCACCCTCGAAGTACTTTTGCTGCGATTAAAAATTACAACCAGACAATTATGAAGTTCCCGATTTATGTTATCGCAGCGTTGGCGCTTTCCATCACTGCTACAAGCTGTAAGAAAAAAGGATGTACCGATCCCAATGCTCAGAACTATTCTGAATCCGCTAAAAAAGACGACGGAAGCTGTACTTATCCTGAATCCGGCTACTCGGTTCCTACAACTTACGCTTTCACAGACGGTGCAGGCAACTCTACAGTTGATTATTCCGGTCAGGCAGACCGTATCAAGCAGTTGAAAGAGCTCATTACTTACGCCAAGCTTGGAAAAACACAGGTGATCAGCGCTCAGGTACTGATGGATATGTGGCAGAACACAGGTGGTAACGGAAACGGCAACTTTACCTTTACTTCTACCCGTCAGCTGAAAGACAAATGTTTTCCTGCAGACGTAGCAGCTATCGAAACATTGTTTACAGAGATCGCAGCAGCGAGCAACGATTTCGCTACGACAGCAGCAAGCGGTCAGGCAGGTGTTGCTACCAGCACAACGACTACGACTTCCAAATACCTGTTGGACGCGAACGGACGCGACATGGCGGAAATGATCGAGAAAAGCATCATGCGCTCTGTATTCTTCTACCAGGCACTGAACATTTACCTCGGAGCTGACAAAATGAGCGCTGACAACACAGCTCCTGCTGCGGGTCAGTTCTACACACAGCTCGAGCACCACTGGGACGAAGCTTTCGGTTACTTCGGTGTACCGGTAGACTTCCCTACCAACGTAGTTGACGTTTCTTACTGGGGTAAATACTGCAACGGTCAGGATGCTGCTATCAACCCGGGCTGCAACGCTTACATGATGAGCAACTTCCTGAAAGGTCGTGCAGCTATTTCCAACGACGCTATGGGCGACCGCGATATCGCTATCGTGAACATCCGCGAAATGTGGGAGAAAATCGCTGCTTACCAGGCTATGAAATACCTGAACGACGCAGTAGCGAACTTCAACGACGATGCGAAGCGTCTGCACGCACTCGGTGAGGGCTACGGATTCGTTTCCACGCTGAAATACGCTCCGCTCGAGACACGTAACATGACCAACCAGGAAGTAGATGACGCTCTTGCTATGTTCGGTACGAACTGGTGGAACCTCACTGTGAACGACCTGAACGCTATCAAAGCGGTTATCGACGCGAAATACTAAATAATTTATCCATGAGAGCAGCGCGTTATTTCCTCCTTGCTTCCCTGGCCCTTGTTGCCGTTGCCTGTAAAGACAAAAAAGGCGAAGACGAGCCGGAAGCATTCAAGAAAGAAGAAATTCTGCAAAACCTGGCAGACAATTACATCCAGCCGGGCTACACATCCTTTCAGTTGAAAGTGAACGCCCTGCACGGCTCATGGAATACCTTTTTAGCCAGCCAGTCCCAATCGGATCTCGAAATCGTAAAATCCGATTGGGCAGCTGCCAACCTTGATTTTCAGAAAATCAAGCTGTTTGAAGTCGGCCCGGCAATGACAATCGGTTTCAGTGCTGCATTGGGAACGTTCCCGGCAGACACGACGCAGATCGAGAACAACATTACCAACGGCGGCTATAACCTGGCAATCGCGGCGAATATCGACGCTATCGGCTTCGACGCATTGGATTTTCTGTTCTACGGGGATGATGCTTTCAACAAGCTCACGGGTTCGGCAGCACGCCGTCAATATGTAACGGACGTCATTGCAAAAATGAAATCGGAAACCGATCAGGTGGTGAACGCATGGCCGGCTTACCGCGCTGAATTCATCGCCGGAACAGGAACCTCGACTACGAGTCCGTTTGCTATCCTTGTGAACGCATTTTGCAAAGACTACGAGGNNCAGCGAAAGTGGGCGTTCCGATCGGGACGACTACGCTCGGAATCCAAATGCCGATGTACCTCGAGGCACGTCGTTCCGGACTCGGAAAACAGCTTCTCGAAGCCAATGTCAAAGCCGTTCATGCAATCTACCTCGGCAACTCGCTGACAGATGCCAGCGGAACCGGCTTCGACGATTACCTCGTTGCACTGGAACGCAGCACGCTTGCTTCAACAATCGATAGCCGTTTCACGAATATCGGTGCACAACCGACAAGCTGGACCGGAACAATGGAGCAGATGATGAATGCGACACCACAAACCCTGACGGATTACTATACCTATATGCAGGGAACGGTGGTGTATATCAAAACCGACATGGCGTCCGCATTCGGTGTGCTGATCACGTACCAGGATAATGACGGCGACTAGCGACAAACTCAACACTTTTTTATTCAGAGGGGTCTCAACGGCCCCTCTTGTTGCGTTCAGGATAATTTTCGGAGCGCTGATGCTCTTTGGAACCATCCGGTTTGTCTCAAAAGGATGGGTGTATGATCTGTACATCCAGCCGAAATTCTACTTTACTTACCTTGGCTTCGATTGGGTGCACCCGCTTTCCGGAAACTGGATGTATCTGCCTTTCGTGATGATGGCTTTTGCAGCGACCGGCATTTTGGTCGGATACCGGTACCGGATTTCAGCCATCTTGTTTTTCCTGGGTTTTACCTACGTGGAATTGCTCGACAAGACGAACTACCTCAACCACTACTATTTCGTAAGCCTGGTGGCTTTCCTGATGTGCTTTCTTCCGGCCAATGCCGATTTTTCCTTCGATGCAAAGCGTAATCCGCAGATCCGGCGTTCGGAAGTTCCGGCCTGGACCGTCCTTTTGCTGCAAATCCAGTTGGGAATCGTGTACTTTTTCGCCGGAGTGGCCAAGATCCATTCCGACTGGCTGCTGGAAGCACAGCCTTTGCGTACGTGGCTGCAAACTTTTCGCGATACGCCTGTTGTGGGTGATTTCTTCGCTGCAAAATGGCTGGCTTATGTATTCGCGTGGTTCGGCTGCTTCTATGATCTGACGATTCCGTTCTTTCTGAGCTTTCGCAAAACCCGCTACGTTGCTTACTTTTTCGTGGTTGTGTTCCATGTGATCACGTGGCTGCTCTTCCCTATCGGCGTTTTTCCGTGGGTGATGATCTTCAGCACGCTGATCTTCTTTCCGGCCTCCTTTCACCAACGCTGGATCGGCTTTTTCAAACGATTGCTCAGCTGGCAAGTACAGCCGGTTTCAGGTGTAAAATCATCTTCCCGGCAACTGGTCAAATTGCTTCTGAGCATGTATATCGCCGTTCAGCTCTTCCTGCCGATGCGCTACCTGCTCTATCCCGGCGAATTGTTCTGGACAGAAGAAGGCTTTCGTTTTTCCTGGCGCGTTATGCTGATGGACAAAGACGGTTATGCCACATTTTACATCGTTGACCCGAAAAGCGGCGGCAGCATCGAAATCGATAACAAAAAGTATCTGACACCTGTGCAGGAAAAGGAAATGTCGACACAACCCGACATGATCCTGCAATATGCCCATTACTTAGGCGAACAATTCCGCGATACCGTTCTCGTATACGGGAAACAACGCGTACATTTGCGGAATCCTGCGGTTGAGGCAAGCATTCACGTGACGCTGAACGGCAGGCCACACCAATTATTTGTAGACAGAAAAACGAATTTAATGCGGGAAAGCTATTCCCTTCAACACCGGACATGGATCGCACCTTATCAGCCCTGAAACCGTTCTTTTTCCTGCTGGGAATGCTTTTTTGCCTTCCTGTTTACGCACAGGAGCTCACCGGGAAGGTGGTGGATGAGGCTGCACGACCGATTGCCGGCGTTCGCGTTTCCTGTCAGCAGGAAATTACCACTACAGACAGCAGCGGCTCGTTCATTATCCGTTGTTCTTCCGGCAGCATTTCCTTCCGGGCAGAAAACTACGAGTCTTTTTCCAGCGATATTTCGACTTTGCAATCAACCGTAACGCTTTTTCCTGAAGCCGAGGAGCTGGACGGCGTGGAAGTGGTAAAAAAACGCTTGCTGTTCTTCGACATCGGCTACCTGCCTCCGATCAAAGGCGTGCAGATCGCAACGGGAACCAGTGCCATCATTCAGACTGAAGGACAAGGCGGGGCCAAATCGACCGGAAATCCGCGCGAGCTGTTTGCCAAAGTTCCGGGACTGAATATCTGGGAAAGCGACGGAGCAGGTATTCAAATGGGTGTTGGCGGACGCGGATTGAGCCCGAATCGTGCGGCCAACTTCAACACACGTCAGAACGGCTACGACATCAGCGCCGACGCGCTCGGTTATCCTGAAAGTTATTACACGCCGCCACTCGAGGCTCTGTCTTCGATCGAAATCATCCGTGGTTCGGCTTCGCTGCAATATGGAACGCAATTCGGCGGGCTGATGAACTTCGTGATCAAAGATCCGAATCCCAACTCGGCTTTTGAATTCACGAGCCGCAACACGGTGGGCAGCTTCGGTTACATCGGCAGCTTTCACCGTATCAGCGGAACGAGCAACCGGTTCGAGTACCAGGCCTATTACCAACTCAAAACCGGTGACGGCTATCGCGATAATTCCGGCTTCACCCAGCACCAGGCTTTCGGACAGCTTGGGTTTTACATCAACGACAAGCACAGCATTCGCCTGGAATATACGCATATGTCGTACCTTACGCAGCAGCCGGGCGGTCTGACAGACGTTCAGTATGAGCAAAATCCGCTTCAGAGCGTTCGCGAGCGCAACTGGTTCAAAGTGGGCTGGAATATTCTGGCCGCTCATTATGACTTCGAGGTCAATTCCTCCACGCGTATCAACGTTCGTGCTTTTGGGATGCTTTCCCAACGGTTATCGCTCGGTTTTCTCGGCAAGATCAACCAGGCCGATCCCGGAACAGGACGCGAGCTCGTAAAAGGCGATTTCAAAAATGCCGGTGTGGAAGCCCGCATGCTGCATCGTTACAAAACAGGCAATGAACAGATCAAAGGCGCGCTGTTGACCGGCATTCGCTATTACCGTGGACAAACCGTCAGCATTCAGGGCAATGCTCCGAACGGTCGCGACGCCGATTTCCGCTTGCTGAATCCGGACAATGTAGAGAACTCGTGGTTTTCGTTTCCATCGGAAAACCTGGCCGTATTTGCTGAAAATCTCTGGTTTTTTGGTAAGCGCTGGACAGCCAGTGCAGGCATGCGTCTGGAATACATCAAAAGCGCATCCGAAGGCTTCTACAAGCAATACGCGATTCATCCGCTGAATGGCGACACACTGGCCGTTTACAAGATCGAAGACGCCAACGAGCTGAAACGATACGTGCCATTGGGCGGAATGTCTGTTTCGTACAAAACTTCCCGAACAACTTCAGCTTATGCGAACGTTTGTATGAATTACCGCGCAGTGAATTTCAACGACATTCGCATCAACAATCCGAATGTGATCGTCGACACGTTGATGAAAGACGAATATGGTGCTACGGCCGAGCTGGGCTGGCGCGGTTTCGTTATTCCTTATCTCTATACCGACGCGGCCTTGTTCTACCTGTTCTACGGCGACAAGATCGGTCTGGCGCCGGAGCCGAACGGCGTAAAAAAAGTGCGTACCAACATCGGTGATGCTGTGAACCTCGGTGCCGAGCTGTTTGTCGAATTCGATTTCATCAAAGTTTTCAACGACAGCGCAAAAGTCAGCTCGTCGATCTTTGTGAATGCTTCTTACATTCAAGCTACCTACATTCGCTCGAAAGAACCGAATTACGTTGGTAAAGAGGTTGAATATGTGAGTCCGGTCCTGCTGCGTGGCGGTTTGAAAGTGCGTCACGAAAAATGGCAGGTACAAGTACAGGGATCGTACAACTCCGAGCAATTCACCGATGCTTCGAACGCTATCGAGCCAAGCGGCGATGCGGTGATCGGACAAATTCCGGCTTATTTCGTGCTCGATTTCTCGGCCCGTTATGCCTTTCCGCGCTTTTTCCAGCTGGAAGCTGGTGTGAACAACTGTCTGAACGCTTCTTACTATACACGTCGAGCTACAGCTTATCCCGGACCGGGCATTCTACCTTCCGACGGCCGCAATTTCTATTTCACGCTGCAGTTCAAATTCGGCGAAGGAAAAAAATGAATCCCGCGGAAACATACCGCATCCTGGAACGTCTGGGCGACAGCAAACGCCGGAAATTCAACGATGTTTTCCTCGCAGAGCACAAACAAACCGGAAAGAAAGCCGTTCTGAAATCGCTGGCTAAACAGCCCGACAACGGCCATTTACNNAAATCCACGTTCAATTTCGATATTCCGGGCTTGCCGCGAACGCTCGACTTTTACGAATCGGAAAGCGAAATCCTGTTATTTCGCAGCTACGAAGAAGGAATTCCGTTTCACCGTTTCCTCGAAAAAGTAAAGCGGAAACAAAAACCGGCCGTGATGCTGGCGATCTTACGTGCGATCGAGCCTTTACTGACCGAATTACAGAATAAACAGATCGTTCACCTCGACCTCAAACCCGGCAACCTGCTCGTAGCCGGAACACCTGAACAACCGCTCATTTCGCTGATCGATTTCGGTATGGCCATCCGAAAAGACGAGCCTTTGAACCGGAATACGCTTTTCCCGCTTGGCTATGCTGCACCGGAATTGCTGTTGAATCGCTTACAGCTGGTCGACCAGCGCACCGATCTGTTTGCACTGGGCATCGTACTGTGGCAGGGTTTCACGGGTCGAATGCCATTGCTGCATGCCAATCCTTCTATTACGACGAATCTGCAACTTACGCATCCATTACCGGAAGACTCATCCATTCCGAAGGCATTCCACCCTATTCTGCTGAAAATGGCGGCGAAATACACGTTTCCGAAACCTCCGAATCAGTTACCCGAGAGCGAAGTCAATCGCTGTTTACAACTAGCTATAGACAATCGTTATAAGACGATTGGGGAGGTTGTGAAGGATTGGGAGATGGCGATGGAAAGGAAAACAGGAT
Source organism: Flavobacteriales bacterium UBA5871 (assembly GCA_002432085.1). Lineage (GTDB taxonomy): Bacteria > Bacteroidota > Bacteroidia > Flavobacteriales_D > Crocinitomicaceae > Fluviicola. The sequence continues at coordinate 34,801 of DJFN01000125.1, forward strand.
TCTTCACCAAGCTGTTGGGAAAATAGCCTCGCTTGGGGATTCCTCCCCTTAATCCCCCTCCAAAGGGGGAATTAATACAAATCCTTCCGGAAGCCGAAGTTGAAGCCCAGGATCAGTGGCGAGTAGGAGCCTGAATTCACACTGGCGAACTGATTGCTCGGCAGGGCAAATAAGGCGTATGCCAGGTTGATGTCGAAGTAGAGCATTCCGAACGCAAAGTGATTTTTCACACCGGCATTCAATCCGAAGCTCAAGCTGACAATACTTCCCTTGCTGCCCAGTTCCTGGCCTGTAGACGGATCTGTAAAACGGTAAAGTGTTTCGTCGAAATCCTCGTCCTTGCGCATGCGGATCGGGTTAAACGACAACATCAGCAGGGAACCGCCGTATGCGCTCCAGCCATAGTCGTAGCCACTTCCAAGGTAATAACGCGTTCCTCCTTCGATGTTGAAGTAGTTCATTCCAACGCTGACACGCTTGTAATCAGTCTGAGGCGACGTCATCGGGTCGATGGCTTCCACCATAACCGAATCGGATACATAGTTCGAGAGTGTTGCCGTAATACGGGCAAAAAAGGAGACTTCGTCATCGCGTGGAATCTCAACTCCGAGGTGAATACCCGGATAAGGTTTCGGAACACCGAAGCCTTTGATCAGCGAAAAACCGCCGGCAACCCCTGTCTGGGCTTGCGACAGCGTTGTGACCAGCAGGAAAAGGAATAAAATTCGTCGTTGCATAGCCTGCTATTTAATTTGTTTCAATTCGTTGTATCTGTAACAGGTTTCAATGTGCGCTCCAGGCAGATAGCCGGTGCTCATAAGAAACTCATTTACAATTTCTCCTCCAACAAATGTAAACGTCTTTTTGAAGAGTTTCGTCCATTCGGCCAAAGTTTTTGGATGATTCACATCCAGCCATTGTTTGAACGAGCCGAATTCTTCTTTAAGCTGCATCACTTGTTGCGCATTATGTATGACGGCCTGAACCTTCAATCGGTTGCGAATGATCCCTGCATCCAGCAATAACGCTTCTTTTTTTTGCTCATCATACCGGGCGATTCGCTCGATTTCGAACTGGTCGAACGCATTCCGGAAGTTCTGTTCCTTGCGCAGGATTGTAGCCCAGGAAAGTCCGGCCTGATTGATCTCCAGAATAAGTCTTCCGAACAATTCGTTGTCATCGTGGATAGCAACGCCGTAATGATGATCATGGTATATACGGTTGATATCGTCGGTTGGTTTTGTGGCGCAGAAATCACAATAATGCATAAAGCAAGGTAAAAGGTTTGCGTATTTTTGTTTCATGCCGGAATGGCACAAGTCGAATACTATGGCAATATACGCATTTAATGGTTTCAAACCGGTGGTCAAGGCTTCCAGCTTCGTTCATCCGCAGGCGGTGGTAACAGGAAATGTAATCATCGGCGAAGATGTTTACGTAGGGCCTGGAGCGGCAATCCGCGGCGATTGGGGACAAATTGTGATCGAAGACGGCTGCAATGTGCAGGAAAACTGTACGATCCATATGTTTCCGGGAACGACGGTCACGCTGAAAAAAGGCGCGCACATCGGTCACGGAGTAATCATTCACGGCGCTACGATCGGTGAAAATTGCCTGATCGGCATGAACAGCGTTGTCATGGATGATGTGGTGATCGAGGACGAGTGTGTTATCGGAGCATTGTGCTTTGTGCCGGCGAAGATGCACATTCCGAAGCGCAGCCTGGTGGTAGGCAATCCGGCGAAGATTATTAAAGAAGTCAGCGATGAGATGATCGCCTGGAAAACGAAAGGTACACAGCTTTATCAGGCGTTGCCGAAAGAATGCCTCGAAACGCTTATTCCGTGTGAGCCGTTGCGAGAGATTGAGCCCGACCGACCTTCACAGGAGCAGCTTTATGCGACGTGGGAAAAAGTGAAGAGGAATTCATAATGCAGAATTCAGAATGCATAATTTGGTGGTATTAAATTTTTGTACTTGCAGATAGCGCGACGTTTTCCCTTGATAATTCCTAATTGATCATTCTGAATTCTGAGTTATGAATTAATTTAACATCTCTTCACCCCACGTCATCTAGGTTTCCGATAATTTGAATCGCAAAGGATTTTGCTTATGCGATTACTTCTTGCGACACTGTTTTTTTGCTCCGTTCCGGCTTTTGCACAATACGATACTATTCCGGCGATCGATTCGGGCCGTTGTACTTATGCGCAATTCCGGCAGGATTCACTGGCGCTCGTTGCCGTAAAGCTCGTTCGTCCACAATTTCGGTTCGATAACCGTACGATTTATTTCAAGGGACAAGTCCTGTCTGTGGGTGGTCACGATATCGGTGTTTTGCTGAAAGACAAATTGCGCGTTACGTTGGGCTATTACCGCATGATCGATCATTTGAGCTCCTACCGAAAGGATATTGAAGGGCAACAATACGACCGTCAGCTGAGACTTGCTTACGGAACGCTGAACACCGAGCTGATCTACGTCAATCGTCGCTTTTTCTCGCTGGGAATGCCGCTTGAATTCGGATTCGGACGAAATATTTCGCGTTATAAGATTGTTCCCGACGCGACGGATTATGTTCAGAAATCCGGTTTCCTGGTTGTGACTGATTTCGGGCTTTCAGGATCGTTCAAGCCGATTCGCTGGGTTGGGATCCGGTTCGTGGTAGGCTACCGGAAGAACATTGTAAACCAAGTGGAGGATTTTCGCTTTGATGGTATTTTCACGTCTGTAGGGCTGAACATCGATTTCCGGGAAGTGACGAAGGATTTCCGCATGTACAGATTGATGAAGCGCTGCGGAAGGATAGACAGCAAGATCGGGACCGCGGTTGATTTGTTTGTGGACTAAGACAATTGTCAATGGACAGTGGACAATGGACAATGGACAGTTGACAGTTGACAGTTAGCGGCTTGATAATTTATAATTAGCTCATTGATAATTCCCTTGTAACCTTTTGGAAATTCGAGTATATTAGTCAGGAATCAAACGAAACTTTTATGCTACTCAAACAATTGCTTTTCTGTCTCGCCCTTCTTGCTTTCTCAGGTTTTGGAACCTCTGCTATGGCGGAACCTGTGACAAGTGTTTCAAAAACAGCTGTATTTAGTGTCAGCGAATCGACCGAGGGT
>DJFN01000020.1 GCA_002432085.1 Flavobacteriales bacterium UBA5871
TTCCGGACGAATGTATTCGGTGAGCAGATTGCCGCCGCCATCTAGGTACTGACGGTTCAGCTCGCCGCCACGCAACGGATTGATCTGGTAGAACCGGTGATTGTATTCCACCGCAAGCGCCGCGTTTTCCGAAATAATCGTTCCAAGCGCAACGCGAACGCCGTAATCGGCGAGATCGTAGGATTTGTGAAGCGTTCCGTTTCTGTTCACGTAGCCTTTTTCGGCAAAAATGTTCTGGAACAATGGAAGCTGGCCCTGTCCGGCGAATTCAATGAACGTATTCTTCCCGTAATAGCCTTTTTCCTGAGCTGCAAGCTTTCCTCCGATCAGCAACAACACTGCGAGTAACTTCAATTTCATTCGGCAGATTCGTTTAACTGGTGAAACAAAGCGTGCATGCGTAATCGCAGCATTTTTTTCGAAACCTGGTCGTCTGACCAGTATTGTTTTTCGACGGCTATTTCGCCTTTGTCAAGGTCCATGATGTAGACATTCAGATCGGTTGTATGGCCCGCCATAATGGCTGCCGGAAAGTAAACGAGGCCAACCGGGAACAAAACGGTGAACAAAATGCCTGTTCCGACAGTAATTCCTGAATTATACTGGTGTTGCAGGTCGATCAACATAACTTTGGAGCTGCCGTAACGATTCCTGAGACTATCGAGACACTGCTGGTCCAAAAGGAAAACGTCCGGCTCGGAGCCAAACACCGCTTTTTCCATACTGCGCATGAGCATCGCCAGGTCGTTGTATTCCTGCGTGGTCATGGCATTTTGTTCGGTCCGGTCGAGGTATTTCACTTCTATGCCGAGTTCATCGCTAACGGTCTTCACGGCGCCCAGCAATCGTTCTTCCAGTTTGTCGGAACCGATGTAATCGACGTCTTCGTAGTCTTCGAATTCCGTCACAAAAGGGTGCAGCACCAGGACCGTATCCATGTCGATATGCAGCTCATTTTCCCATTCCAGTTCTTCTTCCTCGTATTGTTCTTCGTCGGTCAGGGCAAAAAAGTTGTCTTTTTCGGCTTCCTTTTCCTTCATTTTCTTCATGAAGTGGTCGAAACGGGCATTAAAAACCGAATCGGCTACCAGGTCAGAAATCGCATAGAGGTAGAATTTGGTGGAATCGATTCCCGCATCGACCGTAATGCCCGAGCGTTTGTTTTTGATCGTTTCGTATTTGTCCCAGTCACTTCCCGGGGTTGCGAGCGTATCGGTTGCCGTTTTTTGCTTCTCCTCCTCTACTTTGACGATCGCCTGCTGGAAGGTCAGCTCTGAAAAATTCTCCAAGTCGAATTCCGGGTTGAAGGCTGCCATTTCAATGGATTTATCCCAGATGGCCTTCAGTACTGCATCTGAAGTGTCTTTTTGATAGGCATCGTAAATGAAGCGCAGTCCGAGCGCAACTTCGGCTTCGGTACTCAATCGGTTTAACGCCATATTCAGCACGGAAATCTCGCCTTCGTAATAACTGTCTTCTTCTTTGTTCAGGTACCCGAAAATCCCTGGCTCGTAGCGAACGATCGGTTTTTTGATTTTCTCCAGCCACAGCTGCGATTTGCACTGACGAAGAAAATGCGATTCGGGATGTTTTTTCTCAAGGATGTAAATGCTGTAGAGCGCATCAACGGTGTTGTTCTCGTACACATCATTGAGCAGGAACTCGAACCGGCAGATCTCGCGCACTTCTTCGAACGAACGATCGGGGTAATTCAGCACGGTTCCCCAATCGGCCAGTCCGTCGATCGTTTCATCGAGCTGTTCGACACGTTTGGCAATGTTGGGATGCGAATGCAAACGGTCGTCATAGCGTTCGTTGACGGAAATATCGGTTTTCTGTCCGCGGAAGATCTTTTCAGGCACAAACAGTCGCTCAGAGTTGAAATAGGTACGATCGAACGGCAATTCTTCGAACGGAAGATTGGAATAAATCAGCACATCGAAGGCTTTCGAAATCTCGGAAGAAGCGTAACCCGCTTTGTGATACAGCTTCGCGCCTTCCACATCGGCCTCGAATTCGTTATCGCGCGAGTGCTTGCTGAAAAACCGCATTTTCTCCCGGTAGCTCAGCGATTGATTGTCCATCGAGTAATCGTAGCGGGCAAGCACGTGATTTTCGCGGTAATGAATGATCTCGTGCGCCAGTACGAAAGCCAGTTGCGCTTCGTTGGTCATTTGCGCGATGAGCCCGGTCGTAACGAATACCATGCCCTGGTTCGTCGAAAAGGCATTCGCATCGTTTGTATTCAGCGTATAAAACCGCAGCTTTCCAACGAGATCCGGATCGGAAGCACACAAGCGGTCGCCGACTGCCTGAATGTAGGTGCTGACTTCATCGCCGTAGGTCACCATTCCCGATTTCAGCAGCTCGTCGATCGAGTAATGCACTTCTTCGATGAAGACTTTTTTCTCTTTCTCCGTCAGCTCGGGAAATTCCAGATCGCTGTCTTCGGCGATCTTCTGGCTCGTTTTCTTGGAAAAATCGGCCGGCACAGGGCCTTTGGACTGCAACGGAATATAATGATCAAAAGAAACCTGTCCGAAAACCGTTTGCAGGCATCCCAGCAGGACGATGATCAGGAGAGCAGGTTGTTTGACGGTCATTTTTTCAGGTTTTCGGGTATTTCGCATACCGGTATGGGTTCCATCTTGTGCCTGTTTAAACGGTGTAATCGACGATAAATTGCGAGTACTTCGCGCTGGCGTTCGTTGATTAATGTCTCATCTCCGTCAAAGGTCATCGCCCATTCAAGCTCCGGATACGTGGCACCGATCTGATCTTCGTCCGAACGGCCGTCTTCCCAGAGTCCGTCGGTTGGTTTCGCGGAACGAATCGATGCTACAATTCCGAGAGCGGCGGCGAGCTGGCCTACTTCGGTTTTAAAGAGGTCGGCAATCGGACTGAGATCCACGCCGCCGTCGCCGTATTTGGTATAGAATCCGATACCGAAATCTTCGATCTTGTTACCCGTTCCGGCAACCAGCAAACCGTTTACTTGTCCAAGCCCATAAAGGGTTGTCATCCGCAGACGCGCACGCGAATTGGCCATTGCCAGATGATGTCCCACAACTACACTTCCGACAGCCTGTTCGAAAGACGTAAAGGTTTCCGTGAGATCGACGGTCTCAGAGCGAACATTCGGAAATTGCTGCGGCAGCCAGGCTATGTGCTCGTTGGCGCGGTCGAATTCCGCTTTCGTCTGACGGATAGGCATTGTCACGGCCAGCACGTCTTTGCCGGTACGCGCGCACAGAGTCGAAGTCACAGCCGAATCGATGCCACCTGAAATTCCTACAATAAAGCCTTTTACACCAGCCTGCTCGCTGTAATTGCTGAGCCAGCCGGTGATGTGCTCAATGACCTTTTCCGGATTGTTCATGGGTTTAAAACTACAAAAAATCCCGCCTTCCATACGGGAGGCGGGACGCACTATTTTCTTTTTTACCGATCAGAACAGGATACCTACTTTGAATACGATCTGCTTTTGCTTCGCTGAAAGCGCCAGGTAATCATCTGCGGAAAGCGGAACGCCGTCTCTTGTGTTCTGGAAGAGGGTCATGTTGCGCTCTTTATCGTCGCCACCGATCGCCTCACCGTTGTGAACAGGTGTAAAGCCATAGTAGAAACCTACTTCTGCAAAGACGGACGTGTTACCGGTGAAGTTCCACTCTGCTCCGGCAGCCAGACCGATAGATGAGCGCATGAAGAACATATCGCCTTTGGTTTTCATATTATCGTTGGTTGCAGCCACTGCTGTTCCCGCCGGTGTATTGTTGCTGAATGTGAAACCACGGTCGTTGGTGTTGCTGGAGAGCAGGAAGCTGGTGCGCGCACCGAATTTACCGTAGTAACGGAACGAACCGATCATGTTCGTGCGGAACAGGAGCATTGTCGGAATGGTAGCGTAAATCGCTTTCTGCTTGCGGTTTTGCAGGTTGAACAGGGTTTTGCCGTCCGTACCTTCTTCTTTTTGATAAATCTCGGAATCAACGAAGCGGTAGTACACTTTATCCGTTGACTTCACATTGTAACGGAAAGATTCGAAATCGAACTCAAGCCCGGTGAAGAACCCGATGTTCTGTGTGAAGCTGTAGTTCATGTTCATACCGATCATGTTCTGCACACCTGCTCCGTCACGGTCGATCACTTTCGTTCCCGGCTTGTTGAAGTTCAATCCGAACTGGTAAGCCATACCCAGCTGAACCTTTTTTTCTGCATCCTGTGCGAATAGTGCCAGTGAAAACCCAGCGCACACCGCTGTAAGTATCAATTTCTTCATGTGTCCAATGTATATTATCGGATCAAATATAATCTGTTTCGGTGAATTTCATATAGTTGGCCGGTTTAAAGTCTTCAGTCGGCCAGTCTTCTGTCTCCAGTCGTTCGGTCTTTGGCAACTGGGTGACATCAAATCGGTCCTGATATCCTGAAATCCTGAGGTCCTGAAATCCAAAAACCGTATTTTTGAGCCATGAAACAAGCCGGTTTTTTCTGTTCAATCCTACTGGTGTATGTGCTGAGTGCCTGTTCGCACGATGCGCTGGACGTAGACACCAGTGGCGTCAAGGTCGATATCGATTACCGCAACCTGGATTCGTTGATCGTTCATACGGAGAAAAACAGGCTTCAGGCCGCGATTCTCGAATGGCGCGTCGATATTCCGGAAATCATCGATTACGAGCTCGGTTATTGCCTGCAGGTCGGGCAAGTGACCGATACGGGCATGGTGGAGAACGTGGATCGCTTCCGCAACGATGCTTATATCGTTCGACTGGAAAAACGAATCAAGGAAACGTTTCCGGACCTTTCCAAAAAACAGGAAAATATCACCGAAGGATTCAAGCACCTGAAAGCGCATCTGCCAGAGGTGAAGCTACCGGAACACATTATCTTCATGAACTCGTTCTTCGCCAGCGGCGCGTTCTGCACGGAAAACGATATGGCGATCGGGCTGGAGCGCTACCTGGGCGGAACAACGGACGTAATAAAGGAATTGCCGTCGCAGGAGTTTCCCGAATGGATCAAAAAAGCGATGGCGCCGCAATACCTCGAGCGCGATGCTTTGGCCGCCTGGATCATGACGCATGTTATTCCCGAGCTGGAAGGATCGAACAATATTTCGCAGATCATTCGCTGGGGCAAGATCATTTACCTCACGGAAGCCGCTTTCCCGGAAATGGAGAAACACCTCATCATGCGCTATTCGGCAACCGAATACCAATGGGCACTGGATAACGAGCGCGATTTCTGGCAATACCTCGTTGATCAGAAGCTGCTGTTCGAAACCGATGAGAATGTGCAATCCAACCTGCTGCGCGAAGCACCGTTCACGGCCGGTTTGCCCGAGAAAGGCCCGGATCGCTTAGGCCAGTTCCTCGGCTGGCGGATCGTGCAAAGCTACATGGAACAATACGACATTACCGTCGAAGAATTACTCAAACTGCCTTACCCGGTACTTTTATCAGAATACGAAATCGAATAACAAACATGGACGAAAAAATCACCCGCAAATCCGACATTAACATCGAAGTCGGCTTGAACGTAAATAACCTTCCTATCGACATCCGATGGTCGGCAACCGATACCGGCTCAAAGGCCGAACATGCACGCGCTATGATGCTTTCGTTCTGGAATCCGGATGAAAAAAACACGATGAAGATCGATCTGTGGACCAAAGACATGAGCATCGAGGAAATGAAGCAATTCTTTCACCAGACGTTGCTCACAATGGCCGACACTTTCGAAAAAGCCACCGGCGAAACCCGCATTACCGAAGATCTCCGCGATTACTGCTATCATTTTGCAGAGAAGATGGAGATTTTACCTGAAGAATAATCCTACCTCCTCCCTTGAGGCAGGATAGAGGAGGGTGGCCAAAAGAATCTCCGGTTGGACATCCTCCCCCTTCATCCCCCTCCAAAGGGGGAGCATTAAAACTCCTCTGAAATCGTAAACCACAACACCGGTCGTAATGCCTCCGGATCGGTTACTTTCAGCTCGGGGAATTTCAGGATGAAACGCGAACGACCTGAACGCTGGACTTCAGAGAAGATTTTCTTTCCGGTCCGGAAATCGTACCATTCGATCAGGTAATCTTTGCGTTTTTTGAGTCCTTCGACCACCAGCTCTTTCGTTCCGGCGTTCCAGAGAATATCGGCTTTTTCGTCGAGCGGAATTTCAAGTGAAGGATCGAAACACGGAGTTGCCGTGCGATTGGTGTGATAATTCAACGTACGGTTTTTGACGTAACCGGCAGCATAGGAGCCATTTTCGCTGACGTAATACTGCAGCTCTTTCGCTTTTTTCTGCTGACGGGAATAGACTTTTTCCGCCTGTCTTCCTTGAATCCAGCGACCATTTCCTTCGGTGAACACCGCCAGGACCTTGTCTTCGTTCATGAACTCATCGCACACGACCATATACGGGAATTGCGCTTCCTGGCCTCTATACCAGCCCACCCACGAGTTGTAGCCGGCCACGCCGCAAAAGCCGAAGCTCATCATATCCATTTGCTGCGGAATGTAATCGCTGCAATCATCCACGCCGTCGCCAGCGCCGCCTTCGCCTATTAAAACGGGTTTATAAGCCGTTTTGTGCAGGTATTCGACGAGCTTGTACATGGAATTTTCATACGGATCGGTGACGTTGTTGTCACTGTTTTTGGTGATGATAAATTTCTCCGGCGATTTCGAGTACGGGTTGATACAGATCACGTCGACGTGCGGCGAGTAAATGCTTTTGTCGATGAATTTCTCATCCATGTATAAGGTCACGTTGAACAGATCGACTCCGATCAGATGCTGCGTGTGGCCCATATCTTCCTTGATGTATTTCGCCATGCGCTCCTGGTAATTCCGCAGTGCTTTGCGAACGGAATCGCCGAGCGGCGTGTCTTCGAGAATCGGCTCGGTCTGACTGCCGATCTGGTTCAAATGCCACGGCTCGCTTAACAGCTCGAACAGGTAAATGCTGGTCGAATAGCCGTAGCGCGAAACATAATAACGCATGCGCTGCTCGTGAAAACGCAGATCTTCTTCCTCGAGGAACATTTCATACGGCTCTTTGTTCTTTCCATCGGAGTAACAATAGGCCGGATACGCATCGTCCGTGAAATAGCTGCCGTCGCCGTTGTAATGCGACCAATCCCAGTCGAACATATCGTAGTTGCCGTATTTCATGAACGGTTCCTGCTGCATGAAATCGAAGTAAATGTACATGCCGTTCTGTTCGCAGTATTCCAGCAAGCGGTCCTGCTCCCACGCGTAAGGTTGACGAGCGTAGTAATTTCCTTTCTTCTCGAACTCGAGCAAAGTTGCCCAGCCGGATTGCAGTGTACGGATGAAACGTCCGCCGGCGTCGTGGTAATTCGCGATATCCTGGTGGTAGATCATCCATTCGGTCAACTTGGTCACGCAATGCGTTTCGTTCGGACGGAAGAGGTCGCCGTTTGGTCCGGTGTGGTAGTTGTTCACGCCTTTCAGCGGCGAAGGAAAGTTGATGCCGACAGGGAAAACGGTTTTATTATCGAGCTGCAGATTGCGCTTGTTCGCGTGTGCCGTAATGTAGCCCGGATTGTTGCTTTCGACAACGGTAAAGGTCAGCGTTTGCTTCTCGCCCGTGAGCTTTCCGTAAACGCGCATCGTAACGTCGCAGGTCCATTCGCCGGGCAATGGCGCCGCAAAGCGGATGCGCATCGGATGCATCGTTCCTTTTTCTTTCCAGGTGTTTTTCTCGAAATCGCGCTCGTAATCGCGGTAAAAGAACGCATCGACCTGCTGCGTCGTTCCCGAAACTTTGTGCGTAAAAACGGCTTCCACGTCGAGGTCCCAGTCTACAAACGGATTGATACGCTCGATCTTGCCGGGGCGTTCTTTGAGAAAAGATTCCACTTTGACCAGAACATCATTGGGGAGCTTTACGCCCAGCTCGATCTTGGAAAGCTTCGGAATCTGTGTGTTGTTTTCATGGCTGAACAGCACTACTTCAAGGGATGAAGTCTGCGCCGAGACAGCAAAAGCACACAACACGAACAAAAGGAGAGAAAAGGAGAGTTTGTTCATGAGTCGGTATATCTGTCCCGAAGATAATCCGAAAAGTTCATACAAACGTTCCTGAATTCAACCTTGTGTGCTAAGGTGATCGACAGGAATCCTATATTGATTTAGATTCTAAAATCCTTCCGGGATATTTTCACCACAAGAGCCCGCCAAGGCGGGTGAAGACGAAATTGTAGCTCGTAGTTGACGAGCTTAACAATGAGGTAGACACAAAAGGCAAGTGACGTGCCTGGTGTGGTTCGAAGCATCCCGTCCGTCGTAGCGGACGGGATTACACAAAAGCGTTTTTCAGAAAGTAATATCCCGAATTGTTCCTTAACGCACGAGCGTCATCTCGTCCACCAAGTGTTTTGCACCGGCGTATTTGTCCATCACCCACAGCACATAGCGGATATCCACCACGATGTTGCGACAGCGCGCCGGATCGAAGAGGAAATCGCTCATGGTGCTTTCCCAGCTGCGGTCGAAGTTCAGTCCCATCAAATGACCGTCGGCGTTGAGTACCGGTGAGCCAGAATTACCGCCCGTCGTGTGGTTGGAACCGGTGAAGCACACCCACAATTCGCCGTCCTGAGCGTAATCGCCGTAGTCTTTGCTGTCGTACAATTCCTGCATGCGCGGCAAGAGCTCGAAATCAGGATTGCCGGTCTGGTTCTTGGCAATGATTCCTTTCAAGGTCGTGTGTGAAGTGTAAGCCATTCCGTCGGTTGGAGCCGAGCCTTCCAGCTTTCCGTAGGTGATACGCAGTGTCGAATTCGCATCCGGCCATTGTTTCACATCCGGGAACATGACTTTTTTCCCTTCCACGTAGATTTTCAGCAGGGAATCCATGTCTTTGGAAAACGCGATCGCACCCGGAAGAATATCCGTCTGATACAGCGTCCAGCATTGCTTGAAGTAGGTATAACCCGGATCTTTCGACAGTTTCTTCAGCGTCTTGTCCGTCAGCTTGTCGAGGAAAGCGAGGTAACGCTCTTTGCTCACGAGAATGGATTTCGAATAAATGTTCTTCGAAAGCTCTTCGTTGGATAATTCTGCGATCGAGAATTTCGGATCGAGGTAGTTTTTGAACGCCGGTGTGAGCGCATCGAAAATGGCTTTATCGACTTTCGGATCGTAATCTTTGAAAAAGCCTTCCGCACCTTTTTTCAGCGTCGCGATGCGCGATTCGAGCTCGCCTGCCTCCTTGTATTTCGAATAGTTGCGCTCGAGATCTTCGATTCCGCGCGCCAGCTTCAGGTATTCCGGCCCCATGTACAAATACTCGATGATAAGCGTGTAATGGTATTCGTAAGTGCTTTTCGTTTTCACGAGGTCGTTCATCTGGTCGACGATCGTCGCGTATTTTTTCCATTCTTCTTTCGAATTTGCACGCGAACGGTATTCCGCTTCGAACGCTTCCTTCACACCAACGGCATCGAGCTCGCGCAAGCCGCCGATCTGACCGATGTTTTTCTTCCAGGCATTAGCGATACGTGCTTGTTTTGCCGCATACTGGATACGCGTTTTATCAGAAGCTTTCATTGCCTCGTCGATCACCGCCAGCGATTTCGTGCGCATATCGATTTCCATCGGGCGCTGCTGATCGATCAGGTATTTCAGGTTTCCGGAAGAAAGGTGTTGCTCGGTCTGTCCCGGGAATCCGTAAACCATCGTGAATTCGCCTTCCTGACGTGATTTGAACGCGATCGGCAGGTGGTGAAGCGGCTTGTAAGGAACATTCGACGTGTTGTAAGCAGCCGGCTTGTTATCGGCTCCGGCATAGACGCGGAATACGGAAAAATCGCCCGTATGACGCGGCCACACCCAGTTGTCGGTATCGCCACCGAATTTCCCGATGGAGTTCGGCGGAGTTCCCACCAGGCGCACATCGAGAAACACTTCCTTCACCATCAGGTAGTAGCTGTTTCCGTAATCGAAAGCCTGAATATCGGCCTGGTAATGCGTTCCGCGTTTGGCGTCTTCCAGCAGCACTTTACCGTTTGCATTCACGATCTGCTGAATGGCAGCCGGATCGGTGAGGCCACTGGTCCCGGAAAGAATCGCTGCCGTTACGTCTTCGATGCGAACGATCCGCGTAGCCGTCAGACCCGGATTCGGCAATTCTTCACCGTGATTTTTCGCCCAAAAACCGTATTTGAGGTAATCTTTTTCTACCGAAGAATGCGACTGCACCTGGCTGAAACCACAGTGGTGATTGGTCAGAAGCAATCCTTCAGATGAAACAAGCTCGGCCGTACAACCGCCGCCGAAATGCATGATCGCATCCTTGATCGAGGATTTGTTAACGCTGTAAATATCCGCTGCCGAGAGGCGCATGCCCATGGCTTTCATGTCGGACTCAAACGCTTCGATCAGTGACGGGATCAGCATGCCTTCTTCGGCACGTGCAATCAATCCGAAGAACAGGGTCAGGACGAGCAAAATTTTTCTCATGAATCTCATTTTGGGTCAAATATAATTGAGAAGTTGCATAGTTGGTGTTCGAAGGTGTAAGTGGTTGGTTGAATGGATGGGTGGTTTTGGGTTGCGGGTTGATGAGTTGGAGAGTTTTTGAGTTGGAAGTTCGAAGTTATCGGTTGACCAGGTGACTGAAGACACTGTTATTCCACACTCACACCCAAACTCACACTGAGAGTTAGCGAGCTTTAGAGTTAGGAGTTGGAAGTTGATACAAAGCAGTCAGGAGCGGCTAACGCTTCGTATCTTTGGAAGTTTAGGGAAGATCTGGAATCAACTAGTAACTCACACTCGTCAACTATAAACTGGTCAACGAAAACTCTGCAACTGACCATTGTCCCCTCAGTGTCCCTTATAACAGATTGGTATTCAATCGCGATTTTGGATTTGTCTCGACCCTGTCTTCAGTCAGTCGGTCTCCAGTCTTCGGTTAGTCTTAAAATCCTGACGTCCTGAAATCTTAACGTCCTGACATCCTGCACTCATAAAGCCGAAATATGGAAAAAACCCCAGCTCACCAACTCACAACCCGCAACTGTTAAACTGAATCTTGCTACTTTTACGGCGTGGAATTTATCAGTTTGATTTTTCGTCTGGGAGTTGTGCTGGCCATCTTCAGCTTTATATGGGGATTGATCCAGTTCGCTCTGACCGTGCTGCGGGGCGGCATGCCACTTCCCTATCCGATCGCTTTGGCGCTGAAACTGATCCAGTATTTCCTGATCGCCGATATTACCATCCTGTTCTGTACGGCCCGAACCGAAACCGTTCAGGTCGACATTCTCCTTTCGGGGTTTATTCTTTTGATGTATTTCATCGGGAAAATGCAAAATCAGCGAAACCGGTTTATGATCGTTCAGATCCAGGGTCGCGCGATGGGACGTCAGCAACAGCCGGCACCGAAAATGAACCTCGAGCTGGGTGTGATCGTGCTGAGCATGGGATTGTTCGTCCTGCTGGTAATTCAGCCCGAGCTGGCCTACAACCCGCTTTCCGAATGGTTTTACACTACCATCACCGACATTGAGAAAACGCCGATCTTCGGCTTTATCTTCAAAGTGATCGGCTTCTTCTTTACGATCGCGATGCTGTTCCGTATGGCCGGCGCTTTTACGTTGATCCTTTCCGGGCAGGCGTTCCAGAAGAACCGGAGCAACAATGGACGGAATAACCGCGACAACGAGCGCTTCGACGATTACGAAGAGCTTTAGTCGTTCAGTCTTCAGTCGGCCGGTCTTCGGTCGTTTTTGAGAAGTTGCCTTCTTTTCTTCTGGTATCTCTATTAATTAAAAGACTTAAGACTGTTTGACTGGAGACTGTCTGACCGGAGAAAAATCATTTTCAATTCTTAAACCTATGCCGTATCTTTGCATCCCCGTTCAGGAGAATCGAGCGGGTTTACAACATTAGAAATCATTGTTTATGAGCAATACAACAGAAAAACTGGCTTACAAAGTAAAAGACATCAGCCTTGCTGACTGGGGTCGTAAAGAAATCACGCTGGCGGAAGCCGAAATGCCCGGACTGATGTCCCTGCGCGCTGAGTACGGAGCTTCCAAGCCGTTGGCTGGTGCACGTATCGCGGGCTGCCTCCACATGACTATCCAGACAGCTGTTCTGATCGAAACACTCGTTGATCTGGGTGCACAGGTTTCCTGGTCTTCCTGCAACATCTTCTCTACGCAGGACCACGCCGCTGCGGCTATCGCTGCTGCCGGAATTCCGGTTTATGCGTGGAAAGGTATGAACGAAGNNGGAATTTGACTGGTGTATTGAGCAAACATTGTTCGCGTTCGAAGGCGGCGAGCCATTGAACATGATCCTCGACGACGGCGGTGACCTTACAAACATGGTATTCGACCGTTTCCCTGAGCTGACGGCCGGAATCAAAGGACTTTCCGAAGAAACGACTACAGGTGTACACCGTCTGTATGAGCGCAAGAAAAACGGAACGCTCGTAATGCCGGCTATCAACGTAAACGACTCCGTTACGAAATCCAAATTCGACAACAAATACGGCTGTAAAGAATCACTCGTGGATTCTATCCGTCGCGCAACCGACGTAATGATGGCTGGTAAAGTAGCCGTTGTTTGCGGATACGGCGACGTTGGTAAAGGTTCTGCTGCTTCCCTGCGCGGAGCCGGTGCTCGCGTGATCGTTACTGAAATCGATCCGATCTGTGCGCTTCAGGCTGCTATGGACGGTTTCGAAGTGAAGAAACTGGATTCAGTTGTTCACCTCGGCGATATCATCGTAACAACTACAGGAAACAAAGACATCGTAGTTGGTCGTCACTTCGAGAAAATGAAAGACAAAGCGATCGTTTGTAACATCGGTCACTTCGATAACGAGATCGACATGGGTTGGTTGAATAAAACACACGGTCATACAAAGATCGAAGTGAAGCCACAGGTTGATATCTACAACGTGAACGGTCACGACGTGATCATCCTCGCTGAAGGCCGTCTGGTGAACCTCGGTTGTGCAACCGGTCACCCGTCATTCGTAATGTCCAACTCGTTCACGAACCAGACACTGGCTCAGCTCGAATTGTGGCAGAACTCGGCAAACTACGACAACGACGTATACATGCTGCCTAAGCACCTCGATGAGAAAGTAGCGCGTCTGCACCTGGCGAAAATCGGTGTGGAGCTCGAAACGCTTTCACAGGATCAGGCAGATTACATCGGTGTGAAAGTAGAAGGTCCGTTCAAAGCGGAGCACTACCGTTACTAAGAATAATTGCTTTTCAGCTACGAAGCTCTCCGTTTTTCGGGGAGCTTTTTTTATTCCATCTCCGGAACTGAAGCGATCTGCGTTCGAGGATAATCATTAGCTTTGAGACGATGTTTGAACAACTGAAACGAATCGACTTCACTTCCCTGAAAACCATCTTGTTCTTCGGGTTGATCGTGCGCCTCATCGCGGTGATCTTTTCCGAGGGCTACGGTATGCACGACGATCATTTCCTGGTAGTTGAAGCGGCAGGTTCCTGGGCCGACGGTTACGATTACAACCACTGGCTGCCTTGGTCGCCCGATAATACCGGGATTCCGGAAGGACACAGCTTTACGTATGTCGGACTGAATTTCCTGTTTTTCAAGCTCATGAAGCTCATCGGTATTCACGATCCGAAAGTGCTTATGTTCATCAACCGCCTGATTCACGCACTCGTTTCGTTGCTGGTCGTGAAATACGGGTTCAAGATCACGGAGAAAATCTCCAATCGGAAAACGGCCGTTACAGCCGGCTGGCTCCTTGCCTGTCTGTGGGCTTTCCCATGGCTTTCGGTGCGCAACCTGGTTGAAGTGATAAGTATTCCGTTCCTCGTTTGCGGCGTCTGGCTGGCAATCAAAAACGGCAAAAAATCGCTGCTGTTCTGGTCGGGCATGCTCATCGGAATGGCTATTTCGTTCCGCTATCAGATCGGCATTTTCGCGATCGGCATGGGGATTTACTATTTCTTCAAGTGGGAATGGCAACGCCTTCTCTTGCTTACAGCAGGCGCACTTGCAACTTTTGTCATCACACAGGGAATTGTCGATTTCTGCATCTGGGGCTATCCGTTTGCGGAATTCCAGCAGTACGTGATCTACAATATGAACGAAGGAACGGGCTACCTGAACAGCTCGAATTACTTCATGTACTTCTACGTGTTATTCGGCCTGCTGCTCTTCCCACTGGGCATCCTGGCGCTGATCGGCTATTTTGCTTCAGCGAAAAAACAATGGATGCTCTTCCTGGCGACGTTCCTGTTTATCCTCTTCCACTCATTTTTCCCGAACCGACAAGAACGTTTCATCCTGACTATTCTGCCACTCGTTATCATCCTGGCGGTTGTTGGCTACAGCTACCTCACACATCGCACGTTCTGGCGAAAAGCCTGGAAAGTTTCCTGGATCGCTTTCTGGGTACTGAACATCCCGATGATCGCATTGTTCTCGACCATGCCTTCGAAAAAATCGCGGGTAAATGTCATGTATGCGCTTTACGGAAAAGTACGCGGCAACGAACACATTCTCATCGAGGCAACGGGTGAATCCAGTCCGGAAATGCTGCCGATGTTCTATGCTGGCAAGTGGGAATTCGGCGTTGTCGAGCGCAGGGAAGATACGATCCCGATGAGCAGCTACGACACCATCGTTCCGTTCGATTATGTATTCTTTTTCGGACAGGAAGACCTCGGCAAGCGCATCGCGGAAGTGAAGGTGAAATATCCGTACATGACCAAAGAAGGCATTTGCTGGCCGAGCTTTGTCGACAAGACGCTGAACAGTATCAACCCACGGAATTCGAATACGTATATCGAGATCTGGAAGACGCACGTTTACGAGCAGCATCCTCCTAAATAGTCAACTCGAATAACAATCAATTCGCGAATTCGCAATATTTCGAATTTGCAAATTCGCTAAGTTTCCTGCTGAAGCTCGACTTTTTCGAAGTTTAAGAAGTCTTAACGTCCTTGTCTTTCAAATCGTTCTACGATGATGTAACTTGAGCCGCAAACGAACGCTTATGAAAGCACATTACCTTCTCTTTTCCGGTATTTTGTTCTTCGCTTCCTGTGGTGAAAGTGAAGCCCAGACGACGCAAATGATCGGCTCCACCGAAGTAGTGATCGATACGCTGAATGACGAAATGACCGTTCCGTGGGAAATACAGCTCGAAGGAGACTACCTGTGGGTAACGGAACGTCCGGGCTATGTGAGCAGGATCGAGCTTGCTACAGGAGAAAAAGACATCATTCTGAATCTGACTTCAGAAGTTCACGCGAGCGGTGAAGCAGGTTTGCTCGGAATGGCGCTTCATCCTGATTTTCCACAGACTCCGGAGGTATTTCTCGTTTATACTTACGGTCCGGTAGAGGACAGTTACTTTCATGAAAAACTGGTGAAATACACCTGGAACGGAACTGCGCTGGTCAATGAGGTCGATTTGCTGACGGATATCCTCGCCTGGGATGCGCACAACGGATCGCGCCTGCTGTTCCTTCCCGACGGAACCTTGCTGATGTCGACCGGAGAACAATACATCAATGATCAGGCACAGGATCCTGAATCGCTTTCGGGGAAATACCTGCGACTGAATACCGACGGTTCGATCCCGGCCGATAATCCCGATCCGACTTCGTATGTCTATTCGATGGGACATCGCAATTCACAGGGAATCGTGCGATTGCCGAGTGGTAAGCTGCTCATTTCCGAGCACGGTCCTTCCACCGATGACGAGATTTCGATTCTCGAAGCCGATAATAATTACGGTTGGCCGCTCATTCACGGTTTTTGCGATCAAAGCTTCGAAGACGATCCTTGCGCTACCGGTTTGTACACACCGCCGATTCACGCCTGGACGCCGACGATCGCCACCTCAGATCTGGTGTATTATCAAAATCCGTCTTTTCCCGAGTGGAACAACCGCTTGCTCATGACCACGCTCGCCGGCAGAAAGCTCGTTGCTATGCAGCTCAATGCGGAAGAAACAGACGTGATCGATGAAGACGTGTACTTTGAAAATCAGTTTGGACGCTTGCGTGATATCGCTATTGGGCCGGACAATGAAATTTATATCGCGACCAATTCCGGAGTACCCGGTACGCATCCTATTATCCGCATCACACCGGTCGATTTCACAGGATTGAACGACCTTTCGCAACACGAATTCCGTGTTTATCCGACCGCTTTTTCCAATGAATTAACGATCCATCATACCGCTTCAAACGCAACGCTGGTGATCACCGATATAAACGGAAAACGCATCAAGGAAGAGCGGGAGGTCGCATCCGGCGAAGTGATTCAGCTGAAAGTCGCGCCGGGCGTTTATTTCGCATCGTTAATAAATGGAAATCAGCTCATTGGACGACAAAAGATTATCAAACAATAGTGTGTAGTTAGTGAATTGAAAGTTGGAAGTTGGAAGTTGGAAGTTGGAAGTTGGAAGTTGGAAGTTTGAAAATAAACTTTTGAAATCAGGCTTGAAAAGCTATTTCCGAAAAACACGTTGATCAGACGGATCATCGAACAACCGTTACCAACCAGATAGAGCGTTGTGTAATAATGTAATATTACAAGTGGAAGTTTTATTCTTGAATTCCTGTCACGCAGGAATTTCGGGAACGGATTTCAAGGCTTAATTATAAATCCGAAGGAGGTTGCTGCCATCCCATAGCGTCTGGTACTGGCGCAGCCCCCATTCGGAGCCTGAAACCGGTGAACCGTCGTAAAGAGAGAAACGAGCGCCTGAACAAGCGTCTACGAGCTCGAGGAAATTCTCTTCGTCAGGCGTAAGGGCTGTTGCACAGGTGTTTTCCGGATCTTCAGGCGACTGGCGTTCCCAGGCCACGAAGACATCGGGCGACATCCGGTAAACAATAATTCCTTTGATTCCGCCGTTCACATAACACCAGCCTCCGACGCCATTCAAAGCCGTGTAGGACGGCAATGTCAGGTCGATTGTGATATCGATCGGAATGCTGGGAATGGGATGATTCTTGTTCTTCTTCTTGCAGGAAAAACAAAACGGCAAAAGGAGAATAAATAGTATTTTCACCAAACGCATCGATGCGAGCTTTTTACGCTATGAAGATAACAACGTTTTTTCAGCTGTTCCTATTGTGCCTGGCGTTAAATTCTACTGCCTGCCGCAGTGCCGGACCGGGAAATGCTCCTGCTTCCGTCGAAGAAGCCGAAAAGCAATTGGCCAAAAAGCGGAAAAAAGAGGTCAAAGCAGCCGAAAAAGAAATGAAGCGCGCTAAAAAGGAACACTGGAAGCGCCAAAGCAAAGCCACAAGGAAAAGCGTGAAACGCAATGAGCGCCGACAAAAGAAGCTTGCGCGTCAAAGACGCGGCTAGCAATTGACAATTTTACAATGGACAATGGACAACGCGTTAATTGTCAATTGTCACCTGTCCATTGTCAATTAGATAAAGAGTTTTTGTCGCCAGTCTTTCGCTTCCGTTTCTGAAAGCAATCCGAGTTTTGTAAGGTAATATGTCACTTTTTCGAACGCCAGCGGGTATTCGATCGCGTTGTAGTTCCATTCTGTTTCGGAAAGCCATGCTTTTACCTGGTCGAGGCGCAGGTTGTAACGCCAGCTGATCACTTCGGCAGTGTAGCGGCT
The DNA here is from genome assembly GCA_002432085.1 of Flavobacteriales bacterium UBA5871. Lineage (GTDB taxonomy): Bacteria > Bacteroidota > Bacteroidia > Flavobacteriales_D > Crocinitomicaceae > Fluviicola. Next base: position 17,636 of record DJFN01000020.1, read on the forward strand.
TTTCTTCAGATCGGCAGCTTTCTGACTCACCACATTGACCATCGAAGTAAGCAGATCGTAGTGCTGCTCGGCAATTTCGGTACGAGCAGCAATCACGAAGCATGGCCACGGCGTTACGACTTCGCCCACGTAGCGGCATTTCTGCTGTTCCACAAATGGGAACGTCGTGTATTTTTCCCAGAGAAAAGCCTGCGCTTCGTTGTGCTCCAACGCCCATAATCCGCCGTAAATATCTCCGATCACGTTGAATTTCAAGGAATCGAGCGACCAGCCCAGCTGATCGGCCATTACGTAGGCCATCAAATGAGATCCCGATCCTTCTCGGGAAATCGCAAAAGTCTGGTTTTCGACGTCATTTTCGGACTGAATATCCGATTTGAACGGAACGTGAATGCCCCAATGCAACGGTGAAACCACGTAAACGCCCAGGATTTTGGCGTCGAGTCCCTGGAGAATGGCTTTGGTGATTCCTTCGGTCAGCAATACAGCCACATCGAGCGAGCCGGTTTCCAGACCGCGGATCATTTGCCCCGTTCCACCGCTCATATCGCTCCAATGCAGGTCAAGACCGGTCTTTTTGAATCGACCTTCTTCGATGGCCAGTCGCCACGGCAGGTTAAAATGCTCGGGAACGCCCCCGATCTTGAGTCCTGTTAAGGTTTTCATGTTCCTGAAAATTGCATATTGTAAAGTCGGCGGTAATAACCCTCCTGGCGCAGCAGCTCTTCGTGTGTGCCGGTTTCCTTGATTTCGCCTTTGTCGAGCACGATGATCAGATCGGCCTGCTGAATGGTCGACAAACGATGCGCGATCACAATCGATGTACGTCCTTTCGTGAGCTCTTCGGTAGCGCGCTGGATCATTTCCTCGGATTCGTTGTCGACACTTGAAGTCGCTTCGTCAAGGATCAGAATGTGCGGATTGTAAACATACGCACGGATAAACNNGATAAACGCCAGTAGTTGTCGCTGTCCGACAGACAAAACGCCGCCGCGCTCACCTACCTGGTAATCATAGCCGCCCGGCAATCGCTGGATAAAATCGTCCGCACCAACGGCTTTCGCGGCTGCGATCACTTCCTCCCGGGAAATTTCGGGATTGCCCAGTGTTATGTTGTTGTGAACGCTATCGGAAAACAGGAAAACATCCTGCAAAACCACGGCGATGTTCTTGCGAAGCTCGTCCATACGGATCGTACGCAATTCGTGCTCGCCTATGAAAATATTGCCTTCCTGGTATTCGTAGAATCGTCCGAGCAGATTGATAATGGAGGTTTTTCCGGCGCCTGTCGCGCCAACGAACGCCACCGTTTTCCCCGGCTCGATCTCGAGATTGATATTCTTCAAAACCCATTGCTCGTCGACATAAGCGAACGACACATTCCGGAACGACAGCGGCTGCTGAAAATCGCAATTCACAGCCGTTCCTTCGGCTTGTACATGGGCTTCGGTATCGATCACTTCGAAAACGCGCTCGGCACGAACGATTCCGCGCTGCAGGATGTTGAATTTATCCGCCAGCTGACGGATCGGACGGTACATCATGCTGATCCACATGATAAAGCTGACGATCTCACCGAACATTTCCTCGTTCGGTTTCGCGTTATCGGTGAACTGCAAAGCGCCCCAGACAATCAGAAAAGCGATGGAAAGCGAGCTGAGCAATTCGACAACCGGGAAGAAAATGGAGAACGCCCAGACTGCGTCGATGTGTGCCTTTCGGTGGTCTTTGTTGATCGAAATAAAAGCGGATTTTTCAGCCGATTCACGGCCAAACAGCTGCACGATGTTCATTCCCGTCAGGTGTTCCTGAACGAAGGTGTTCAGCCGGTTCACCTGGATGCGCTCCTGGTTGAAGGAATTCCGCATGGCGCGTGCAAAAATGCGGGTTGCGAAGATCAGGATCGGAACCGGAATGAGCGTTAACAGCGTCAATTGCCAGTTGGTCACAAACATCAGCACAATGATCACGATCAGCATGATGAGATCGCCGATGATGTCGATCAGTCCGGAGGAAAAAACTTCGGAAATGGCTTCGATGTCGGAAACAACGCGTGTTACGAGGCTTCCTACCGGAGTTTTATCGAAATAATGCATCCGGAAACGCGTGATGTGCTCGAAGACTTTCATGCGGATGTCGCGGATCACCGATTGGGCCAGCAGGTTACAGAACCACGTGGAAGCGAACTGCAGAATGGCTTCCATGACGAGCATTCCGAGAATGACCAGCGTCCAGAACAGGAACAGGTCCATGTTTCGGTTCTCGATCACGTATTTGTTCACGATGTGACCGATCAGCATTGGTCGTGCCGGCGAAAGAAAAGCCAGTAACAGCGTACAGACAATGGCCAGTGCGAGCAGACCGCGATAAGGCTTTGCAAATCCCAGTAACCGGGAAAAAATACGGGTATCCAACCGTGCCTGATTTGCCATACTGCAAAATTAACCTAAGTTCGGGATTGGCGTTCAAAAAATGCGCCGTCGCGAAGGACAAAATGTAGAATTTGTCGAGTTTTAGTCCGTCAATCAACGAATAATTTCTCTACCTTTAGGAGCAGAAAAACCCTGTCCAATGATCCACAATTTGAGCCGCACCACGTCCATCTGCTCGACCTTTCTCGGCGAGCTGCGCGATTGTACTATCCAGCAGGATCCGATGCGATTCCGCCGCAATCTCGAACGCGTGGCGGAAGTCATTGGCTACGAGCTGTCCAAGCAACTGGAATACGAAATCGTGGATGTCACCACGCCGCTCGGAGAAGCCAGCGTGCCGATGCTGAAACAGCAACCTGTTCTGGCGACCATTCTCCGCGCCGGATTGCCGATGCACCAGGGATTGCTCAATATTTACGACAGGGCCGAAAGCGCTTTCGTTTCCGCTTACCGCAAGCACACGACGGCGGAAGATTTCGATATTTATGTCGAATACATGGCGGCACCGACGCTCGACAACAAAACGCTCATCATTTCCGACCCGATGCTGGCAACTGGTAGCTCGATGGTAATGGTTTACAAAGCTTTGCTGAAACATGGCCGACCTTCCAAAGTGCACATCGTTTCGGCAATCGCTGCTCCTGAAGCGATCGAATTCGTTCAGCGACACCTGCCGGATACGGTTTCGATCTGGGTAGGCGCAATCGACCGAGAGCTCACGGCACAATCCTATATCGTTCCCGGACTCGGCGATGCCGGCGATCTGGCTTATGGAGTAAAATGTTAATGCGCAGATTATGAATTGGGAAACATACGGCGTTTTCTTCCTCCTTTCAACGATCAAATTTCTGGTCACACCGTTCGGAGGTACTTTAGCCGACCTGACTTTTATGGAAACCTATCTATCTTGCGTTTCCGGGGCAATTGTCAGTGCGGCCGTTTTCTATTATTCCAGCGAGTTTTTCCTTATCCGGGCACGTAAAAAGCGTCACGAGCGCTACCAGCAATGCGTTGCCAAAGGAATTCCATGGGTCGAAAAAAAGAAATTTACCCGTACCAACAAGCTCATCGTTCGTGTCAAGCACCGACTGGGTATTGTGGGCACATCGATGTATGTTCCGTTATTTCTGTCAGTTCCGATCGGCTCTATTATTACCGCCAAATTCTACGGCAAGGACAAGCGCACATTCCCGCTGATCGTTCTCGGAATGATTGTAAACGGCGCCATTACAACCGGTCTGCATTACGGAGCAGCCTACCTTTTTTAACATGAAGCAACGTCAGCTGTTTTTCGATCTCGATCGCACTTTGTGGGATTTCGAAACCAATTCCAAAAAAGCACTGCAGGAATTGTACGGAACGCTGAATCTTGGCGAACGCATCGAGCATTTCAATCATTTTCATCATACGTATATCCGTATCAATGCCGAATTGTGGCTGGCTTACGGAAAAGGAAAAGTGACCAAAGCCGAATTGCGCGATAGTCGTTTCAGCCGAACATTGGCCCATCACGGAATCGACGACGCAACTATCACTCAACAACTCAGTGATGGCTATATCGAGCTTTCTCCGCGACAGACGCTGTTGTTCCCGCATGCGAAAGAAGTCCTGCAGGAGCTGAAAGACAACGGCTACACGATGCACATCATCACCAACGGTTTCCCGGAAGTGCAGCACATCAAGCTGGCGAATAGCGGAATTGCGTCTTACTTTAAGGAAATTCTGTGCTCGGAGGACGTTGGTTTCAGTAAACCCGACAAAAAGATCTTTGGCGAAGCGCTGCGAAGAACCGATTGCCGACCGGAAAATGCGGTGATGATAGGCGATGATTTTCGGGCGGACATTCACGGTTCGCTGAACGCCGGCTGGCATGCCATTCATTTCGATCCGGAACACAAATACAAAAAGGAGCGCACGGTAAAACGCATCCGTAGTTTGTCGGAGCTGCCGGAAACGATCAGTATGATTCCGTTGTGAAATTAGTTCTCCTCGCTTCTGCGGAAATGATTGAATACGATTTTTGATTGAATCGTTTAGTGTTCAACTAAAACCAAAGAATATTCCGCTTTCAGCTGACGCAAACGTTCGTAAAGGATCATTCCCGTTGCCACGCCCACATTCAGAGAGGAAATTTCACCCAACATCGGAATAGCCACTTTAGCGTCCGACATCTTGATAAGATCGGAAGTGATCCCGTTTTCTTCGGAGCCCATGATGATAGCCGTTGGACCGAAGAACTGATAGTCGTCGATTTTCTGACGTGATTTCTCCGTACAAGCTACCAACTGGAAACCGCTTTGCTGGAGGTAGAACAAGCTGTCTTTGAGCAAAGTCGTTTTACAAACGGGAATGTGCAGCAAAGCTCCGGCCGAAGTTTTGATCGCATCAGCGGTAACGGTGGCGCTTCCCTGGTTCGGGATCAGGATTGCATCGACGCCCATGCAGGCAGCCGTACGGGCAATTCCACCGAAGTTGCGCACGTCCGTGATGCGGTCGAGCACGAGCANNAGCCGTACGGGCAATTCCACCGAAATTGCGGACGTCGGTAATACGATCGAGCACCAGGATGCAAGGTTCTTTTCCTTCCGCCAGCCATCCTTCGACCAATTGTTCGATTTCCTGATAAGCAACCGGTGAAATATAAGCGATCACCCCCTGGTGATTGTTCGTTGTAATGCTGTTCAGCTTTTCGATCGGAACGAACTGCAGCTGAAATTCTTTTCCTTTCAACGCTTCCTTCAGCTCGGTGAACAAATCCTTGTCCATGCCTTTCTGAATGAGAATGCGGTTCAGCTCGACATCTGTCCTGATCGCCTCGATCACGGCGCGGATGCCATAAATAATATCTTTCGGCTCGGGTTTTTCACGACGGAATCCTTCACGTGAACGTTCGCGGTTATCGCGCTTGAAAGGGCGGTCGTCTCTGTTATTGTCCATCGTGCTGAATAGTAAGAGTGATTTCAATATCCGGGTGAACGGATTTAGCAACCGGGCAGGCTTTCATGACGCGAATGGCTTTTTCGGCCGTTTCTGCATCCCAGCCGTTGCCGCGGATATCCATGTCGATAATGATCTGCGAAATACGACGGGGCGCCGAAGCCATCACTTTCGTAACGCTGGCCTTGCCGTTTGTATAGGAATGGCCGTTCTCGTTCGCCCAGATTCCAAGAATCGACATCATGCAGGAAGCATAAGCCGTGGCCACGAGGTCGGTTGGTGAAAATTTCTCTCCTTTGCCGTGGTTGTCGGTGGGAGCATCGGTGTTGATCACCGTTCCTGACTGGAGATG
>DJFN01000144.1 GCA_002432085.1 Flavobacteriales bacterium UBA5871
GGATACAAGCGTTCCGTCGTCACCGGTTGTCTGGTTACCGGAAGACTGGCTCTTTTCCATGATGATCACTGATGAGGTGTAGAACTGCACTTTCATCAGGTTTTCAGGTGTGAGGTCAAATTCTTCCTTCAACTGATCGGTAAACGGAACTTTCGTTCCGCAGCTCGCTACGAGTAAAAGCAGGGCGAAAAAAAAGATACCTTTCATAGTGTGTTTTTTGCAAATGTAGTATTTGATGTCAAATAGCATGCCTGAATTGTAAATCTATTAATGATCTTCCTCATTTCGGTGCAGTGGATAGATCACTGGCCGACTGGGAGTAGCGTCATTTACGAACGGGGCCGTTTCCAGGTTCAGCAGGTAAAATCCGTCCTCGGCTTTATCCGGAACGAAAATGAATTCCGTGATCGTGCGGTCGAAACGCGGTTGTTCCGGCACATTCCAGAATGCATGATGGAAAGCCAGCACGCCGCCGTCTATTTCGCGGTCAACGGAAGGAAGATCTACCAGCAGGTGTTTCACGCCAAGTGCGTCCAATAGCTGAACGATCTCCGGCTCGAAATACGCCGGGTTGGTGGAAGAATAATTCAGATGCTTTTTCTCCTCGTTGTTCGGCAACGTGCGGATCAGCAATGCATCTGCTGTTCTTCCGGCCAGAAGCGGTTCCAGCTGTTCGGCAGTAATCACGTGATCGGCAGCGCCATCTTCCGACGTACGTGTTTCCGGCTCGACACTCACAACCAGTGCTTTCATGAATTGCTCGCGGATAACGCCGTTTACCGAATGAACGGTTTCCGTGATGTGTCCGAGGNNGTCCGTGCGGATTGAAACGGATATTGCGGAAATTCACGCTGCCGCCTTCGGCTACCGCTCCGGTCCATTCGGCTGTGCGAACAGGCTCGATCTCAGGTGCGTCGACATACCACGCACGTGGATTGGCCGAAGTTCCTTCCAACGGTATCGAACAATCGATCCCTTCGTTGGTGAGTATATAAGATCCGTCTTCCAGGAATAGCTGCATACAATAGATTAAGGCAATTTGGCGATCATGCGCTTGTATTCCGTCGCGTAATCGTTGGTTCCCTGGCAACCCTGCTCGATGCGTGCATTATGGAAATGCTCGATACGGCCTGCAGGATTCGGGTGTGTGCTCAAAAATTCCGGAGCCCGTGCACCACCCTGGCTTTCGAGCTTCTCGAAGAAACCTGCACCGCCGTCTGCCTGGTAAGGCGTAGGGCAGAGGTAACGAACAGAGCTTTCGTCGGCTTCCGTTTCGTGCTGGCGGGAGAATTTCAGTCCGACAACAGCCGTAGCGACTTCTTTCACCATCTGGCGATCGCCGGCGATGATCTGCAGCAATACCTGAACGCCATAGATTTTCGTCATCTGACGGGTGGAGTGGCGAAGGTCTGCGTGACCGATCTCGTGACCGAGTACGCCGGCCAGCTGTGCTTCGTTGTCGAGGAATTTCATCAGACCGGTATAAACGTAAATATAACCGCCCGGCGTACAGAACGCGTTCAGAACGGTATCGTTCTTGATGATGCGCACACGCCAGCTGAAATCGTCTTTGTGCGTAACGTTCCCGGAATTCAGGATCGAGTTACGGATCTTGTACACATAAGCATAGATTTCCCGGTTGCTCGCAGAATCGAGTACAGGATATTCTCTCGGATTCCCATCGATTTCGGCAGCTACCTGCGCGCCTAGCTGGCGATCCTGGTCAATGGTAAACAGGTTGAGTCCGCCGCCATTCTTGGATGTTCCGCACATGGAAAGCAGGAGGCCAAACAGGACAGCACTGAAGGTAACGATGGTGAATCTTTTCATAGTGACTTTTCTGCAAAAATAGGGTTTCACTACATTTGTATGTGCAAAGCGGAAAAATTGATATCCAATTAAAGTTAAAAACACTGCCGGATAAACCGGGTGTGTATCAATACTTTGATAAAGACGGCACGATCATTTACGTCGGGAAGGCCAAAAACCTCAAGAAACGCGTTACTTCCTACTTCAAAGCCAATCACGGACAGGCGAAAACGTACTTGCTCGTCAGAAAGATCGCTGATATCCATTACATTGTGGTGGACCACGAATCCGATGCGCTGCTGCTGGAAAACAACCTGATCAAGGAACACCAGCCGAAGTACAACATCCAGCTCAAGGACGATAAAACTTATCCGTGGATCTGTGTGAAGAACGAACCGTTTCCAAGAGTGTTTCCCACGCGACAGATGATCCGCGACGGCTCGCGTTATTACGGACCGTATGCCAGCGTTCGGAGCATGCACATCCTGCTCGATCTGATCCGCGAGCTGTTTCCGCTGCGTACCTGTGCGCTGGATCTTTCCCCGGCGAAAATCGAAAAGCAAGGCTATAAAGTCTGTCTCGAATACCACATCGGAAAGTGTAAAGGTCCGTGTGAAGCGAAGCTCTCCGAACCGGAATACAACGCCATGATCGAGCAGGTCGAAGGCATTCTGAAAGGCAATCTCGCAGGCGTTGTTCAACAGCTCAAAAAGCTCATGCAGCAATACGCCGCCGAATACCGTTTCGAGGAAGCACAGATCGTGAAAACGCGCATGGACGTGCTGGAACGCTACAGAGCCAAGTCGACCGTGGTTTCGCCGACGATCAAAAAGGTCGATGTGCTCACGCTGGTCGAAGACAACGATACGTTCTTTGTGAATTACCTCGTGGTCAACAGCGGCGCGATCGTTCACGGCATCACGCAGGAAGTCAAGCGCCGCCTCGACGAATCGCCGGAAGAAATCCTCACGCAAATGCTGCCGGAGTTCCGCACACGTTTTGGCAGCGACGCAACTGAAATCCTTGTAGAACAGCCGCTCGACTGGGAGCTCGACGGGACCAACTTCTTCGTGCCGCAGCGAGGCGACAAAAAAGCGCTGGTGGAATTATCCGTTCGGAACGCGAAATTCTACCGACTCGAAAAGCTCAAGCAAGAAAAGATCAAAGATCCCGAACGACATACGAACCGCATTCTCGAGCAGATGCAGAAAGATCTGCGTTTGAAAGAATTGCCGGTCCATATCGAATGTTTCGATAACTCCAACATCCAGGGAACCAACCCGGTTTCGGCCTGTGTGGTGTTCAGGGATGCGAAGCCGAGCAAAAAAGATTACCGCCATTTCAATGTGAAAACGGTCGAAGGTCCGGACGATTTCGCCACCATGCGCGAAGCCGTTTTTCGTCGTTACAGCCGTATGCTCGAAGAAGGTCAATCGCTGCCACAGCTGGTGATCATCGACGATGGAAAAGGACAGCTAGGTGCGGCGCTCGAAGCGCTGGAACAACTCGGTTTGCGCGGACAAATGGCCATTATCGGTATTGCGAAGCGTCTGGAAGAATTGTTTTATCCCGGCGATAGTTTGCCGCTGTACCTCGACAAACGCTCCGAAACACTGAAAGTGATCCAGAACCTGCGCAACGAAGCCCACCGTTTCGGGATTACACACCACCGGAATCGTCGCAGCAAGAGTGCTTTGAGCAACGAGCTCGAGTCGATCGAAGGCATCGGGCAGAAGACCGTTGAGCAGCTTATTCGTCAGTTCAAATCCGTGAAACGCGTGAAAGAGCAATCGTTTGAAAACCTGGCTGCCGTGGTCGGAAATGCCAAAGCGAAGATCGTAAAAGCCCATTTCGATCGCGTTGCCGGTAACGGGAACTAAAACCGCGAAGTGTTACCGGACCCCAGAACCACAGAATATACCATTGAGCTGTCAGCTAGCTGACAGTATTCGCTTTCATTCAAATCACCCAAAGAATTCGCGCATTCGTGGCAGACGGTGAACAGGAAGTTCGTCCGGATACAAAATAAATGCGTATCCTCGTAGCCGTTAAATCTCTATGCTATGCAACCGAAGCTCACTGCACTGATTACCATCGAAGAAAACGGCACTTATTTCCTGCCCGACCAAAACCTCAAATCGTTTGGCCGCAGCTACCTGTACATGATCATGATCGAAAAGCTCGAAGCCATCGATCGGATCGAGCGCATTGTAATCAACACCGATAGTCAGCGCGTTCGGAATTCCTATGAGCGCATGCATCGTTTCCAACTGATCAATACGATTAAAAAACGAAGAGAAGACGAGCCGCCAAGCCTCGAGATTGCTTCCGATAAAGAAACCGCGGCCATACTCGCGCAGGTCCAGGGCGAGCATTTCATTCGGCTCGGCTCTATTTTTCCGTTTGTGAAGCAAGAGACCATCGAATCGGCAATCGGGTATTACGACCGTTATGCGCTTGATCCTGAAAACAGGGAAGATTCCCTCTTCAGCGTTTCGCATCATTACCGCAAGCTGTTCGACAACGACCGCGACGTGCTGCGCGAAGATCCGCCGAATGTGTTCATGGAAGACGGCATTTTGCATCTTTTCAACCGGCAAACCTTTCAGAAACAGGGCAACAGGAAAGTGGGAAAATCACCGTTCGCATTCAGCATAGATTCCCCCGAAAACATGGCCATCGATACGGAAGAAAATTATAAGCTCGCCTGCCTGGTAGAAGACAACCGCCATCGATTCCCGAGTCTTCGGTAAACGAAAATCCGTTGTTTTTTGCCACAAAAGCTAGTTCTGTAAAAAGAATTGAGCTGGGGACTAACTTTTGNNTGTAATTCCGTCCGTCGCGGCGGATGTGCCTTTTGTGGTGAACCAGAAAAACGCACTCCCCGGAAATGGTCGGCGTTGATTTTTAGAATTAAATTTGCGCCATGAAATACCTGATTGTCGGGTTGGGAAATCCCGGTTCCAAATACGAAGAAACGCGCCATAACATCGGGTTCAAGGTCGTGGAAGCGCTGGCCAAAGAGCTCGGAGGATCGTTTTCCCTGCAAAAAGTGGCTGAGAAANNGTACAAAGGCCGTACGCTCGTGCTCATCAAGCCAACGACTTATATGAACCTTTCGGGAAAGGCCGTGAATTATTACCTCCAGCAGGAAAAAATCCCGCGTGAAAACCTCGTGGTGATCACCGACGATATCGCCCTGCCGTTCGGAAAGCTGCGCATGAAAGGCAAAGGCAGCGATGGTGGCCATAACGGCTTGAAAGACATCCAGGCGACGCTGAACACCACTGAATATGCCCGTTTGCGTTTTGGCGTCGGGAGCGATTTCAACAAAGGCCGTCAGGTCGATTATGTATTGGGCGAGTGGAGTGCGGAAGAGCGTGAAAGCCTTACCGAGCGCATTGCTACGGCGACTGAATTCATCAAAAGCTTCGCAGCGGTGGGTATCGGACTGACAATGACCAACTGGAACGGGAAGTAAGAGGGGCGGCAGGATTTCAGGACTTTTAGATTTTGAGCTGGAGGAGCGTCTTCCGTTCCTACCTCAAAAGTGGTATTTTGCTCAATGAAACCCCTTCTTCTCTCAAGATGATTGCAGTTTACCCGGTCAAATGACTATCTTTACGAACTCGCAGCTCCTTATTTCTGCGGAATTGAAAACACATGCAATACATAAAACTCACCAAGAGCGACGCTTTCTCCCGTCAACTTTCCAAAAATGTTGATGACTACCTGAAGAGCAACGACCTTAAAAAATTTGGTAACTGGCGCATCCTGCTGAAAGTTCCCGTTATGTTTTCCGTATACCTGNNTGTGCGGAGTGATCGAAAACCACTGGGCCATGCTTTTCTGGTGCGGAATCATGGGTGTCGGTATGGCCGGAATCGGCTTATCGATTATGCACGATGCCAATCACGGGGCGTTTTCACGCTACAAATGGGTAAATGAATTCATGAGCTTCTCGCTGGAAATCCTCGGAGGCTATAACGTCAACTGGCGTATCCAGCACAACATTCTGCACCACAGCTTTACGAACGTGCACGATATGGACGAGGACATCGCTCCGATCGGATTGCTGCGGTTCTCACCGAACGAGCCGCGTAAAAAAGTACACCGTTTCCAAGTGTTCTACGCGTGGTTCTTTTACGGGCTGATGACTTTTTCGTGGGCAAGCAACAAGGATTTCGCACAGTTGCGTCGCTTCCACAAAAACGGTTTGCTGAAATCCCAGAATACGACTTACCGTAAGGCACTCGCACACATCATTGTTTCTAAGATCCTCTATTTCGTCTATATGGGCCTCATCCCGATGCTCATCATGGAGATTACCTGGTGGCAATGGGCGATCGGCTTCTTCGCTGTGCACTTCGTATCAGGCTCCATTTTGGCTTTCGTTTTCCAGATCGCGCACGTGATGCCCGAGACCGAATTCCTTACGAAAGAAACCTATGTGCATAAAAACGAAGAGGAAAGCTGGGCAAAGCATCAAATGATGACCACGGCCAATTTCTCCAACTGGAACCCGATGCTGACATGGTATGTAGGTGGTTTGAATTACCAGATCGAACACCATCTTTTCCCGGATATTTCGCATATTCATTACCCGAAGATTGCGAAGATCGTGCGTGAAACGGCGCGTGAGCACAACATTCCATACAACTACCACCGTACATTCGGAGGAGCTGTGTTCCAGCATTTGCGCTTGCTGCACCGTCTCGGGAAGGCCTGATCAATCGATCGCTTCCATTTTTTCGACATCCGGGTTTTCAACGACTTCCCCTCCGGGATCGGACCAGTAGACTTCGATCATGTGGGTTACTTTGTAGCGCTTGCCCTTCTCGTTGTCGTTAACGTCTTCCCCGAGCAATCCAAATGAAGGGGATGTTTTCATGCCTCAATATCGCACTACCCGGAAAACCACCTGTTCGCTTATAAAAAAAGATAGAAACCAAAACCGTTAATGTGAAACCGGGAGCGTAATTGAATCACAGCGATTTCATATCTTTACATCCCATAATTTTTGTGATGAACAATTTTGAGATCACTGTGCCTACCACGATCGTCTTCGGAAAGGATCAGCTGGCACAGGTTGTCAAACAGATACACAAGCACTACGACGGCCAGAAGCTGCTGGTGCTTTATGGCGGAGGCTCCGTCGAACGGTCCGGATTTCTGGATCGCCTCAAAGATGCCTTGTCCTCTTTCGAGCGGCATTTTTTCAAAGGAATCGAAGCGAATCCGGAGTTCGAAACGCTCATGAAAGCCGTGGAATACATCCGCGAGCACAATATTGGCTTTATGCTGGCGGTTGGCGGCGGATCGGTAATCGACGGTGTGAAATTCATCTCCGGAGCGGTAAATTATGCCGGTGATCCGTGGGAAGTGCTTCAGCGCAAGCCGGGGACCGAATTCACTTCGGCTGTTCCGTTCGGCTGCATCCTGACGATTCCCGCAACCGGTTCCGAATCCAATTCCGGAGCTGTGATCAGCCGCGCAGAGCTGAAAGAAAAACGCACGATGGGCGGACCGCTTTTCTTCCCGAAATTTGCGCTGCTCGATCCGACATTCGTAGCGACCTTGCCGAAACGGCAGCTGGCCAACGGTGTGATCGATGCGTTCATGCATACCATGGAACAATACCTGACGTATCCGTCGGGAAATCTGCTCCAGGAACGCTATGCAGAAGGAATTTTGTCGACCCTGATCGAGATCGGTCCGAAAGTCGTCGAACATCCCGAAGATTACAAACTGGCGTCCAACCTGATGTGGTGTGCGAACCAGGCGCTGAATGGCGTGTTGCGCTGCGGCGTGGCTACCGACTGGGCCACACACATGATCGGTCACGAGCTGACGGCCTTACATGGTATCGATCATGCTCAGACACTGGCGATCGTAGCACCGCGACTCTACGAGCTGAAATTTGAAAACAAAGCGGAAAAGCTGGCCCAGTATGGCCGTCGCGTGTGGCAGCTGGAAGGCAGCGATCGCGAAGTGGCTGCAGCGGCTATCCGCAATACCGAAGCTTTTTTCCATACGCTGGGCGTTAAGACCCGCATTTCCGAATACACCACCGATTATATGGAAACGCCGGCCATTGTGAAACAACGGTTTACCGAACGCAACTGGCTGAAGCTGGGCGAGCGCCAGGACCTGACGCTAGGCAAAAAAGCATTATAGCAATATTAGTTTTTAGATATAAAAAATCCCGCTTTCGGCGGGATTTTGCTTTTTATAAGTTGTCTTCTTTTTAAGGAAGCGTCGCTTTCACTTTTACAGTCGTGATCTTCGGATCGGTATTCGCCTGAATGCTCACCGTCTTTTCAATCTTTCCGGAGCCGTTCGGTTTGAATCCGACTTCGATCACGTCACTTTTACCCGGCGCAATCGGTTTTTCCGGTTTTTTCGGAGTTGTACAGCCGCAGCTGGCGCTTACGTCGGAAATGATCAGCGGATTTTTGCCGGTATTCGTAACCGTGAACACGCATTTATTGTCGGAGTCAGCTGCGACCTTTCCGAAATCGTGTTCCATTTTGTCTACTTTCAGGCTTGTTTGCGCGGCTTTTTCCGCTTGCTCTTCCAATCGGCTTTGGCGCTCGAACTCTTCGATTTCCTTCATGTACTCGGCATCGTTCTCACCGCCGGCTTCAATGGCTGAAACCACTTCGCCGTTTGCTTTTTCTTTTGATTCGGTGCAGGCGCTCAGCAGGAGCAAACCTGCGACCAATAGCGTATGTTTTTTCATTGGTTTGTAAATCAATGAGGCAAAATTAGGTATTGTAGGCGATTCTAAAAGCATAGAGCACATGATATTATCCGTGCTCTATGCAATCATTGATTATTTCGATGTCTTTGCAAGATTTTGCGAGTCGTATTCGTTGTTCTGCAACAGCTTGATCGCGCTCTGCAGAATTTCGTTCTTCACGTTGAAGATCTCGTAAAAAGCCTTCGTTCCGAACAAATCCTGGGCAATCGAAGCCTTCAGTCGCAGGCGGATCAGGTCTTCGCTGGTCTTGAACTGCGCATCGTTCATTTTGAACTCGGTGTCTTCTTTCGCTACATAATCGAGGAAAGCATCCATCTGCTTTTTGTCGATATTGAAGCCGCTGATGAATGACTCGAGCGTTTCGTATTTCTTGTTCAGCTCATCGCGGTTGTCGTCTACATAAGTCAATGAATACGTGCTGAATGCTCCGGTAGCGGAAATATCGCGGTAAACATCGGTGAATTCACTTGTGTCGAGCGGAACGAACACATCCGGCATAATTCCGCCACCACCGTAAACGGTACGCTGTGTCAAACGTGTCTGGAATTTGAGTGAATCCGGCAGTTTGATACTGTCTGCGTGGACCATTTCGCCGTTCATAAAGCGACGCATGTAATCGTTGCGGTATTCTTCGAGGTCGTCGTATGGTTTCTGGATCCAGCGACCGCTAGGAGTGAAGTAACGGGCAATGGTCAAACGGATTTGCGAGCCGTCTGTCAAATCGATCGGACGCTGAACAAGACCTTTTCCGTAAGAACGACGACCAACGATCAGTCCGCGGTCCCAGTCCTGGATAGCGCCGGCCACGATTTCACTCGCAGAAGCGGAGTTTTCATCGGTCAATACAACCAATCGGCCTGTTTCCCAGCTACCGTCGATTTTGGCTACGAGGTCCTGACGCGGCTGCGCGCGCCCTTCAGAGTAAACGATCAGCTTGTTGCCGGAAAGGAATTCATCGGAAATGTATTCGGCGATATTCAATAAACCACCGCCATTGCCTTGCAGGTCGAGGATCAGGCTTTCCATGCCCATAGCCTTCAGTTCCTTGATGCCTTTGGTGATTTCCTGGTAGGAATTGCGCGAGAAACTGGTCAGTTTAATGTAACCGATCTTCGGCGCCACCATGTAGGCACATTGAACCGAGTTTACAGGAACGGTATTACGCGTGATCACGAAATTCAGGTCTTTTTTCACGCCTTTACGCTTAATGTCGACACGTACTTTCGTGCCGATATCGCCCAAAAGCTTTTCACGGACCTGCGTGTTCTTCAGACCAACACCGGCCACATTCTGACCTTCGATGGAAACGATCTTGTCTCCCGCGCGAATGCCCAGTTTTTCAGACGGACCGCCAGGAATGGTTTCCACTACAATGAGCGTGTCTTTCAGGATCTGGAAACGGATACCGATTCCAACGAAGCTGCCTTCGATGCTGCTTTTCGCGTCGTCGACCTCTTCTTTGGAAATATACGTAGAATGCGGATCGAGCTCTTCGAGCATGCCGACAATGGCCGCGTCCATCAGTTTTTTGCGGTCAACGTCGTCGACATACATCTTGCTGACATACATCATGATTTCATCAATACGTTGGCCGTCGGTTTGAGCGGGAGCAGGTTTAGGTTGTGCGATCGACAGAAAACTCAACGTAACTGCCGAAAGGGAAAGAATGATTTGTTTCATATAATGATTGGTATTCACCTTAAATGTAACTATTAAACGCAAAAATCCTCAAAAGTTAATAGCGAAACCAGGAATAAATGTTAAACGGCCGTTAATAATGAAAAAACGGACAAGAAGCCGTTAACAACGGAGTGTTGACTTTTTTGAAAAGGCACTTTCTGAAGCACTTGATGGATTTGCTAATTTCGGAACATCAGGTGGTTTTTATGAGTTGGAAAGTTGGTATGGTAACTGCAGTGCTTGCGATCGGTTGTTCGGTGAACGACGTGCAGGCCCAGGTGAAAGCGATTGATAAGCTGGAAATCCTGTACGACCAGGGGCATTACGCCATGGTCTATCGTCGCGCGAATCGTTTGCTCGACAAACCCGATTACGATTATTCCCTGCAGCCGGAATTCTACAAAAGCTTGGCAA
The DNA here is from genome assembly GCA_002432085.1 of Flavobacteriales bacterium UBA5871. Lineage (GTDB taxonomy): Bacteria > Bacteroidota > Bacteroidia > Flavobacteriales_D > Crocinitomicaceae > Fluviicola. The sequence continues at coordinate 10,667 of DJFN01000144.1, forward strand.
TGTTCCAGCTTGCCCGGAAAGAATTCTGGTCGAAGCTGCATCCGACGGCTTTACAGGATGCCCGCAAGCTCTTTCTGGAAGTGAAAGCTTCGTCCGATGGAATGAAAGTATTCAATGCGCACGTTGATCACGTTACCGAGCTGAAACAGGATCTCGCCATGTGGGCTTCTGAGCTCAAGCGTTCCGGAAATCAGGATAAGTTCGATGAATTGCAGCAGATCCTCTTCGGATTATTCGATCACGTTCCGGAGCTCGATAACCCGGGATTGACACCACCGGCCGCTGTTCCTGATGAGAATGAAGTAGCCGAAAGTCCGATCACGCTCAAGCGTCGCGAAGACATCATCGATTTTGCGAAGAAACAGCTTGGCGTTCCTTATGTGTGGGCCGGTAATGATCCGAACGGTTTCGATTGCAGCGGCTTTACAAGCTATGTCATGACTAAATTTGACAAAAAGCTCCCGCGTCGTGCCGAAGATCAGTACAAATCATCCCGCAAGATCAAGCAACGCCATGTTCAGAAAGGCGACCTGGTGTTTTTTGATAACGGCTCGGGAATTTCCCATGTGGGGATCATCGTTTCGGAAAAAGGACAGCCGCTGGTCATGATTCACGCGAGCTCTTCGAAAGGAATCGTGATCACCGAGATCGAAACATCCGAATACTGGCTGAAGCGATTGTACGCCTTCGGAACATATGTCGATTAATTATTGACGATAACTGTCAATTGTACATTGTCAATTGT
>DJFN01000170.1 GCA_002432085.1 Flavobacteriales bacterium UBA5871
ATGCATAACAATGCCGAGGCCATTCAATCCGTTATCAAAGCGGGCGCACAAGGCTATCTGCTGAAAGATTCGTCGAAACAGGAGCTGATCCTGGGAATCGAAACGGTGCTGAATGGCGAAACTTATTTTGCCGACCAGGTCAAAGACACGCTGATCGCCGGTTTCCGATCGGAAAAAGTCATTACGGAAATCCGCCTTACTTCGCGGGAAAAGGACATTCTGCAGCTGATCTGTCGCGAAATGACGACCCAGGAAATCGCCGATGCACTCTTTATCAGTTCACACACAGTCGAATCGCACCGCAAGAACCTGATCGCCAAAACGGGTGTTAAAAGCAGTGTTGGATTGGTGAAATTCGCGATCGAGAACGGGTTATGTGAGTAGTATTAGTTGGAAGTTGGAAGTTAGAAGTNNAGTTGGAAGTTAGAAGTTGGAAGTTGGAAGTTGGAAGTTTCGAGTTTGAAGTTGTTTTCAAATTCTAATCTTTTGGAATTGTAGGTCTCCGAAAGCGACTGATCATGTGCCTCGGATTAAATTTGGCCGGTGTAAAGGCGATCGGACGACCGACTTTCACGGCATAGACTTTCGTGAATTTGGCACCAAGAAAGATGATCTGCGAGGAATAATACATCCAGGCGAGCAAGACGAGAATTGTTCCCGGAACGCCAATGCTGCTGCCGAAAAAGTAGTTTTTCAGGTAGTATTTGATGAGCAATTGTCCGACGTAAAGCAAAACAGCCGTCACCGTTGCGCCCGCAAACGCCAGCTTCCATTCGACTGTGCCATCATGCAAATACTTGAACACCATCGCGAACAAAAGGATGTTCGCCAGGATAGCCGCTACGTGCTGAACGAGCCACAGAATAACCGATTCAAAGGCATTCAGATCGCCGAAGAAATCCTGACCGAACGACAACAAAATCGTTTGTCCGAAATACGTCAGAATGAGCAGCAAGCCGAAAACCGGAAGAAAAATAACGGTCATTCCGCGGGAACCAAGCGTATGAAAAAACTGCTTCTTTCGATCTTCAAACACCACTTCTACGTCGAGAAAAGCGTTCAGACTCGTGCGTAAGGACGCCAGCAAAGCCGAGCTCGACAACAACAAAGCGATGATTCCGACAATATTCATGACCATGCTGCCTTTTTCGAAATTCACTTTCTGCATCACGTCCATGATGGCACTTGTGTCGTCCAGGCCAACGTGTTCGCGAAGCAGATTGTCGATGATCGTCAACATGGTGTTTTGTCCGACGAATTTACCGAAGGAAATCAGCGACAGGTAAATCATCGGTACCAGCGCAAAAACGGTGTAATACGCCAGTGCAGCTCCATGAAAGAACGATTGTTCCTGGAAAAATTCGGTGAATGTTTCCTTGATCAGCTGGATAATTTCCTGCCAGCTGAGCTTACGAATGTTGTTTCCGGATACGGATGGCTCTGACATCTTTCAGTGATTGGGGTGCAAACAAAACTAGTTCTTCACCCTGAGTTGTGCAAACAAAATTCCGCCAGTAAGCACCGGCAAAAGCCGCCGCAACGAATGTGACGGGAATCCCCTCGCCTGTTTCGGCAATTTCGTATTCCACCGGTCGGAATAAAACCGATTCGTTGTTGTTATTCCATTCGTTGATCTCGCCGAAGAACAAAGCTTCGTAAGACGATTTTGGCTGAAAGTAGAACGCTTGCGGCGATCCTGAACGTTCAATCTTTCCATTGCACATAAAGTGGATTTCCTCGCACCATTGCAGCATGTCCTGCCCTTCGTGTGAAACGAGAATGCAGGTCGTTCCGCGGCGTTCCGAAAGCTGTTTCAAATAACGGCCAATGCGTTCTTTCAAATGTACATCGAGGTGTGCGAACGGTTCGTCGAGCAATAACAGATCCGGCTCTGCAGCCAGCGCTCGCGCAATCGAAAGCCGCTGCTGCTCGCCTCCGGAAAGATAAATGGCTTGTTGCGTTTTTAAATCCGTCAGCTCGACCAGCTCCAGCAATTCATTTGTAAAACGATCACGGACGTCGTTCGGCAGATAAAGCATTTTCTGAACGATGTTCTGTTCCACCGTGTGGTAATTATCGAGGCCGAAATCCTGGTTTACCAGCTGAATATCCGAATGACCGGGCACCAGTACTTTCGACGGTCCTTTGACGCGGTTGCCGTTCCAGTAAACGCTTCCTGAAGCTGGCTCCAGCAATCCCGCAATGATTTTCAGCAGCGAAGATTTTCCGCCGCCGCTCGGACCAACGATACCGACGATCTGTCCTTTCGGCACTTCCATTGAAAGTCCGTCGAGCACATTGCGCCCGAAATACAGCTTCAGTTCGTCGGCACGCAGCATGGTCAGCTTCGCAGCTCTTTTGGAAAATCAGGCAACGCGATATAGATACCCGGAATCGGGTTTTCGACTACTTCCGAATCGTTCAGGTAGATCTCCAGGCGTTTTCTGTCGGTTTGCAGAACGTATTCATCAAGCGAGCGCTCGGAAACCACCAGCGGTGTTACTCCTTCGTCGCCATGGAAAGCGAAAACGGTCACATTTGGGATATCAAAAGAAAACACGTTGCCGTCTCCCCGTTCGCCAGCGAGCGTATAAACCTGTTCGCGCAGCACTTCTACTTTGGAAAACTCGCCGGTGATACGAAATTCATCTTCCCATTCGTGACGAACATTTTCTGCCGTTTCTTCACCGCTGTTTTGCTCGTCTGCGAATTCCTGTGAAAAATCGCTGCTTCTTAAAAAAATCTGTACGTTAAATGCCATGGCCCAAAGGTAGTCAATCCGCTAGTATCGCGCTGCAAATCACCTATGGAATAAAAACGGATCGTTTCTTTTTATTCAAAAAAAATGGCGATCAGGATAAAAATTAATTATGCACTGCATAATATTTTCCCGGTCAAAAAAGTATATTTGATCACACACTATGCCCTGCTACAATGAAACAAATCGCCTCGAAGACACGGACTATGCTTATGCTGGATCCGAATATTGTCGAGATCATCTACCACGAAAATGCTATCGTAACCTTCGAGCTGGCAAAAGAAGACCTCCAATTGTACGATCAATTTACGGAGCATAAACCNNGCATAAACCGGTCAAAAAACTCGTGAGCGGAAGAGTGTTCAAAATGGATGTCGAAGTGCGGAAATTCGTTGCTTCGGAAAATATCCGCCGCAAGCACCTGATACTTGCAGAAGCGATCATAGCCCGCACTTCACTCGGAAAAGCCATGTCTTATATCTACCTGTTTTTCCAGAACCAGGCTTATCCCTGCAAAGTGTTCTCCTCCCGCGAAAAGGCGATCAAATGGCTGATCGATCAGTAAAAACACGCTGAATAGCCGTAAAAGCTATCTTTGCAGCAAAATTGTACTGCATGTTGCCTTCGGTCATTCTTCTTTCTCAAAAAATGCAATCTATCGAACGTCGCCACCCGTGGATTTTTTCCGGTGCGCTGAAAGAAATGCCCGATAGCATTGCAGACGGTGAAGTGGTCGTAGTGACCGATAAACACGGCAACGAGCTCGCGAAAGGCCATTTTCAGCATGGTTCGATCGCCGTGCGCGTACTGACTTTCCAGGGAGATAACATCGACGAAGCTTTTTATCGTAAGCGCCTGGAAAATGCCGTTCGTTTACGTCAGACGCTGAACCTGTTCCGGGAAGACAATTCCATCTGCCGCCTTGTTCATGGCGAAGGCGACGAATTACCCGGACTGATCATCGATTATTACGGCGGCGTGGCGGTAATCCAATGCCATAGTCTCGGAATGTACCGTCAGATCGATCTCATTGCCGAAGCGTTGAAATCCGCATTGGGCGAGCAGCTCACGGCTATTTACTCCAAATCGCGGGAAACGCTGCCGAATCGTATTCCTGTTGAAGACGGCTATTTGTTCGGTGAAGCGACAACACCGCATGTGGCACTGGAAAACGGCGTGAAATACCAGCTAGACTGGATCACAGGACAGAAAACCGGCTTTTTCATCGATCAGCGGGAAAACCGTGCATTACTGGGGAAATACGCTGAAGGCAAAAAAGTACTGAACACGTTCTGTTATTCCGGAGGGTTCAGTCTCTCGGCATTGCAGCAAGGTGCAACGGAAGTACATTCGCTCGACAGCTCGAAAAAAGCGATCGAGCTGACCGATAATAATATCGCGCTGAACAATTTCGGTGAACTGCATACGTCTATCGTGGCCGATGCCATGGTTTACGTTCGTGAAACAGGCGAAGAATACGACATTATCGTTCTCGATCCGCCGGCTTTTGCCAAACACCGCGATAAACGTCACCAGGCCGTTCAGGGCTACAAACGTCTGAATGCGCTTGCGATGTCGCATATTCGTCCCGGAGGCTTGCTGATGACTTATTCCTGCTCGCAGGTCGTGGACAAACAGCTGTTCACCAATACGATCATCGCTGCGGCCATTGAAAGCGGTCGTTCGGTTCGTATCCTGGAACAGCTGCACCAGCCGGCCGATCACCCGATCAATGCTTTCCACCCCGAAGGCGAATACCTGAAAGGATTGTTATTGCAAATCGACTAATGCTCGACATACGTTATAGAAGCATTCTGCGCGTTGCGCTGCCGTTGATGGTGAGCGGATTCATCCAGTCCATTCTTGCGATGACGGATGCGACGTTCCTGAGCCGTTACAGCACGCTGGCCTACGATGCCGCCGGAAGCGCTTCCTTATGGTACGTGACGCTACACATGGCTTTTGTGGGCATGGGCGATGGTGCGCAGATCCTGATGGCACGACGCATCGGTGAGCAAAATCCCGTTGGTGTGGTTCGCGTATTTCAGTCGGCACTGGTGAATTATATCTTTATAGCGGTTTTATTGACCTTATTGATTCATTTTGCTGTTCCGGCACTGATGCAATACATGGTAACCAATCGCGAGCTGGCTGCGGCCGAGCTTTCCTTTCTGAAGATCCGTGGCTATGCATTCTGGGCGAATATCATTATTATGGCCATTCAGTCGACGTATTACGCAACCGGTCGAACACACGTTGTACTGATCAGCGCTGCGATCGTTGCCGGCTCCAATATCTTATTCGCTTATTTACTGGTTTTCGGTTTCTGGAACGTTAAGCCAATGGGATTGGAAGGTGCCGCGCTCGCTTCTACCCTTGCGGAAATACTGGGAATGCTGTTCCTTGTTGGAAGTCTTTTGACCGGTAAGCTGAAAAAACTGTACCCATTCTGGCAGTGCTGGCTGGTTTCGTTTGCACAGATCAAAGAACACATCAGCGTTGGTTTTCCGTTGTTGTTGCAAGGAATCGTTGCGCTTTCGGTCTGGACGATCTTTTTCATCTGGATCGAACAAATGGGCAGTCACGATCTGACGGTTTCGCTGAACATCCGCTACATCTATTTCCTGGCGTTCGTTCCGATCTGGGGATTTGCCGCCGCTACAAAAACGTATATCGCACAATTCGTCGGAGCGAAAGATTACGCCGCGCTTCCGATCATTCAGCGTCGGATTCAATTGCTGACAGTCGGTTTTCTGCTGTTGTCGTTCCACGGCTCTATTTTGTATCCTGAAAAGCTGATCTGGCTGGTCAACGATCAATCGGCCTATATTGAAGACAGTGCGCGCGTACTGCGTGTTGTCAGCGGCTCGATTTTGATTTACGGCATCGTCAGCGTTTACTTTCAGACCATCAGTGGCAGCGGCAATACACGTGTGACGTTCCTGGTGGAATGCATCAGTACGTTATTTTATGTCATTTTCGCGTATTTGCTGATCAAAGTCTGGAAAGCACCGGTCCACATCGTCTGGCTGGTCGAATACGTTTATTTTATTACCATGGGCCTCGCGTCGCTGATCTACCTGAAATGGTTCCAGTGGCATCCGAAGCCCACTGAAGAAAAGATTATATGAGCATACGTGTTGTTTTTATGGGAACTCCGGATTTTTCGGTTGGAATTCTCCGCAAGATGCTGGAAGAACAGATCACCGTTGCAGGTGTCGTTACCGTTGCCGATAAGCCAGCAGGCCGCGGTCAGCAGCTGCACGAAAGTGCCGTGAAACGCTTTGCCGTGGAAAACAACCTTCCTGTTTTACAGCCCGAAAAGCTCAAAGATCCCGCTTTCCTGGAAGCGCTTGCAACATTTCAGGCCGACGTGTTCGTCGTCGTAGCTTTCCGTATGCTGCCGGCCGAAGTCTGGAAAATGCCGTCGAAAGGAACTTTCAACCTCCATGCTTCCCTCCTGCCGGATTACCGCGGCGCGGCTCCAATCAACTGGACAATCATCAATGGCGATCGTCAGACCGGCGTAAGTACCTTCTTTATAGACGAAGCGATCGATACCGGACACGTGATCGGTCAGCGAACGATGCCGATCGGAGAAAACGAAACCGCTGGTGAGCTCCACGACCGCATGATCGTTACCGGAGGCGAATTGGTTGTCGAAACCATTCGCGCGATTGAAAACGGAACTGTTGAGCCGATTCCGCAGGATNNACACGGTGAATGAAATTCATCAGTTGATCTGCGGACTTTCTCCGTATCCGGCAGCCTGGACCCGCTGGACAAATACGAAAGGAGAAACAAAGCAGGTAAAGCTGTTTCGTACGACAGTAATTTACGGTGCCGGGAATGGAACAAAAATGCTTTCGGCCGACAAAACGACTATTCAGATCGGTTGTGACGGTGGTACAT
>DJFN01000166.1 GCA_002432085.1 Flavobacteriales bacterium UBA5871
TGGTGTCAAATTAATGGCACCTGTGTTTCCGCCGAAGCAGGCTACATTGGTCACAACTGTTGTTCCCGATACCGGAGCTGTCGGTTGTGTAACCGTAGGACTCACAGATCCTGTACAACCGTTCGCATCTGTAATAGTCACAGTGTAAGTACCAGCTGCGAGGCCTGTGCGATCTTCTGTCGTAGGGCCTGCAACCCAGTTAAAGGTGTATGGTCCGACGCCACCTGTCGGTGTGAGGTTAATAGCGCCGTTGTTTCCTCCGAAGCAGGATACGTTCGTAACGACTGTCGTTCCGGATACTGCCGATGGAGGTTGAGTAACCGTTATCGGGGATACAGTTCCTGTACAGCCGTTCGCGTCCGTAATGGTTACGCTGTAAGTGCCGGCTGTAAGTGATGTACGGTCTTCCGTAGTGGCACCGCCAACCCAGTTGAACGTGTATGGTCCGACACCACCTGTTGGTGTAAGGTTAATGGCGCCGGTGTTTCCGCCGAAGCAGGCAACATTGGTAATGACGGTTGTTCCGGATACAATTGCCGGTGGTTGAGTAACCGTTATCGATGATACTGTTCCCGTACAACCGTTGACGTCTGTAATGGTCACCGAGTAAGTACCTGCTGTAAGGCTTGTGCGGTCTTCCGTCGTAGGGCCTGCAACCCAGTTAAAGGTATAAGGACCTGTTCCACCTGTTGGTGTCAAATTAATGGCACCTGTATTTCCGCCGAAGCAGGCTACGTTCGTAACGACTGTCGTTCCTGATACCGGAGCTGTCGGCTGTGTAACCGTAATATTCACGGTTCCCGTACAAGCGTTGGCATCGGTAATCGTAACGCTGTAAGTACCTGCTGTGAGGTTGGTCCTATCTTCTGAAGTAATTCCACCTCCCCAGTTAAAGGTATAAGGACCTGTTCCGCCTGTTGGAGTGAGGTTAATGGCACCTGTGTTGTTCCCGAAGCACGCCACGTTTGTAACAACAGAAGTACCGTTGATAGCTGCAGGCTGTGTAACAGTCGCATTTACAGTTCTCGTACAAGCGTTGGCGTCGGTAATAACCACCGTGTAGGCACCTGCCGCGATATTGCTTCTGTCCTGCGTGGTAACACCGCCACCCCAGTTATAGGTATAGCCAGGTGTTCCGCCGCTTGGTGTCAGATCGATGGCTCCGGTGGTGCCACCATTACACGCAACATTCGTTACGGTAGTGGTGCCGTTCAGTACAGGCGGTTGTGTAAGCGTGTAGCTATAGGATGCCTGGCAGCCGTTCGCATCTTCGACAATCACGTTGTAAGTTCCTGCGGCAAGGCTGGTGCGATCTTCTGTGAAGACCCCGCCGCCCCAGTTCACAAAGTAGCCAGGTGTTCCACCGGCAGGAGTAAGGTTGATTGCACCGGTGCTGGCGCCGTTACAAGCCACGTTTGTAACTGTTGCACTAGCCGAAACGCTTGTCGGTGGCTGCGTGATGGTGAAAGAGCGTTGCGCCGTACAACCCGGAAGTACAGCATCCGTAACGGTAACCGTATAAGTATTTGCTGCCAGACCGCTTGCCACGTTGCTAGTTCCCCCTGAAGGAGACCAGGAATAGGTATACGCACCCGGGGCTGTTCCATTGATACCACCGCTTGGAATCACAACCGCTGTTCCATTGGAACCATTGCGGCAGGATACGTTGGATTGTGCATAAGAGCTGAGGTTAATCGTGGAAACGCGCAGGTTGCTCGAGCTTGTAGCTGTAAAGCAGCTGGCGGCACCGTTGATCGCCTTGCAGCGGTAGTCATAGCCGTTAATAGTGTTGTTGGCACCCGTAATGGTCAGCGTATTGGTTGTTACGCCGCTATAGAATCCTGTATTGGTAAGATCTGTCCATGGACCTGATCCTGTACCGGAAGCATCGACCTGCCACTGGTAAGTGGTTGCGCCGGTAGCAGCAGAAGCAATTGTTCTGGTTCCTCCGGTACAAACGTCCGAGTTTGTAGGAGGCTGAGCAGTAATGTTGGGAGCAGTACAAGATGGCGTATGCATCAATTGGAAGTTGTCAATCGCCCATTCTTCGTTGGTTCCGTTGGTGTATACACGGATGCGCAGGTCGATTTCCGTTCCCGTTGCAGCGATGTTCTTGGTAAAGCCGGTCAAAGTATGCGTCAGCAGGGTCCCTTCGCCGAGGTTGTCACCGGTGGTTTCTTCCAGCATTTGCTTGTTGACAGCATTGTTTGCGTAAAAACGGATAAGCTGCACCCAAGTCCCGGAGTTGTTGATCTGGTATTCTACGATGATGTAGTCATCATGTGAAGCAAAAGCAAGGCTTTCCCATACAGCTCCGTTATTTGCAGCAAACTTCCCGGAGAACTGGAGGTTTGTCAGACCGGTAATGTTGATGTTGTTGAACTCGATCTGCAATTCGAATTGCCCTCCAGGAGGATTCACGTCTCCGTGGTCTTCACCGGCCCAGAATTTGGCATTAGTGACATTGCTGAACGGAGCAACCGTCGCAATGTCAGAGCCATTGGTCCGTTTAAAGTAAATGTCTCCGGATCCGAAATCGGTTTCGGCAACGCGCGTCCCGCTTGAGGGAGATCCTGCGTCTTCGAAATCGTCCGTCCAGAAAACCGTTTGTGCATTACCCGACAAACAGACGAGCAGGAATGCAAAAAGTGTTAGTGTAACGTGTTTCATGGTGTTTGTGTGTATTAAAACTGTTGGTATCGTTGTGAATACTGATTATGTTGTAATAGGTATAAATTTCTCTTTTCGCGCATATTGGCCGGCTGAAATGATTCCGAGATCACAGCTGATGATTTTAATAACCAGCTGTTTGTAGTCAAGGCAGGCGACATGTATAAAACCGTTTTCACTGACTCCGATCACGGATCCGGGAAGCTGTTGATGAACCTCATCCAGCAATTCCGCTTCAACGATCTTGATCAGCTTGTTTCCTAAAACGGCATCAGCCCCGGTGTTCCAGGGATTGCAGGAACGGATGAGCTGCACAATTTCTTCGCCGAACATTCGATTCCACCGGACGAAAGTATCTTCTTTTTCAGGTTTTTCAAAATAACGGGAAACGATATTGTTCTGCGGCTGCCTCGGAATGGTCGATCCGAATTCGATCATCTCGGCCATGTTTTGCGCTGCAAGTGCTGTCCGCAGGGATAATTTGAAAGCCAGCGACCCGAACGTTTCGTCCGGATCGATGCTGATTTTTTCTGAAAAAATAATATCGCCTTCATCGAAATCGGCCTCCATAAAGTGGATACTCAATTCAGTTTCAGGCTCATTTCGTCGTAAAACTTCGAAAATCGGCATCGGACCACGGTAACCCGGAAGCGGGCCTGTGTGGAAGTTGATGAATTTGTTCGGATCGTACGCAAGCACTTCTTCCGGAACAAGAAACGGAAAGCAGATGCTGAAAACGGCATCCGGCTGCAGCTCTTCGATGAGCTCGTTCAAGGATTCTTCCACCTGCGACGAGCGCGCGATGGAACGGAAAGGAATGTTTGCTTCGCCGCATTGCTGTTCGAGCAGATCCACAACGGATGCTTCGCCTTTGCCGATCACGATACCGCTGACGTAGCCTTCGATGGCGAGCTGCTGTATGGCCGGAAGCGCAAAACGTCCGCCGCACAAAACAAGTATGCCGGGCTTTTTCATCAGATGCAGGTATAACTGTTAAACCATCCGGAAACCGATTCTTCGATCGGCTGCGAGCGCAGACTTTCGTAGGCTCCGACTACGTCATTGATCTCCGCGACGATTTTCACGGCACAATGGCCGGTTCCGTCGTTTTCGATCTTCGCTTCGTAAAGCGGTGCGATGGAGCTGTTGGTTTCTTTGTCAAAAACAACTGTTCCGCGCGGCGATTCGAACGAGAACTGGCTGAGCTTTTCACCCGCCTGTTTGCAATTGGGTTGCTGCTGCAGTTCTTTGGTGAGGAAATCCGCCAGGATTCCGGCTTCCCAGCCAAGGAGGCTGAAAAGGTTCGGCTCGCGTCCTGCGGATTGAATTTTCTCCGTGAACAAAGCGTTTTGCTCGTTTTTCAGCGTCACAGACCACGAGGCCACGCCGCTGACTTTATCTCCCGGATAAACTGCTTCCTTCAGCATGGATTCTTCCAGGGCGAAAGGAGGTAGGTAAACGGGGAGGTGCTGATCGGGGAAATGCTGCTGAAGGTCCTTGAAGAACCACTGTACATAATCGCCGCTGAAGATACTGATCAGGCAATCGTTCCCGGAATGCTGAAATTGCTCTTTGAGCGGCTGCATCGAAAAATCTTCCTTGCGGTAGCCGGTTGCCAGGTTGAAGCGGATTGTGCCGCCAGCCTCGAGGTAGCCGTTGTAAGCGCCGATCGTTTGCAGGTAGCCGCCATCGTAATAGCCGGTGACCATGCCTCCGTTGCTGTAACCGTCACGAACAGCCATATTGGAGCTGAGCCAGCTGCCCAGGGCGTTGTTGAGCGAATGATAGAAAATGTGAGGCGAGGAAGGCCATTCCTGCGGAAGATGCGCGCCGGCATCCAGAACGATCAGCAGCCGGTTAGCGGCTGTGAACAAAGGTCGCAGGACCTGCGCCATGCGGTGCCCGATGTAGGCGAAGACAACCTGCGCCTGTTCGTGCATGAGTAATTGCTCTGCTGCCTTATAGCAGAGCTGCTTGTCTGATCCGAAGCCGATGTTTTCCGTAACGATACGGATGTCATTCCGTCCGAGTGAAGACAAAGATGAAGTCAACCCATCGAAGAGGTCGAAGCTGATGCCGGTATAATAAGTGGATCGCGGGAGTAAAAAACCAATTGTTTGCATACCAGGAAAGAAAAAAGGGGAGAACCGTTTGTCCTCCCCTGAATTGAATTATTGACGACTTGGGAAAATACCTTCGATAGCAATCGAGTAGTTCATACACAGGTACGGGTTCAGGATTCCCAGAGGCTGGCTGCCTCCGGCTACGGAAGTCGTACCGCCGACTACAGGAGCACCCAAAGATGCCGTAGGAGAAGCTGTAGGACCGAATCCGTCACCTGATGGTGAGTTACCGATGTAGTTTCCTGCTGCACCCGAATCTTCGTTGCCGGTGTTTACAGGGATACGAACAGTGATACCAACAGCAGAGTGAACGTGCATAGGCATCTGAGCCGTAGTGATCGTTACGTTTTCAGAACCTGCTTCTTGACCCATTGAGTAAGCAGACAGACCAGGACCTTGTCCCTGACCAACAACCGCACGTCCTTGCAGATCCGGCAAACCGAACGTAGTTTGTCCGTTACCGCCGTACGTAGTTCCCAGAAGGGAGAAAAGTGCTGTGTTTTGAGCAATGCTCAGGATTTGTCCCTGGCAGGTCATGTAACCGCGGGGAGCAAAATTGAATCCGAAGATTTTGACTTCACCGATAAAAGGTTCTGTAGACATAGTGTATTGTATTTAAAAGTTTACGGGTTGAAAAAGCACTTTTGACTGCCATCCCCGGGTAATATCAAGCCCCGAAAACACCATGATTCACGGAATAGTGGTTTGAGAATAGCCTCAGCAGTGTATATATTAAATTGACTTTCAAAGTTATATAAGTTATTCAAACTAGCTGCAAGGTACGTTGGCTTGAGACAATAAAAACGGGTAGAAATACCTGAAATGCAAAACAGGTATTCCTACTTGGGGTAATAAAAGAAGGCTGCATGTCAACATATATACAGCCTTCAGGATTATTCCTATTTAATTCTTAGTTTGCCGAAAAGGGCCCGGCAATACCCCCCGGATTGAATTATTGACGGCTTGGGAAAATGCCCTGCAGTGCAATCGAATAGTTCATACAGAGGTAAGGATTCAAAATGCTCATCGGCTGGCTGCCTCCGGCTACGGAAGTCGTACCGCCAACCACAGGAGCACCCAGAGATGCCGTAGGAGAAGCTGTAGGACCGAATCCGTCACCTGAAGGTGAGTTACCGATGTAGTTTCCGGCCGCTCCCGAGTCTTCGTTGCCAGTATTCACAGGAATGCGGACAGTAATACCAACTGCAGAGTGAACGTGCATCGGCATCTGGGCAGTCGTAATCGTTGTGTTTTCCACACCGCCCAACTGTCCCATTGAGTAAGGTGACAGTCCCGGACCTTGTCCCTGACCAATAACCGCGCGACCCTGCAGGTCCGGCAAAGCGAACGTCGTCTGGCCGTTACCGCCGTAAGTTGTTCCCAGGAGAGAGAAAAGCGCTGTGTTCTGAGCGATGCTCAGGATTTGTCCCTGGCAGGTCGCGTACCCTTTGGGAGCAAAATTGAAGCCGAAGATTTTGACTTCGCCGATAAATGGTTCTGTAGACATAGTGTATTGTATTTAAAAGTTTACGAATGAAAAGCAGTTATGAACGGCTTGGAAAAATGCCTTGCAGTGCAATCGAATAATTCATGCACAGGTAAGGATTCAGAATGTTTAACGGCTGACTTCCGCCCATGGGAGCTGTCGTGCCGCCAACTACGGGTGCACCGAGTGAAGACATAGACGGAACGGGACCGAATCCGTCACCTGAAGGTGAGTTACCGATATAGTTTCCTGCCGCACCCGAATCTTCGTTGCCGGTATTTACAGGAATCCGAACACTGATTCCTATAGCAGAGTGGGTGTGCATAGGCATCTGGTTGGCAGCGATCGTTACATTTTCATTACCGGCCATCTCACCCATGCTGTGATAGGGCAGACCACCGCCCTGACCTTGCCCGATCACCGCGCGTCCCTGCAGATCCGGCAAACCGAACGTCGATACACCGTTACCGCCGTATGTATTGCCTAAAAGTGCATACAATGCGTTATAAGCCGCAATAGGCAGGATCTGTCCCTGGCAGGTCATGTGTCCCATCGGAGCATAATTGAATCCGAAGATTTTGATTTCACCGATAAATGGTTCTGTAGACATAATTTATTGTATTTGAAAGTTTACGAAGAAGGGAGCGCGATCCGGCTGCGGGAAGAGATCGAAACGCACGCTCACCGAATAGTACTGTGAACGTAGTTGGTTGATATATAGTGAATTGACTGTCAAAGCTGTTCAGGCTGTGAAAACTGACTGCAAGGTACGCTGCCTGTCATCAAAAAAACGGGTGGAAATACCTGAATTACAAAACAGGTAATCCTACTTACGAGCATAAAAAAAGGCTGTATGTCAACAGACACACAGCCTTCAGGCTTATTGCTTTTTACTTCTTAGTTTGCAGAAAGGTATTCGGCAACACCTTCGAAAGTAGCTTTCATTCCTGCTTCACCTTTTGACCAGTTTGCCGGGCAAACTTCGCCGTTTTCTTCGAAGAACTGGAGAGCGTCAACCATGCGGAGCGCCTCGTCTACGTTTCTTCCGAGCGGGAAGTTGTTCACCAGCTGGTGCATGACCGTTCCTTCCTTGTCGATGAGGAACAAACCGCGGTAAGCGATCATCGGACCTGTAGCGATGAGGTTGCCGTCCATGTCGAAGTCGTATTCACCGGCCAGTACGCCGAATGCTTCGGAAATGGTTTTGGTAACATCCGCTACGATCGGGTAAGTAACGCCTTCGATACCGCCCTTGGCCTTCGGAACCTGCAGCCATCCCCAGTGAGATTCAGGCGTGTCGGTTGAGCAGGCAACTACTTTCGCGCCACGGGCTTCGAATTCAGCCAGTTTCGCCTGGAAAGCATGCAGCTCGGAAGGGCATACGAATGTAAAATCCTTCGGGTAGAAGAAAAATACAACCGGGTGCTTGCCGATGAATTGGTCGAGTGAGAAATCTTCAACGACCTGGTTGCCGTTGATTACAGCCGGAGCTGAAAATGAAGGAGCTTTTTTTCCTACTAAAACTGCCATAGTTTGATTATTTGCTGTTTGAAAATTGATTGCTAAGTTAATAAAAGGATGCCGGTTTATCGGTTCAGCCAGGCTGCAAACATCCAGTTGGTCTTTTCTTTTTCGCGCACCAGATCGCTCATCATTGCGTTCGTGCCTTCGTCGTCGAGATCAGCCGATTCCTGCAGGAGCTCGCGTTCGAGTTCGAGCAGTGTTTTCTGCGCTTCGAGAATATACGCCATGCCTTCCTTGCCGCTGTGAATGGTCTTGTTTTCCTTCAGCTGACTCAGCTCGAGGTAATCGCTGAAACGGTGCGTCGGCGTATTTCCCAGCGACAAAATGCGCTCGGCCAGCTCGTCGATGATGACTTGCGCACGGGTGTAAAGCTCTTCGTATTTCACATGCAGCTCGAAAAAGTGCTCGCCCTGGATGTTCCAATGAATAGCACGAAGATTTTGGTAATGAATCTGATACGTTGCTAAAAGTCGATTGAGTTTTCCTGTGTAAGCTTTCGATGTTTTCATAATCGGTTGTTTGGAAGTACAAATTTACGGATTAAGCTCGTATAAGTATTATTGATTAATTTTATATTCCTATAAATAGAATTTATGGTATCCATCCAGCAGATTGCTTATATCATCGCCATCGTCGACACCGGAAGCTTCAGCCGCGCTGCCGAACAATGTTTCGTTACCCAGCCCACGCTCTCGATGCAGATCAAAAAAGCCGAAGAAATGCTCGGTTTCTCGATCTTTCACCGCGATCCGGCCAAGCTGGAGCTCACGACTTTCGGTGAAGCGCTGTTGCCCTTGCTGCGCCAGATCCAGGGCGATTTCGGGGCGATCGACCGGCTTCGACAGGAATTCTCCGGAACCTTCCGTGAGCGTCTGCGCCTCGGCATCATCCCGACAATTGCTTCCTATGTATTACAGGAATGTTTTTCCGAGTGGCAATCGTTGATTCCACAGACACAGCTTACCATTGAAGAGCTCAAAACCGAAGAATTGCTCGAAGCGCTGGAAAAACGGAAGATCGACCTCGCAATCATGGCTGGTCCGCTCGAAACGGCCGGCTGGCGAACGATTCCGCTGTATACGGAAGAAATCCTGGCCTACGTTCCTGACCTGCAGGGAAAAGTCGTTACGGTCGACGAGCTCGGTGAATTGCACCCGTGGCTGTTGAGCAAAAGCAATTGTCTTCGTACACAAATGATGCAGTTCTGCTCGCTCAACGACGAAGTAACCGCCAACTGGAATTACGCCGGCGGAAACCTCGATATGCTCATGCGCATGGTCGACAACAGCGGCGGCTACACCTTGATTCCCGAACATTATCGCACAACTTTCCCGAAGCTCGAAAAGAAATTCAAGCGTATCGTTGATCGCAACCGCCAGTCGCCGGGCAGGNNNNCAACGAGAAAGACCATAAGAATTTAGAGCTTTTAAGCTGGAAATAGTCATTCGGTCTCCAGTCTTCCGGTCTCCAGTCGGCCGGTCTTCCGATCGCCGGTCTTCCGTCTCCAGTTACCGGTATTCGGTCTGAAACTAATTACCAAGCATAATAAATTCCTGAGCATGGGTTCTTAAAGAAAGTTCCGATTGCGTCCTTTAGCGATTCTAAATTGGTCAGAAAGAACAATTGTATAACAGAAATTGACGATTAGAAACCAAGCCGTCCGGCAGGGCTAACCGATCCAGGAAAGTGCTTGCATTTGGGATCCTGATCCCTTCTT
>DJFN01000182.1:0-19648 GCA_002432085.1 Flavobacteriales bacterium UBA5871
CGGGATCAGCTCTTTCAGCTTCTCCACCACCTTATCCACCTCTTCTTTCGTATTATGCCTTGAGAACGAGAACCTCACCACAACCCTGTTCGGATCGTTGTTGATGGCGCGGATCACATGAGAGCCTGCATCCGCACCGGAGGTACACGCACTGCCGCCTGAGGCGCAGATGCCGTTGATATCCAGGTTGAACAGGAGCATCTCGCTCTTTTCTGATTTGGGGAAAGAAACGTTCAGCACAGTGTAAAGGCTGCGGCCGTAAAGATCGCCGTTGAAGCTGACGCCCGGAATATGTTTTTGCAGCTGCTCTGCCATGTACAGTCGCACGCCGTTGATATAGCTGCTGTGTTCTTCAAAGTTCTCAGTCGCCAGTTCCAGCGCTTTGGCAAACCCCACGATGCCGTAGAGGTTTTCAGTGCCGGCGCGCATATTCCTTTCCTGCGAACCGCCCTGGATGTAGGGTGTGATCTTCACATTCTCGTTGATGTACAGGATGCCCACGCCTTTCGGGCCATGGAACTTATGCCCGGCGCCGTTGATGAAATGCACGGGCGTGTTGCGCAGGTCAAAAGGGTAGTGACCCACGGTCTGCACGGTATCGGAATGGAAGATCGCGTCGTATTCCTTGCAAAGGTTGCCCACTGCATGAAGGTCCAGCAGGTTGCCGATCTCGTTGTTGGCGTGCATGAGCGAAACCAGCGTCGGCTTCTGATCTTTCAGATAATTTTCAAGCTCTTCGAGGTTCACATGACCTTTGGCGTCAACGCTCAGCCATACAGCTTCGACATCCTTTTCTTTTTCCAGCGCTTCGATCGTGTGTCCGACTGCATGGTGCTCGATCGAAGTCGAAATAATGCGCTTAACACCCAATGTCAGGATCGCTGTGGAAAGCGCCATGTTGTCGGCTTCCGTTCCGCCCGAAGTGAATATGAGCTCGGAAGGCGAGCAGTTCAGCATTTTGGAAATGGAACGACGCGAAGTTTCAATGACTGCTTTTGCCTGTCGACCGAAATAGTGCGTGGAAGAAGGATTCCCGAATTCGTTCTGAAGCATGGGGATCATCGCTTCGGCTACTTCCGGCGCAAGAGGTGTTGTTGCAGCATTGTCAAGGTAAACTCGCATGAAAACTTTTTCCGCGAAGTTAGCTTTTTGGTCACGTATTTGCGCTTAAAAAGGAGGGGAATCTTGAATTTCTATTTATCAATTGACAATGGACAAATGACAATTGACAGTTGACAATGGATTGGTAGATAATGAAACTTCAAACTTCCAACTACTAACTTCCAACTTAGATTAATCTTTTCCCAGAATAGCCCTAAATGTTTCCTGTCCTTCGCGGAGGCGCAACAGGTTTCTGAACAGCAGAACCGTTCGTTCCAGCCGCTTTTCGTGTGTTTTGGCCGTGCTTACGTGATTGAGAATATAGCGCTGCATGCCCGGATTCAGGTTCGAAAATCTTCGAAAGGCTTCCGGATCCTGTTCCCAAAGAACGGTTATTTCTTCGGCGACTTCAACCCCGTATTCCGATTCGTCTTTTTCGAAGCTAACGTCGACTTCATCGCCAACCGTTTTGCCGATTTTCTTCAAGCGTTGCGCGTTGACCGAAACACAGCCGCTGCCTTCGCCCATGGCGAGAATACCGCATTGCCAGCTGATCTTGTTGTCGAGCGTAATAATCAATCGCTGATTAAAATTGCCTTTTTCGAATTTGCCGGGCAGCTGTTCCAGGATCACAGGCGGTACTTCCACTACGATGTAATTCAGGTAATGAAGGCTCAGGACCGTTGTCCGGTACGTAACGATCGACATGGAATCGGAATTAGTCGGTTTCGAAAGAAGCTTTGTTCTTCCGCAGAATTTCGAGCGTTTTTTCGAGTCCTTCAGGATCGGAGCCGGCATCGAACGTTACGCGTTTCGTTCCTTCGGAAGTAACGATCTCAATATATTCGGCGCCACCGTCGGCACAATCCGGACAACCGATCGTTTCGGGCATCGTTTCCCATTTGTTCCAGTCGATGGATTGGATCAGCTCGTCGTAGCCGCCTTTATCGTTATCCTGCTTTGTTTCTTTCACCGGATAGTTCTTTTCGTCGCGGCTCGATTGCGTATAAACGATCGTATTATCCGTGTAAAACAATTCACGCGTACAATAGCCGATGCAATGGCCGAAGCTCACGCCGTGTTTGATGGAAACGATGTGCTCGTGCATTTCTGCATTTCTGGAAGCTCCGCAGCCGAAAAGCGTGAAGATCGTCATCGAAAGAAAAAACAGCGGTTTCATGTGTTTTGTTTTTGAATATGCGTTCGAAAATACAATTATTCTGCCAGGAGTTTCATGACTAAAATGGCTAACTTTGTTTCATGTACATCCGCTCGCTTTCGTTGGTCAATTTCAAGAATCATGCAGAGGCTGAATTTCAGCTCATTGATGGCGTGAATTGCATCGTTGGCCGGAACGGCGCGGGCAAAACGAATGTGCTCGATGCGATCCATTACCTGAGCATGTGCCGGTCTTACCTGAATCCGCTCGACAAGCAGAATATCCGGTTCGATCAGCAGTTTTTTGTCATCCAGGCCGAATGGATCAAGCAGGAAAGTGCGCATGCCTTGTATTGTGCGGTGAAAGCCGGTGCGAAAAAGGTCTTCAAGAAGAACAAAAAAGAATACGACAAGCTGGCCGATCACATCGGTTTGTTTCCTGTTGTGATGATCTCGCCTTACGATGCCGATCTCATTTCCGAAGGAAGCGACGTCAGAAGAAAATGGATCGACGGAATCATCAGCCAGTTCGATCGTCCGTACCTGGAAGACCTGCAGCGCTACAATAAAGTGGTCGAGCAGCGCAACGCCCTGCTGAAACAGCAGTATGAAACCGGTTTCTTCGACCGCGAGTCGCTCGATGTCTGGGACGCGCAAATGGTGCGCTACGGCAATACGATTTTTGAAAAACGCACGGCTTTCGTGGAAGCGTTTATTCCCTTGTTCCGCCATTACTACCAATGGATTTCCGGTGGGNNATGGGGAAGAGCAGGTAGCGATGGAATACCAGTCGGCATTGCAGCAAGGCAATTTCGAAGATCTTCTGCGTGAATCGCGGGCTAAAGACGAGCGGGCACATTATTCCACCTGTGGCGTTCACAAGGACGATGTGCTTTTCACCATTGAAGGCCACCCGATTAAGAAATTCGGTTCGCAGGGACAGCAGAAAAGCTTCCTGATCGCGCTTCGGCTGGCACAATTCGACTGGCTGAAAGAACGACTCGGCGTGGTTCCGATCCTGCTCCTCGACGATATTTTCGACAAGCTCGACAACCACCGCGTGGCGCAATTGATGTCGCTGGTTTCGCAGCAAACCTTCGGACAGGTCGTTGTGACCGATACGGACGAAATCCGCGTTTCGGGGATCTTTCAATCGATCGGCGTGACACCGCATTTATTACTCTTTGACGAACAGGTAGCATGAAAGACTGGAACGAACAAAAGCGATCGGGCGAACCGACTCCCATGGGCGACGTTGTCGACAAGCTCCTGCGTGCCTACCAGCTGAAAGGCAAAATGGTCGAAATGGACGTCCTGAACCGTTGGGAAGAAATGATGGGGAAGGCCGTCGCGATGCGAACTACCGGTCTGGAAATCCGCAATAAAATCCTTTACATCACACTGAATTCGTCCGTTATGCGCGATGAGCTGCAGCATGGAAAAGAAGTTATCCTGGAGCGTGTGAATCAACTGGCTGGCTTCCGCATTATCGAAGACGTCTGGTTTTCGTAAAGCATTCAAGCTCGCTTCCAGCATGCTTTTCTCAAACTTTCTTAAAACTCGCTCGCCTGAATTCCTTGGAGCGACCGTTTCGGTTTACCTTGCTGTGAACAAAAATTGCAGCCATGGGAGAAACAAAGGACCTCGACCATAAAGAAGGATTGAAAAAGCTGAAAGCAATAGCGGAGGATACGAACACCTGTATGATGTGTACCAATCTCGAAAAAATCCCTTTCGAAACACGCCCGATGGCGACGCAGGAAGTGGACGAAGACGGAAATATCTGGTTCTTTTCGGCACTCGACAGCTACAAGAACAAAGAGATCCTGGCGGATAATCGTGTCCAGCTGATTTATTCGCAGCCCTCGAAAACGCATTACCTGACGGTTTACGGACACGCCAAGATCATCAAGGACCGCGAAAAGACCGATGAGCTCTGGAATATCTTCGCAAAAACCTGGTTCCAGGAGGGAAAAGACGATCCGAAGCTAACCTTGTTGAAAATCGTTCCGGAACGCGTGCATTACTGGGATACACAGCATGGTAAATTCGTTACGCTGTTCAAAATTGCACTGGGCGCCATTACCGGAAAAACGATGGATGGTGGCGTGCAGGGAGATATTCGCCTTTAAAAGCTCAATTCAGGTCGTTTTCAACAATTCAAGTACCGACGAGCTCACGTATTCGATTCCAATAGCTATAACGATGAATCCGATGATACGCGAAATGGAATTGATTCCCGACGCGCCGAGCAGCTTTACGATGTAATGCGAGCTTTTCAGGATCAGGAATGCCGTTAAGCAAACGCAAATGATCGCACTGATGGCCAGAATGATCTCGAGACTTTCGTTGTATTCCTGGTTGTAAGTGATCAGCAGGGAAATCGAGCCCGGACCGGCCAGCATGGGAATCGCCAGCGGCGTGAGTGAAATATCGCTGCGTTTCAGCACGTCTTCCTGAACGCGCGGTTTCTGCATCCCTTTGTGTTTGGTGAATGAGCCGGTCAGCAGGGCAAATCCCGAAGTCACGATGATCAGACCGCCGGCAATCCGAAGTGAATGGATGGTGATCCCGAAGAAATTAAGCACGTATTTTCCCGCAAAAAAAGCGATGAGCAGAATGATGAGCGTGTTAAAGGCCGTCCAGAGTGAAATGCGATCGCGTTCCTTTTTCGAATCGTCTTTGGTTAAACCGACAAAAACCGGTACAGTGCCGAGCGGGTTGATAACGGAGAAAAGCCCGGCAAAGATGTACATGAAAAGTTCCATTGTTTTTTGTGCAAAGTTCCCTGTTTACGCAGGATCGCATGTTCCGTGAATGTTATTAAACCGTTGTCAAATGGCAATTGACNNACAGTTGACAGTTGACAGTTGACAATTGACAATGCACAATGAGTCGACTTTCTATCCTGATATCCTGAAGTCTTGAAGTCCTGTTGTTCTGAAACTGTCTAATGTCTAATAGTCCAATGGCTGGAAGTCTACCGTCTAATACCTATTTTTACCTCATGAAGATTTATACGAAAAAAGGCGACAAAGGCACTACGNNGGAACGGTCGACGAGCTCAACAGCTATATCGGTTTGCTGCGCGATCTGATCACTACTCAGGAAACGACCGAAGTATTGATCGAAGTGCAGGACCGTTTGTTCACGATTGGTTCATTGCTGGCCGCCGATCCGGTGAAATCCAAAATGGAGCTCCCGCAGCTGGCGGAAAGCGATATTACCTTCCTGGAAGAACAAATCGATAAAATGGATGAGCAATTGCCACCGATGCGCTTTTTCGTGCTTCCGGGCGGACATCCAACCGTTTCGCACAGTCATATTGCGCGTTGTATTTGTCGCAGGGCCGAGCGTCTGGTGTCGCAGCTGTCGGAAAATGAGCCGGTTAATCCGCTTGTGCTGGCTTATATGAACCGTCTGAGCGACTACCTTTTTACACTTTC
This sequence comes from Flavobacteriales bacterium UBA5871, assembly GCA_002432085.1. GTDB lineage: Bacteria > Bacteroidota > Bacteroidia > Flavobacteriales_D > Crocinitomicaceae > Fluviicola. Next base: position 5,706 of record DJFN01000182.1, read on the forward strand.
ACGAAAATTAGCTGTTGATCTCGGCGCGGAAGAGACTCCGTGGAAACCTCGTGNNGTGATTTCGCAAAACTTCGCTGGAAATTTTGCGGACTTGTTTTTTTGGGAAATAAAGTTATTTTTGCGCAAACAACACAAACGCATTTTAAGAGATGTACTGGACATTAGAATTAGCTTCGTATCTGGAGGATGCTCCATGGCCTGCAACAAAAGATGAATTGATCGACTTCGCCATCCGAAACGGTGCGCCACTGGAAGTAGTTGAAAACCTGCAGGATCTGGAAGATGAGGGTGATGTTTATGAAAGCATCGAAGAAATCTGGCCGGATTATCCATCAAAGGACGACTTTTTGTTTAACGAAGACGAATATTAAGCTTCGTTGTTCAATGATATGAAAACGGCTCGTTGGAATAACGAGCCGTTTTTTTATTGCTGTATGTAAAAGGAATTTACTGCTTCACCAGCTGCAACTCGACGTTCACGCGAACTTCGTCGCTAACGAGTACGCCACCGGTTTCCAGTGCAGCATTCCAGGTCAGACCGAAATCCTTGCGGTTAAACTTTCCGTTAACACTGAATCCGGCTTTCTCATTTCCCCACGGATCTTTTCCGATACCGCCGTGCTCTGCATCCAGCGTCACTTTCTTCGTAACGCCGTGAATGGTCAGATCGCCGGTCACTTTGTAATCGTCACCGTTGCGCTCCATGGAATCTGCTTTGAAAGTCAGTTGCGGAAACTGTGCCGAGTCGAAGAAATCCGGGCTTTTCAGGTGATTATCGCGATCCGTATTGGTCGTATTGATCGAATCGATATCAGCTGTGAAATCGATTTTCGCTGTCGTGAAATCGTCGCCTTCGGTTTCGATCGTTCCGTTGAACTGTTCGAATTTACCGGAAACGTTGGTAAACATCATGTGTTTGACTTTAAAGCCGACTTCTGAGTGTGTAGGGTCGATTGCCCATTTCGTTGTTGCCATTTTCGTTGCGTTTTAATTGTACTTGATTGCTTGTTTACGAGACAAAGATATATAAATATATTTACCATGGTAAATAATTAAGCATTTTTTTCATAATCTGAAGAAAACAGGGCATAGAAAGCGCCTGTAATGCCGGGTTTCAGCAAAAACAAATTAGGAATGAGATTCCCGGAGAGAAAAATTAAGCTTAAAACGCCGAATCAAACGTTAAAACGGAAATGCATAATGTCGCCGTCTTCCACCACATACTCGCGGCCTTCGACTTTGAACTTTCCGGCTTCTTTTACGGCTGCTTCTGAGCCAAGCGTAGTGAAATCGTTGTATTTCATTACTTCTGCGCGAATGAATCCTTTTTCGAAGTCTGTGTGGATCACACCGGCAGCCTGTGGAGCAGTTGCGCCGATTGGAACCGTCCAGGCGCGTACTTCTTTCACACCGGCAGTGAAATAGGTTTGCAGGTTCAGCAGGGCATAGGCTGAGCGGATCAGGCGATTCACGCCCGGTTCTTCGAGGCTGAGCTCGTCGAGGAATAGCTGGCGTTCGTCATACGTTTCCAGCTCCATAATGTCGGCTTCGATCTTCGCACCGATCACGAGCACTTCCGCATGCTCGTCTTTTACGGCGTTGCGGATCGCTTCCACGTGCTGGTTGCCGGTCAGTACTTCCGATTCGCCGACATTGCATACATATAATACAGGCTTGGAAGTAATGAGGTGGAATCGCTTCACCATTTCGGCTTCCTTGTCTTCGAAATCCATGGAACGAACGGATTTTCCTTGCTCCAGTACGCCTTTAATACGCATGGCAAGGTCGTTTTCCTTCACAATATCTTTATCGCCGGATTTCACCTGGCGGGCCAGCGACTGGATTTTCTTTTCAATGGACTCGAGGTCTTTGAGCTGCAGCTCGATATCGATCACTTCTTTATCGCGAACCGGGTTCACATTGCCGTCAACGTGTACGATATTTCCGTCTTCGAAGCAGCGTACCACGTGCAGAATGGCGTCTGTTTCGCGGATATTCGCCAGGAACTGGTTGCCGAGTCCTTCACCTTTGGAAGCGCCTTTCACCAGACCTGCGATGTCGACGATCTCCATAGTCGTAGGAATAACGCGCTCCGGCTTCACCATGCTCTCGAGCTTTTCCAGACGCGGATCGGGAACGGAAATCGTTCCTACATTCGGTTCGATCGTACAGAAAGGAAAATTCGCCGATTGGGCCTTCGCATTGGATAAACAGTTAAACAACGTTGATTTACCCACATTCGGAAGTCCGACAATACCGCATTTAAGAGCCATGATGAAAATTTTGGTGCAAATATACTACTTAGTTGGAAGTTGAAGAGTTGGAAGTTTGAAGTTACGGGTTGGTAGTTGAAGAGTTTTTGAGTTGGTCAGTTGGAGAGTTTTGAGTTGGCGAGTTCATGAGTTGATAAATACTCTTTGGATCTAAGTCTGTTAGAGAGGTCATATTGAACAATTTCATTCAACTCATGAACTCGCCAACTCAAAAACTCGTAAACTTGTAACTTTTGTTTGCAGTTTCGAAAAAACCATTATCTTTGCAATCCGATTTTAGAACAACAAGAAAAAAACGCAATATGAAAGCAGGTATTCACCCGGAAGATTACAGACTGGTAGTGTTCAAAGACATGACCAACGATTACGCATTCCTTTGCCATTCTTCCGCTACATCAACTGAAACGGTGAAATGGGAAGACGGAAACGAGTATCCGCTGGTTAAGCTGGATATCTCCCACAAATCTCACCCGTTCTTTACCGGAATCGTTCAGTTTGTGGATACTGCTGGTCGTATCGACAAATTCAACAGCCGTTACGCGAAATACAAGAAGTAAGTATTTCCTGAAAATATGGGTCCCGATCGTCAGTGGCGATCGGGATTTTTTTATGTCCGCTTGTTAACAAAAATTTCGTTTTTTGATTCTGTCTTACTCCTTGTGGCAGAAATACTAAGCTATCTTTGCGCGTATGTCTATTCGCATTCACCATATGATCCTGGTTTTGTTGCTCGCAACCGGAGCGCAGACCGCGTTTGCCGCCTCCATTGACAAAGCATTCCAGGCTTTACAGCAATACAATTATTTCGAAGCGAAAGAGCTGTTCACCAAATCGCTTAAAAAACAGCCGTCTGCAGCGAATTACGGCCTTGCGGTAATCTATTCCCGTACCGATAATCCGTTCCACAACCTCGATTCGGCCTTTGCGACGATCAAGCGCAGTGAAGCGGCTTATGACGCGATGAAAGACAAAACCAAGCAGAAGCTGAAGAAATACCAGTTCGATTATATGGCCATTGCGGCCTTGCGAAATGACATTTCAGAACGTTTTTTCGACCTGGCGACCGCCAAACCAACGGAAGAGGGAATGGACCTGTTCCAGAAAGAACATCCGTGGTCGCAGCGCCGTTTTGAAGCCGTTCGTATGCGGGATTCGATTGCGCTGGCGAAGGCTGAAAAAATCGGAACATCGGACGCATACGGTCGTTTTATGAAGACCTACCCGGAATCGGAGTTTTCCGAAAAGGCACAAGCGACATTTGACCGACTGCAATACCGCGAGCAAACGACTTCCGGAACGATCACGGCTTTCCTGACATTCGAAAAATCATATCCGCAGAATTCGTACGTCGGCGACGCGCAGGACCAGGTTTACCGCATGGCCACAGCACCGAATACGATCGACGTACTTCACAGTTTTATCCGCACCTATCCGGCCAACCGGAACGTCGATGACGCCTGGCGAAGACTGTACCAGCTGTTCATGTACGACTATTCGAAAGAGCGTGTAGAGGAATTCCGGCGTTTGTACCCGAATTATCCGTTCAAAGACGAATTGACCAAGGACCAGCAGCTCGCCAATCAGATCATTCTGCCGTTCAAAGACGGTGCGAAATTCGGCTGGATGTCGCTCGATGGAAAACCGGTCATTCCGGCACAATACGAAGCTGTGGGCTTGTTCCGCGAAGGGCTGGCTTGGGCTGAGAAGAATGGAAAATACGGCTATGTCGACAAGCTGAACGAAGTGGTGATCGATTTCCAATATTCCGATGCGATGGATTTCGAAAAAGGCCGCGCGATCGTTTCGCTGGAAGATAAATTTGGCATCATCGACCGCTCGGGAACGCTTATTTTCCCTGTTGCGTTCAACGATATCGGTCAGTTCTCGGAACAGCTGATCTACGCACAAAAAGACTCGCTTTACGGCTATTTTGACAGTTACGGTTACCAGCGCATTCAGCCGCAATTCACCGAAGCATTTTCGTTTTCAGGCGGAAAAGCTCTTGTAAAACAAGGTGATCTGGAAGCGTTCATCGATCAGTACGGTTCGTTCGTTGTGCCGCCGATCTATGAAGAAATCGATTTTTTCACCGACTCGCTGATCGTTTTTGTCGAAAAGNNAGCTCTACGGATTGATGGACCGCAAAGGAACCGTGATGGTTCCGGCTTCTTACGACCAGATCATGCCGCTGACGAACGGGTTGGCGTTGTTCGTAAAGGACGGTCGGGTAGGCTATATGTCAGCAAAGGGAAAAGAAGTCATTCCACCGGTATACAATGAATACCCGGGCATCCAGGAGCAGGGCATTTTTACCGGTTCGCACGCGAAAGTTTTCAAAGTCGATAAAAAAGGCGACAAATACGGTTTGANNTCATTATTCCGCTTCAGTACACCAATCTCGGCAAACCGGGAACGATGATCGCTTTCGAAAAAGCCGGCAAATGGGGCTACATCGGTTTGAACAACACTGTATTGCTTCCGGCGACATACGAATACGCCGAAACCTTCGAAAACGGCCTCGGAATCGTGCAAATGCTCATGCTGCGTGGTGCGATCAACGCGAAAGGGCAGGTCGTTATTCCGCTCGATCATACAGAAGTAAAACGGCTCGACGCTAAGCATTACCTGGTTTCCAGAGGCGCGAAATATGGCATCTATTCCGACAAAGGTGTGCTGCTAGTACCTTTGGAATACGGTCAAATCCGTAAGATCCATGAAGACTTTTACCTGCTTACCAAAGGCAGCGACGTACATTATCTGTACCTGCCGGAAGACCGTTTGATCAAACCAATCCTCGACTGATGGCACTCCGCGACGTCATACGATCCATGATTCCGGCGCGAATCCTTCACTGGTACCGCAGCCGGCAGAAAGAAAAAGTGCGCGTTCAGCTGGAAAAACAGCGTCGTGCGGGAAGCGGCGTTTCGCAGACAGATCTGGCGTATCAGCTTACCAAAATGGGCATTCAGCCGGGAGACGTGCTGCTTGTTCACACCAGTCTTTCCAAAATGGGCTACATCGAAGGCGGGCCCGAATCGGTCGTTCATGCGTTTTTGAATGCAGTAGGCGAGAACGGCCACGTGCTTATGCCGACTTCACCAAATGCCGGTTTACAGCTGGATTACGTTAAAAAGCTCGGGTGTTTCGATATTCGCTATTCACCTTCCAAGCTTGGAGCCGTTTCCGAAACCTTTCGTCAATTGCCAAAAGCACGGCGCTCAGCTTCGGTAACCGAGCCTGTTTCCTGCGTGGGACCGGATGCCGAATGGTTTACCAAAGATCATATCGACCAGCAAACGCCTTATAACGAACACAGTCCGTTTTACAAAGTGGCGGCGCGAAAAGGAAAAATCCTCTACGTCGGCTGTACGTTCGATAACGCGGGAACCAGCCTGCATTTGCTCGAAGACGCCATCGCCGATTTCAAATTCCCGGTTTACTATCCGGAATTGTTCGAGGTGAAAGTGCGTCACGAAGACAGCAATCTGTCCACACATTACATCAAAGTCCACAACCCGGAAATGTCGGCAAAACGCCGCTGCGACGAGCTTATTCCATTATTCGAAAAGCACGGCGTTCTGAAACACACGATGCTGGGCAGCGCTCCGACGCTTCTCGTAGACGCCAACGGAATGCTCAAAGTCATGATCGACGAATACGTGAAAAACGGGGTGACGATGTATACGCCACACGGCTCTAAATAATGCATAATTCAGAATGCCTAATGCAGAATTATGAATTGTGCATTCTGAATTATGCATTCAAAACTATCTTTGTACAAAACAACGAAAATGGCACAACGCAACTGGACGACAATCAAACAATATACAGATCTCAAATTCGAGTTTTTCGAAGGAATCGCTAAAATCACTATCAATCGCCCGCGTGTTTACAACGCTTTTCGCCCTGAAACCAATATGGAAATGCTCGACGCGCTGGAAATCTGCCGCGAGCGTCAGGATGTCGGTGTGATCGTATTGACAGGCGAAGGTGATAAAGCGTTTTGTTCGGGTGGCGACCAGAATGTAAAAGGTATCGGTGGCTATATCGGTGGCGACGGCGTTCCGCGTTTGAACGTACTGGACGTACACAAAGCCATTCGTGCGATGCCGAAGCCGGTTATCGCGATGGTAAACGGCTACGCAATCGGTGGCGGACACGTATTGCACGTAGTTTGCGACCTGACAATTGCTTCCGATAATGCACGCTTCGGTCAGACAGGTCCGAAAGTAGGAAGCTTTGATGCCGGTTTCGGTTCCTCTTTCCTGGCCAGCCACGTTGGTCAGAAAAAAGCACGCGAGATCTGGTTCCTTTGCAACCAATACACGGCTGAAGAAGCGGAGAAAATGGGCATGGTGAACAAAGTTGTTCCGTTAGCCGACCTCGAAGATACGACCGTTGAATGGTGTCAGACGATCATGAAACGCAGTCCGCTGGCTGTGCGCATGATCAAGCGCGGTTTGAACGCCGAGCTCGACGGTCAGCGCGGTCTGATGGAATTTGCCGGAGACGCCACCCTGATGTACTACCTCATGGAAGAAGCGCAGGAAGGCAAACAGGCATTCCTCGAAAAAAGAGAGCCGAACTTCCAGAAATTCCCAAAATTCCCGTAAAGAATGCTGCTCGCACAGAAATTATCCGCTTTTGAAGAGCGTTTTCAGGGCATTTTCGGCTTCAGCTTTACCGAAGCGAAGCAGTTCCTCGTGCGTTCCGGTACGCATATCATCCTGGCGATCATTGTCCTCATTGTCGGATGGTGGCTTGCCAAATGGGCTGGTCGTGCGGTAGCGAAACTGCTCACGCGCAGTAAAACCGACGCGGGACTCGTAACCTTCCTTTCCAGCCTCACGACGATCGCCCTGAAAACATTGGTGATCGTAACGGCCATCACGCAATTGGGCGTTCAGATGACGTCTTTTGTGGCGATTCTTGGTGCTGCAGGTCTGGCTATCGGTATGGCCTTTTCCGGAACGCTTTCCAACTTCGCGGGCGGCGTGATGATCCTGCTGTTCAAACCATTCAAGGTCGGTGATACGATTTTGACGCAAACCCAGCAGGGAACAGTGAAGGAAATCCAGATTTTCTATACGTATCTGCACACCAGCGACAACAAAGTGATCATTCTGCCAAATGGTCCGATCGCCAACGGAAACATCGTCAATTTTACGAAAGCCAAGACGCGTCGCGTAGACTGGGTTGTGCCGATATCTTACGGAGACGATTACCTGAAAGCGCATCAGCTGCTGATCAAATGGCTGAAAGAAGACAAACGCGTGCTCAAAGATCCGGAGCCGTTCGTAGCCCTTGGAGAGCTGGGCGATTCGGTAAAGCTTACGGTCCGCGCCTGGGCCAAGACGGACAATTACTGGCCGGTTTTCTTCGATCTGAACAAGCGCATTTACGAGGAATTTGAAAAAGAAGGATTCCACCTGACGTCACCGGGCGAACAAATCATCCAGATCGTTCATCCCGAAGGTAAATCGGCTGATCCACCCGTTCCGCAAGCCTGATGGAAAACCTGAACGAACATCAGCTCATCCGCGAGTACATTCGCTGGAATGCTTTCGGGAAGCTGCTCGGCATGGATTTCACGATTCTGCAACGGGGAAAAGTTTCCTATAAGATGAACATCACGCAAGATCATCTGGCAACGCCGATCGCTTCGCATGGTGGAGCTGTGGCCGCATTGATGGACGCAACATTGGGTGTGACCTGTTTGTCAAGCGTTTGTGAAGAAGGTCGCGTGGTCTCTACCGTTAATCTTTCCATGCAATTCCTGGCGCCGGCCAAACTGCACGATGAACTGGAAGCCGTTGGCGAAGTCATTNNNACGGCGAGCTGATCGCGACAGGAACGGGTACAATGAATGCTTATCCGGTGGATAAATTGAAGGGGAACTTTAAGACTTTAGACTGATAGACATTAGACTAAGAGACATTAGACCGAAAGACTGGAGACTAAAAGACTGGAGACTGACAATCTAGACGTCCATTAACCGCAGTATTTCCATCGCTTCCTTCACATCGTGTACCCGCAAGATCGCCGCTCCTTTCAGCAACGCCGTTGTGTTCAGCGCTGTCGTTCCGTTCAGTGCTTCTTCCGGTGTCGAATTCAGCGTTTTGTAAATCATCGATTTTCTTGAGATACCAGCCAGCAAAGGCAAACCGAAAAAGCGGAAATCCTGGAAACGGTCCATCAGCTCGAAATTCTGGATGGTCGTTTTGGCAAATCCGAATCCCGGATCAAGAATGATGTCGTGTACGCCGTGCTCGCGCAATTCAGCAATCTTTTCCGAGAAATAGTAACACATATCTTTGAACAGGTTGGCGTATTCCGTTTCCTGCTGCATGGTTTGCGGTGTTCCGCGCATGTGCATGAGAACATAGGTACATTTCAGCTTTCCGACGGTTTCGAACATCTTCGGGTCAAGGCTTCCACCCGAAATATCATTTACAATCACGGCCCCGGTTTCAACGGCTGCTTTGGCCACTTCGGCACGAAAGGTATCGATGCTGATCAGCGCTTCCGGAAAAGTGTGTTTGATCGCCGTGATCACGGGAACCACGCGCTTAATTTCTTCCTCGACCGAAATATTGGAAGCTCCCAGTCGGGAAGAGTAACCGCCGATGTCGAGAATCTGAGCGCCTTCTTCGAGCATCATGGCTGCAGCGCCGAGGTAATTATCCGTTACGGCATAGCGACTTCCGGCGTAAAACGAATCGGGCGTGATGTTCAGAATGCCCATGATGATAGGATGTGTCACGGGAAACAACTTCCCGGCGGCATTCAGCGAGGAATTTTGCGGAAAATAGTTATCTTCAAACCCTGAAAAATCCATACCCGTCATCATGCGACAAACATCGGAAGAATATCAGCAGATTATCCTGAACTGCCGTGAAATTTTCAAAAAAAAGACCCGTGATTACGGAACTTCCTGGCGCATCGCACGGGCTAGCTCGCTGACCGACCAGATCTTTATCAAGGCCAATCGCATTCGTACGATCCAGGAAACGGGACAAAACAAAGTAGGCGAGAGCATCGAAGGCGAATTTGGTGCGATCATCAATTACTGCGTGATGGCGATCATCCAGGTGCGTGCCAATCCGGAAGGAATTCCTATCGAGCTGGGGGAAGAAATGGCTATGGACTTGTACGATTCGATCGTTACGGAAGCCTATGAGCTGATGGAACGCAAAAACCACGATTACGGCGAAGCATGGCGCGACATGCGCGTGAGCTCACTTACGGATATGATCCTCATGAAACTGCTCCGCGTGAAGCAAATCGAAGACAACAACGGACAAACGCTCATTTCCGAAGGAATCGATGCAAACTACTTCGATATGCTTAATTACGCCGTGTTTGCGCTCATTCATTTAAACGATTAACTTGCGGTCATGATAGGAACCCGAACGATAGCCGGTCATTCGCTGCCATTGAATACATTGCTCACGGTAGCCAACCTGGCCGGACTTGCGCTCACAACGATCGGTTTTCACGATGCTTTCGAAGACAAAAAAGTGCTCTTCGTTTCGCTCGGGCTCGGATTAATGCTGCTTTCGACCGTCGGATTGATCTTACTCAAAGGTCGTCTGATGATCGCAACCGTTTCGCGCGTTCTGGTCGGGGGGTTGTTCATCGTTTCGGGACTTATCAAAGCCAACGACCCGATCGGATTTTCCTACAAGCTGGAAGAATACTTCGAAGACGGCGCACTCGCTTTCCGCATCAAGGAATGGTTCGGCGCACCGGGCTTTTCACTCGAATTCCTGATCGATTACGCACTCGTGATTTCAATAGTTATCTGCGTTGCGGAGATCGTACTGGGCGTATTGGTATTGATCGGTGGAAAAGCGAAGCTTACCAGCTGGCTGCTTATGTTGTTGATGTTGTTCTTCACGTTTCTGACCTGGCACACGGCCAACTGCAACGGCTCGATGNNCGATGAAGTTCACCGACCGCGATACCTACCATCTTTCCAATCCGCAGGAAGCTGCGCTGGCGAGAATCAAGCAGGACGAAAGCAAGACGAATAAAGACATCCGCATTATTTCGAAAAATGGCTCCGAAGTGGTGGTCGACGAGCTGCGTATGCCCCAGTGTGTAACCGATTGCGGTTGTTTCGGCGATGCCATGAAAGGCTCTGTCGGTCGTTCGCTGACACCGAAAGAATCGCTTTGGAAAGACCTTGTGCTGTTGTACCTCGTGACCTGGATCTTTGCCGCACAGCGCATCATTCAACCGAATTCGGTCAAAGCCAACTGGATCATCGTTCCGGTTTCACTGGTGTTGATCAGCTTCTTCTGCTGGGTGTTCGGCTGGTATTTCCCGCTGCTCTTTTCGGCAATTGCGCTGCTCTCGTCCTTGTGGATCTACCGTTCAGGCGGAAAATTACTGGGCAATCACTACGGCTCAGCATTGATGGTCACATTGTGGTGCAGCATTTTCGTCTGGTACTGCCTGCGCTACGATCCGCTGAAAGATTACCGTCCGTATGCGGTGGGCTCGAACCTGAAAGCCAAAACCCTCGACGGTTACCCGGGCGTGTTCTTGAATATGATGGTCTACAAGAACAAATACACGGGCAAAAAGATCGAATACGATGCAACGAGCAAGGCGTTCCTGAAGTCCAAAATCTGGGAACAGACCGACAAATGGGTTTACGATACGCTGCTGGTCCGCGAAATCAAGCCAATGAAGCTGCCATCCNNTCCATCGATTCGTCGCAATTCAATCCGACTTTGCCGGTTTCCGATATCACACGCTTTGAGAAAAAGCTGAAAGTGATCGAAGACCAGCTGAAAAACGCTGTAGCTCCCGGAATGCGACTCCGCGACATCGCTGCCGGAACCGTGGAAGAGATCATGCTCGAAGAATACAACGTGGAATCGTATCCGGTGGAAACGTACCAGATCATCGATACGATCGAAGTAGCCAACGGCAATTTTACCGAAGTCAGTGTGCGCGATTTCCTGTTCACAGCCGACAAAGTGATCGTTGTATTCGCCAAAAACCTGCGTGAAATGGACCGCTCGGCCATTCCGGAGCTGATCCGTTTGCAGAAAGCTGCGGAAAAAGCGGGTGTCCCGTTCCTGTTCGTAACAAACGCCGATGCAGGAGCCATTGCAGCTTTCCGGAAGAAAACCGGCTTTTACGCTCCGACCTTTATCAACGACGAAACCGAATTGAAAGCAATTTCGCGCTCCAATCCTGTGCTCATGGTGCTGGAAAAAGGCGTGGTTGCAGGAAAATATTCTCACCGATCCCTTCCGACATTCGAATGGATCCAAACCCATTTATTCAAGAACTGATGCGAAAAAAAATTGTGGCCGGTAACTGGAAAATGAACCTCAGTGCCGGCGATGCCCAGGAATTATTCAAAGCCGTTGTAGCCATGGAACCTGCTCCGGGCGTACAAATTGCAGNNACCGCCGGCGATCTACCTGGACCGTTTTCTGACCGGTTTTCCTTCCAGCGTCAGAGTAGGAGCACAGAACGGCTATTTCGAGCTTTCCGGAGCTTTTACGGGCGAAGTTTCCATGCAGCAACTGCGCGATCTGGGTGTACACGCCGTGCTGATCGGTCATTCCGAGCGCCGTATGCTGTTCGGAGAAACCAACGAGCTGCTGAAACGCAAGGTGGATGCGGCCCTGGAGAACGAACTGCAGCNNGAATATGTGCAGGAACAGCTGGAAGCAAGCCTGTTTCATCTTTCTCCGGAAGATTTCAGCAAAACCGTGATCGCTTACGAGCCGATCTGGGCTATCGGTACCGGATTGACGGCCAGTACCGAACAAGCGGAAGAAATGCACGCGGCCATCCGCAAACAGATCGCAACCGTTTACGGCGAGCAACTCGCGGAAGAAACCACCATTTTATATGGCGGAAGCTGTAACCCTTCCAATGCACAGGCGTTATTCGCGTGCCCGAACGTTGACGGCGGATTGATTGGCGGCGCATCGCTCAAGCAATCGGACTTTGCAGTACTCGTAGCAGAAAAAACATGGACTATCTCGAACTGACGATCGATCTGGAGCCGCGCAATCCGTGGGCGGAAGTACTCGTGGCCGAGCTCGCCGAGCTGGGTTTTGAGGGCTTCATCGACACGGAATCGGGTATACAGGCTTATGCACCGGCCGATCAGGTCAGCATGGACGGCTTGCTGGAACAAACATCCGTTTCCAATAATCCGGAAGTAAACATGCGGTTTTCTTCTACGGTGATTCCACATACGAACTGGAACGCCGAATGGGAAGCTGGTTTCGAACCTGTGGAAATAAGCAACAACCTGGTGATTTTAGCGCCATTCCACGATAAGACGCTGTTTGCCGGTAAAGAGCAAATCATCATTCAGCCGCAGATGTCGTTCGGAACAGGCCACCATCAGACCACTTTTCTGATGAGCCAGTACCTGCTGGAAATGACAGATATTCCTGCAAAAGTGCTCGATATGGGCACCGGAACGGGCGTTCTTGCCATTCTGGCGGAAAAGCGCGGAGCAAAAGATATTCTGGCGGTTGACATCGAGCCGTGGTCGGTTGAAAATACGGTCGAAAACGCCGGGCGAAACGGTTGTAAACACATCCGGACATTGACCGGAGACCTTGATGTGATCACGGATGACAATTTTGGTTTGATCCTTGCTAACATTAACAAAAATGTACTCAAGCAACACTTATCCGGATACCACGCTCTGCTTTCCGCGGGTGGCATTTTGCTGCTCAGCGGATTTTTTATGAGCGATGTCGCCGAGCTGGCCGCCTGTGGCGATGCCGTAGGATTTGAGTGCATGGAAATACAGGAAAAAGAAACATGGGCAGCGATAATGCTGCGGAAAAAATAGACATCAGGACAGCAAGACAGTAAGACAACAAGATTTCAGACATCAGGATAGTAAGATATTCCTGAAGTCTTCAAGTCCGCCAGAGCGGACGCTCCTGAAATCTTAAAGTCTGCGAAGGCGGACGCTCTTAACGTCTTAACATCCTGAAGTCCCTATAAAACAAAAACAACACTATGAAACGTTTGATCATCCTGGTATGCGTTTGTCTGCCTGCTTTGGCCTTTTCACAAACCTACTCCGATAATCGCGAAAAATTCGTCAAAGAGTTCCAGAAAGCTCTGTCCGATTACGGACACAACGACCAGATCGATTTCGTGAAGAAAGACCTGTCGAATATTCTCCTGGAAACGAGCGAATTTCCGAACGATTACTTTACACGAATGGTGGCTACCGTGAACCAGATGGATGTCAAACGGCTCAAGCCTTACCCGGAAATCTATAACTACGTATATTCGGTGTATTCGTTTGTGAAGAACAAGCAGCCTGCGAGCAGCTACAATGCTTGGCACAGCAGTGTCGACAAAATGCTTGACAGCAAGAATATCAAGAAATTTGCGGAATTCATCGAGCTTTCGGCCGGTTTCTTTTCCGATAACCGGATTGCCGAATCGAACAACTTCAGCTNNCCGACAAGCCGTTGCTGCGCTTCACCGACGGACGACTCGTCTGCGGCGTTCCGAACAACGATCGCAAAACCCGGGATGAAAAGCGTTTCGTAGACAGTATCGTTATTTACAATACGAGCGGCGTTTACGATCCGTTACTAAAAAAATGGGATGGAACCGGCGGTCGTATCGATTGGCAGCGCGTTGGTTTGCCGGCCAATG
>DJFN01000182.1:19669-23404 GCA_002432085.1 Flavobacteriales bacterium UBA5871
GTTCAATGCCGACTCGGTAAAGCTCACCACGCCGTATTTCAACAAGCAGGTATTGGGCCAGCTTTCCGAAAAAGCGTTCCGCATTACCCGCGAGATCGACGCCGTTTATCCGCAGTTCATTTCCTATGAGCGACGTCTGCGTATCAATAATATTCGCCCGGATATGGACTACGAAGGCGGTTTCTCGTTGCAGGGAGCCAGCCTCGTCGGATTGGGATCGGCCAAAGAACCGGCCCGTCTGATGGTGAAACGCGAGAACAAACTGTTCCTGAAATCCGAAAGTCAGCTGTTTACCATCGCACCGCAGAAAATCAATGCGCACGTGGCTTCAGTAACACTTTATATCGGTCAGAAAGACTCGATTTTTCACCCGGGACTCGACTTCCTGTATACGCAGGAAAAAGACCTCGTGGAAATGACACGCGGAAAAGCCGGCGTGGCACAATCGCCATTCTCCGATTCGTACCACATGGTGGATATTTACGTTCCGAAAATCACCTGGGAGCGCAAATCGACTGATCTGTTGCTGACTTATGAATACGGGACCAGCCAGGAACAGCGCGTTGCCCGTATGGAATCCAAAGACTTCTACGACGGTCGTTTGTACGATCGTTTGCAGGGAATGGAACAGGTTCACCCGCTGGTGGCGATTTCCAAATACTGCTACAAATACGACGAATACATCATCGACGAAGGAAAAGTGGCTACGGCGATGGGGAAAACCATCGAACAGGCCAAGCCGCTCATTCTCGAGCTTGCCGGACTGGGCTTCATCAGCTACGATTCGGAAAGCAAAATGGTGCGCGTGAACCCGAAGCTCGACAACTTCATCCAGTCGCGCGCCGGTAAAAAAGACTACGACAACCTGATCTTCGTATCCGATTTCCGTCCGAAAGAGCTGACCGGCTATACCGAAGAGCAGATCAAGGACAACGCCTACCTGCAGGAATTGCAGAAGCTCTATAAAAAACAGACGGATGATCGCCGGATGAAAAAAGAATTCGGAACGCTCAGCCTGGCTACGATGGAAATCAAGCTCGATGCCGTTGACCAGGTTCAGATCTCCGATGCGCAATCCACATTCGTGCTGCCTGACAGCGGAAAAGTGGTGATCAAAGCCAACCGCGATTTCGAATTCTCGGGCTGGGCCAATGCCGGAAAACTCGAAGTGCATACGCTCGATGCAAGCTATACTTACGCGAGCAACAAGATCAACCTGTTGAAGACCGACAAGGCTTCTTTCCGTGTGAAACCGCTTTCCCAGGCCGACGGCAACAAATCCATCGCGATGGGAAGTGCCGTACAGGGTATGAGCGGTGAGATCATCGTCGACGATCCGAACAACCGTTCGGGGAACAACAAAACGATCACCGATTATCCGAAGCTGAAATCGGTGAAGCCTTCGAAGATCTTCTACAACTCGCCGGAAATTTACCGCGGCGCTTACGATTCCACACGTTTTTACTTTACGGTAGATCCGTTTGAAATGGACAGCCTTGACAACTTCAGAGAGCAATCGTTCCGTTTGAAAGGCGAGCTGACTTCCGCCGGAATTTTTCCTGTTTTCCGTGAAGAGCTGAAGATCATGCCGGATTATTCCTTCGGTTTCTCGACCAAGGCGCCGGCTGGCGGTTACGATTTCTACGGCACCAAAGCGAAATACGATAACAAAATCGTGTTGTCGAACAACGGCTTGCAGGGAGCAGGAAAGATCGACTTCGTTCAATCGACCTCGATTTCCAAAGCTTTTACCTTCCTGCCGGATTCGACGGTGGGCTATGCCGAATTCACCAACAAGCCGATCGAAATCGGTGTGCAGTTCCCGGATGTGGTTTCACCGGAAGCTTACATTACTTACGTGCCGAAGAAAAACATGCTTAAAGCAGCTTCCACGCAGGAAAACGACCTGGTATTCTTCAAAGGCGAATCCAAGCTGCGAGGCATGCTGATCGTTCAGCCGAACGGAATGACGGGTCGCGGGATCATGTCGCTCGATAAAGCCGCCGTTGGTTCGGATAACTTCCGCTACAAACGCTGGGACATCGATGCCGATACGTCGATCTTCAACCTGAAAAACACCTTTGCCGAAGCCGGAGAAGATCCGCTGGCGTTCAAGACCGACGACGTGCAATCGCACATTTCCTTCAAGGACCGCAAAGGCGAGTTTAAGTCCAATAATGGTGAGTCGACGATTACTTTCCCGGTGAACCAGTACATCTGTAAAATGGACTTCTTTACCTGGCTGATGGACAAGGACGAAGTGGAGCTGGAATCGCGCAAGCAAAGCGATATCGCCATCAACACCGATCTCGACCTGGCGGCGCCGAACTTCTTCTCGATTCACCCGAAACAGGATTCCCTGCAGTTCAAAGCCCCGAAAGCGAACTTCAGCCTGAAGGAGAAAACCATTCGCTGCTCCAAAACGGAATTCATCGATGTTGCCGACGCGCGTATCTATCCGGACAGCATGAAAGTGGTGATCCGCAAGAAAGCGAAAATGGACCCGCTGATGAATTCCCGCATCGTGGCCAATTACATTACGAAGTACCATACGTTTACAAACGCGTCGACGGAAATTACCGCACGAAGAGCCTATACGGCGACCGGCGACTACCCGTATTTCGATGCCGATTCAAACAAAACGCTGCTGACAATGGATAAGATCAGCGTGGATTCAAGCTTCCAGACCTTTGCGCAAGGCGTTGTGAAGAGCGAATCCGACTTCAAGCTGAGTCCTCAGTTCGATTATTATGGAAAAATCGCCATCAAGGCCGCGAACCCGCTGATTTTCTTCCAGGGTGCGACGCGCATCAACCACAATTGTGCGGATTTTGCCCGCAACTGGATGTCGTTTGACGCGCAAATCGATCCGAAGAACATCCAGATCCCGGTTTCGCAGAGCATGAAAACACTCGACGGTCAGGCGGTTTCTGCGGGAATCGTGTGGCGCGACTCGCGTGCAAAAGACAGCATCACGCTCTATCCGGCCTTCCTTTCCTCATTGCAATCGCCAAACGACGCGATCGTGATGACAGCAAGTGGTTTGCTGCAATACGATTTCGAAGCGAAGGAATTCCAGATCGGATCGAAAGAAAAGCTCCTGAACCGTGGGGAAGCAGGCAACTTTATTGCCCTGCATACGGAAAGCTGCTCGCTCAACGGCGACGGTAAGATCAACCTCGGAATGGATTACGGAGATATTACCGTAGACGCTGTCGGAACGGTGAATTACGATCCGACGAGCAAAATAACGACGATGAACACGACGCTCAAATTCAACCTCCCGATGGACAAGAACGCATTTGAGAATGCTGCCGAACGCATCGTGAAGGTCGAAGGAACCAAGCCGCTGGATTTCAACTCCACGACTTTGGAGCAGGCGTTGCTCGAATGGTCGGATCGCAAAACGGCCGATAAAGTGAGTGAAGAATACAAGCTTTCTTCCGATAAAAAGATCAAGAAAGTGCCGGATGCTTTCGAGAACTCGATCGTGATCACAGGTGTTCGTCTGACTTCAGGAGTCAAAGGCGAAGACCGCGGACTGATGACCAGCGTANNAGAACTTCTACGGCAAGCCGGTGATGCGTCAGATCGTCTACCATGCGTTCTTCGAGCAGATCTATTCGCAGAACGGTGACCATTTTGCGATGCAGCTATCCGTTCCGGGATCAGCCGATTACCTGTTCGACTACTCGATGCAGAAAAAAGAGGGGACTTTGAACATCGTGACCAACG
>DJFN01000214.1 GCA_002432085.1 Flavobacteriales bacterium UBA5871
TGTCAAACATCCCCCAAAATTCCACTTGTGAAAATGGTAAATGCCTTAAAATCAATCTTCGGAAGTTTCATCAACACTACTGGAACATACCGAAGTTTCATCAACACTACTGGAACATTACCACTGCACTTGAGCTTTAAACCAGCTATTCATTTTAGTATAGCTCTTCTCTTCCCCAACAATAAACTTTTCAGCATACTTTTTGGTTAATCTAGCGCAAATTTTTATCGCTTCCTCAATTGTTGTGACACCTTCAAAGTAATCTTTGTAGACAATCTCTTTTTCAAAGGATAGTATTTCATCTAAATAGAATGTCTTGAGCTTAAAGTTCTCATTTTTATACAATTCTCTAAGTGTATATAGACCCGGACGAACTTCCAGTTCTTTATTTTTCAATTTACTAAATTGCACTTGGGGAATGGAATCTCGGAATTCAAATATGAAATAGATTCCTACTGAATCAGATAGGAATTTTCCATACAATGCATGGTCATAACTCTTGGTCTCCTGTAATTCAAAATTGAATGTCGAAACAAGGAAATTAAATTCCTCCTCCAAAAATTCTTTATTTGTCTCTGTCATTTCTAAAACTTTAAAAGTGGTGTGGTTGGGTAACCTAATTTATCAATTATATCTCTCTCAAGTTGATAAAAAGGGCTGGATATACTAGTTCCTTTAGGTCCGATATCATAAATCGTATACCCTTGATTAATTTTAGACTTGATCCACCTTGCATTTCTCACTTTAGCGGCGTTAAGTTCAGCATCTGTCATTAATCTACCATTTGGGAAATTTTTAGACCACGCTTGATACCATTTAGCATTAATTGATCTTGCTGCTGGTTTGACGCGGTACATTCCTTCTCCAATAACTATTGCTTTTTCACCTGTCTTAATAATATTATCAGCTTTCTTTGTTCCATATTTAATTGCTTTATAACCATATTTTGTAGCATTACTAGCCCAACCAACAAAAGGAATAGCCGAACCGGCGGAAAAACTTGCGTTTACATAATCACCCTCTGCAGCATATATTGCTGCATTAAACAAATCGAAGACTTCACCAACGCCTGGGACATAACCCAGACCTTCAAGTACCCCGTGTGCTAACTGCGACATTAATTTTCCACCATCGAAATAACGACCTCCAGGTGTTGGAATATCCGGCATCTGGATAGGATAACCTGAATTCGGATCGTATTCAATCCCATAGTTGTTATCAAATTCATCCACAACCGGCATTGGTG
Source organism: Flavobacteriales bacterium UBA5871 (assembly GCA_002432085.1). Lineage (GTDB taxonomy): Bacteria > Bacteroidota > Bacteroidia > Flavobacteriales_D > Crocinitomicaceae > Fluviicola. Next base: position 1,247 of record DJFN01000214.1, read on the forward strand.
GGCCAGGGAACGCATCATCATCAATTGGAGCCGGCGGAGTTGCCTGAGCGGTTGCTGGGGAAGCAGGCTCAGGAGCCGGTTTTGCCTTCGGCTTTGACACGGGTTTCTTAGGGGCAATTTCATAGTATGTAACTATTTTATCATTCTCCCAATCATGCCAAAAGATGACTCTCGAATTCGGTCCTCCATCACCCGGATCGGTACTCCAGTTTGCTGGTGAAGGCTCCAAACCCTCCAACTCAACACAATCAATCGGCCTGTTTCCACTAAACTGGTATGGCGTATAATATGGATATTTTGGCGCCAACGGATCCACCGCAAAGAACCTCCCGATGCGTGGGTCGTGCATCCGGTACTCGTAGTTCAATGAATTCCCTTCGCCTTTGATCTCATCATCCTGTTCTTGACCTTGGAAGCCGAAACGGTGCTTCTCGTTGTTGGCCTGAATGCCGTGGCGGTTGTCTAAGACGGTTCCATAAGGCGAGTAATCCGCATAGTTCACCACATCGGCGATGTAGGTGCCCACCGACAGGTCTTCGATGATCACATTGTCTACGTAGAACGTTCTCGTTGAGGCTACCGCACTCTCAAATGCCAGGAAGCTCGGTGAGCCATTGGCAACGAACTCAAACGAGAGATTCGTACCATTAGTTGTATTCACACGCACACCCAGGTTCGGACCTCCGGAAAGATTCCGTACATACGTGGCTACGTTACCCGATGCCGTGATATCGATGTCATACGAAACACGGTAGCGGTGACCCGTGATCAGGCCGGATAGTGTTTTGTTCGCAGCACCGTAGAGTACCGTCGAAACCGTCTTCATACGCGCCGTCGGGCTATCCAGTGTTACCGTTGCTCCCGATGAGGCAGCAAAACCGTTCAGGTTCGCGCTGTAATCATTGCTATAGAGCCTTGGCACGATCTCTTCCACCAAGAAATTGTCGAGATAAAACGTACGTGTAGCCGGATCGGCATTCTGTACCTGCACGTGGGTAGCGCTGCCAAGCGCTGTGAACTCGATCGTATAAGTGCCGTTGGAAGTGGCTCCCGCCACAGCGATGTTCTGACCAACCGTGTAATCATGTGCAAAAAAGGTAACCGGGCCTGACGCGTTCAAATCGATCGTGCAGGTTGCTCTGTAGGTATGGCCTGCAATCGTCGGAACCACATAGTATGCCTGGCGGTACTGATCCGCGTTGGCTACTTTCAGACGGTCGTTATCCGGCGACAGCACAATACTGCCCGTGCTGTTCATCAGGCTGATACTGCTGCTGAAGTCGTTCTTATAGATCAGGGAAGCAGGCGGCAGGGCGATCTTACGGTCGGTGATCACTGCCAGTACGTTTCCTCTGTGCTCCGATAATTCATAGCGCTTGTCGCCTACCTTGCGGAAGGTCACATCGTAAGTATCATCGATCGGCGCCTGTGTCGAAGGACTGGTACCCGTTTCCGGATCGCCTGTGATCGAGAAGCTGCGCGCCACCAGGCGTTTGTAGTCCTGTTCAACGCCCAATCGCTTTGTGCCATAGAGCTGGTGCTCCTCGAGGAACAATTCATCTCTCCAGTCGTTGCCGCCCATGTTGGACATCGTGCGCTCGTAGGTCGCCAGTACATTGCCGCTGGCATCGTAGCTGTAATAGGTGAACGTGCGCACTTGTGCATATTGGATCTTTGCAATCCGGCGGTCCATCGCATCATAAATAAACCGCAGATTCTTCTTGTTTGAAGCCGGATCGAAGGTGATGTTTTTCACTTTACCGGTTACCGTCCATTCGATCTCGTCTATGCCTTCGTCTGCGTCCGAAATCAGCTGCCCGGATTTATCGTACGTGTAATTGTCGGCCAGCTGCCCCGGATCGACATCGGTAGCATAATTCCCGGCCGTTACATCATCCCCTACTTTCGACAGGCGATTGCTATTGGTTGGGTTCGTGGTGTAGGTACCCGCCTGTTGTGTATTGTAGCTGTACACAAAATTGTCCATCGCCAGCGGAACGGCTTCTCCTGCATCCATGATGCCGTTGCCGTTGGTGTCAGTCCAGCCGCTGCCGTTTCGCTTCAGCGTTTTCAGGTTACCGTTTTTGTCGAACGTATATTTTTCCATGTAGGCCCCTTCACTACCAAAACCATTATACAGTGCGGCATTCGAGAAGATATTGCTCAGTTTCAGACCCGTAGAAGCATAAACTTTCGTCTCACGGATCCGCTGCAGCTGGTCGTACTGGAAGTTGCTGCCCAACACATCGAGCTGGGCTTCGTTATTATCGCAGATAGCCGTAAGCATGTGCGAAATGTTCCCGTTCCAAAGGCTGCCCATCAATGCCAGGCTGGCATCCGGGTTAGTATTTTTGCTGGTGAGGCTGGTGGTTCCCACAAATGGCTCGTTGGTTACAGTTCCGGCAGCAATACGCGTATAATCATTGGTGAAATAGCCCAGCTGGAAGCCCACGACATCCTGTCCGCCATATTTGTTCAAACCACTGTTAGCGCCGTCGTGGCCGATATCGCGGTTGGTGGAAAGCGTAGCTGAGTTCACACCCTTGAGCCAGCCCTGGAGGTTGTAGGCGTAATCGGTTCCCTGCACCTGGTCGTTCCCGGTTTCCACACGCGCCAGCGGTCCGTGGAGGTAATAGAAGTATTTGGCGTCCATTTCCCAGAACGCTCCGTTCTTAGACGTGAAGGCACGCACCAGTCGGTTGTTGGCGTCGTAATGGTAGCGGTAATGGTAAGCATCCGTTTCACCTTCCTGGTAGGCAACTTCGTTCACATTGCCCGAGAGCAGATCGTAACCATATACGGTCGACTTGTGCTGCTGGTTGAGCACACCGAGGTGGTAGTTCGTCGCCACCTGTTGTTTCACGTTCTTGTGTGGATCGTAGCTGTAAGACAATACGGTGGTAACAGCTGTTCCTGCAACTACAGCACCGCTGCTGTTGTATTGTGCCTGACGGTGTTCAACGGCCCCGATCGCATTGCGCAGGTTTTGCTGACCTCCGGAGCCAAACAACGGTGCAATGGTCACGTCGCTGTAGCCTTCTTCGTAATACGTATGCGTGTAATCGAGGTGAGCGCCTTCGGTGCCGCTACCGGTTGCAAGGCCTGCGAGGTAGGTATCCATCGTGCCGGTCTGGCCTGCCGGAATGAGCATTTCACCCGCTTCCACTACACGGCCGAGCTCGTCGTATTCCATATACGAAGCCTTGAACTCGTCTTTCTGACGGGCGTTTTGCGAATAGCGCACACGGTAGAGCTCATCGAGGTAGAGCTTGGTATAGCCGCCATCCGGTGTAAAGGAAGCCACAAGTGCGTTCAGTCCGTTGTACTGGTAGCGGGTTTCCATTTCGTGATCCGGGAAGTCTTCCGTGCCGGAAGCGAGCAATGCATCCACCTGAGTGGTCGTAAACGGATGGACGCCCTGCGGCGGCACCGTTTGAACGAGATTACCAGCCAGATCGTAGTAATAAAGCGTGTACTGGTATTCTTTGAGATCATACGTCAGTTTGAAGTCTTCCGTTGCTTTTGAAAGACATTGCGCCTGGCGTGCCAGGTAGTCGTTCCACAGGTCCTCGATCAGCTGATCGTAAAGGAATTGCGCATCGAGTCTCGCCTGCTGCATCTCGGCTTCGATACAGTCGGTTTCCTGCTGGTTGTTGCCGGTAAAGAAATCGAGGAAAGGCGTGAAATCGGTCAGAACTGTTTCGCCACCGGCCGAACCGCCTTCGCAATCAGAAAGCAAACGGATCGGTACACGCATCCATGGATCGTCCGTAAACGGATCTGTAGACGATGGCATACTGTACCAGGAATTGTATTCCAGCTTCAGGCCCATAACGGTATGGGTTTCCAATGTGAAATCGAGGGTTTGGGAAACATTGGCTGTTGGACCGCTGTAATCACGGTAATGATAGATCGGCTGTGTCTGGAACACACAACCGTTGCGCTCGATAGCCATCCAGATGTCATAATGCGGATGCGGATTGTAAATCGTAGCCGTGCGATCCCTGATCCCGATATAGCCGGTAAAGCCGTTGGAGAGCGATACACTGGTCAGATAGGTTTCAAACGGTTGTGCCGGCAACGGATAAGATCCCATCGTTGTGCTGGTCGAAGTACTCAGATTGTCAAATCCTTCGTCGACCAATTCGTTGAGCGCTGTTACCAGGTCTGGTAAAGCATAATTGGCATATACAACGGTCGACATTCCCGGAGGTTCCACTTCGAACGGCAAAACGGCGTAGTTGCAATTGGTCGTTCCGGCCAGCAACGTCATGATATCGTTGTATTCATCTTCACCCGGCTGCATGGTGGTTGTACCTCCGTCCGTATCCGGATTATAGAAGAGCATGAACGCGTTGTTTCCGTTTTCGCACGTCTGGCGGGCGTAGTTATAGAACAGCTGCGCCAGTGAAGGCGTTCCGCCAGGTGTCGGATAATTGGATGCCAGTGTTGCCGCATTGGTCTGGGCGTTGTAGCTGTCAAGGCCAAGCTCCACAAGGCAGCTCATGGAAAGCTGCTCCAGCCAGTTCTGTAGGCTTACCAATGCGCGTTCCTCGCACACGACCGGGTCGCCGAGGTCGGCTAGAATACCATCTACCAATCCCTGCATGGTCGATTGCGACTGTGCACCGACAAAAATCGTTTCGGTATCGGCGTAAGTAATACAGCCGTTAGTCGTTTTATGCGCTTTGATCAGCTCCTGCTTGAGCTGCAGGTAAAGACCAATAAACAACTGCTTTTTGAAGGCAAGAAGCTCGTCTGACGTGAGTGGATCGCCATCGCAGACACGTTGTTCGGCCAGGCGGTTACCGTACCAGTCGACATAATTGAACAGGTTTCCGCTCAGCGAAGGATTGGTAACACAAGTCCCTAAACCGCCCGGAATCGGGTGATTGGAAACGTAATTGTTTACCGCCGTTTGTACCTGCGAGCTCAGCCCGAAAGCATTCACCGCATCGTCTTCTGTATAAGGTGTCGCAAAAATGGTTGTTGAAGAGTTCCACGTAGCAACCATGGCTTCCTGCACTAAATCAACAGATTCATTATTGGTTAATGCCCAATCGGAACATGTCGTCAGGTGACAGTACTCACGGTGGTAGTCCACCAACTCTTCTGCCATTTCAGGTATGAAAAGCGCCGGATCCTGCAATTCCGAAAGTGAGTAGTGCTCAACACCAATAGTGATCCCTGAAGGATAAGCAGTGGCCACGTCGGTCCAGTAATCGCTACCGGTATCTTCATAGAAAACACCTCCCGGCGAGATCTGGTGCAACAACTGCTGACGCATAGCTGCACAAAGATCGGTCGTGGAAGGCGTAATCGGATCTTCGGCTGTACACACATCGATCATGCATTGCCCGATGAGCTCCTCATATTCGGATTTTGTCATATCGGCCAGGAAAGCTCCCCACGCCGTCACACCGTTCTCTTTGATGTATTCCAGGCGCATGGTCGCAAAGCAATAGCTTTCGCAATCGTCGAAGCAGGAAGTAAAGTCGACCGTTTCGAGGTAGGTATTGATGAACGCTTCGTTCGTAAGCAAGCCCTGAGTAGCGAGCTCGGCTTCGAAAGCCTGATCCATTGACTCCTGGTCCACTTCAAGCGTCTTAATGATCCGGTATTCACCGATGTCACCCAACGTTACCTGATAGGCCGTACCATTGTATGCAGCCGGCGTACATTCTTCACCCGGGTGCACTTCTTCCTCCAGCGCTGTTCCCACAAGCTGTCCGTTCATATTGATCACTTCGACACGGAATTTATAGTGGCAATTGACACAAAGCTCCGGGAAAGTCACGTTCTGACCATTCTGAGCTTGTACAACCTGCCCGGCAATAACACTGGCAATGCTGTTGAGATCGTATTCCAATGTGATCACCTGATCAGGAATAGTGCTGATAAACGTATGCTCGGAAATAAGCTTGTTGTCGATCTGAATATTGTTATCGTTGAGCGGTGTTGTAATCGTGACCTGATCCTGCTCGATCGGACGCAGGTTATCCGGCGATTCTCCGGCGAGGGCCGTTGCGATCACGTTTCCACGCTTGTCGTGATAGGTCACGCTCAGCTGACCATTCGCATCGATCACCGCGTTTTTGCGGTAACCGTCCGGATGATCGCTCACGTTGTCACCAAACAGGCGTTTGAGTTCGTACACGTTAGTACTTCCATAAAAGGTCTGAATCGCGTGGTCGCCGTTAGCCGTAAATTCCTGACCGATACCACCAGCCCTTTCTACACGGCCCGTACCGTCGTTACGATACAGTGTCTGACTGTAAACATAGCCGCCTGCGTCCGGAATGGCATCACGGAAGAGATCTCCGGTGAAATCGTTGTTTGCACTGAAGTATTTTGCTGCACCGGAAGTCGTTGCCAGCGGAACGGGTGTGGTCTGGTCGAAATCTTCCTCGTCGAATACGTCATTGGTTCCGGCCATATTGAAATCCGGTTGCCAGCTCATGTTCCTGCCCGGTGCCGGTGCCGGAATGATACTGATGTTCGGTCGGCCTTCGTAGTCGAAGCGGCTTTCGGAAACGAGCGTAACGTTGTCAGACGTATTGTAAGCCAAGTTCTGACGACCACGGTTGCTGCCATCGTAATAGGTCAGCGTGCTGACGTTCTTTCCGTCTTCTGCAAACGTAACGCCGTACAGCCAAGTCTTGTGCTCTTCCAGCTGATTCGCATCCGTGATCTCGTGATGGGCAAGCGTGCTGTATCCAACCGTACTGTTGACGAAATAACCCCATGATCCCGTGCGAACGTTATCGGTCAGGCCATTGACCTGGTCGGCAAACGTACTTACGGCTCGTACGCGGAAATAAAGTGTTCCTTCGGGATAAGCTTTGTCCAGCACAAAATGGGTATGACGCACTCGTACGCGGGTCGGTTCTTTCAGATCGAAAGGCAAGGAAAAGCCCGCGCTGTTGACGCTTCCTGTTTGTGCCGCGATCTGATCGTGTTCCATAGAGTATTTATCAATGAACACCCATTCGAGATCGTACCATTCGGCACCGGAAACGTATTCCCAGCGTGTGCGGAAAGTCGACGGATCGAATTTCACGTAAGGACGGTCGACCAGCGCATTGGGATCGGCATTCAATTCGTAAACACGCTGGCAGCGGAGCTCGAGGATCAGCTCGATATCGTCAGGCAGCTGCGTGCTCTGTGCCGGCGCACCGGTAATGTTACCCGCAGAAAGGGTTTGCGTCGGTGAAATAGTTCCTGCCGTAGCTGTGATGGACGTAATATCGATCGCAAAACCGTCTTCCCCGCTGGTGATCGGAATAGCGATGTAGTCTTCGTAGAAATGATCGGCTGAAGTGTGGTTGATATTCAGCTCGTCGTAGTAAATCGTGCCGTTATGGGTGTAGCTGAACTGCACTTTGAGCGTCCAATAATAATTGTGCTGTATATCCGAAAGCTGACCGCGGTTGTAATTCAGGCGCACATATCCGGTATATTGCTGGAATACACGCGAGTCCTCGCCACTGGTCTGGTCCGATTCATAGAGTTCGTAATCCTGCTCGTACAGGGAGTTGATCGGAACGGGCTTCAGCCAGGTACCGTCACCGGCAAATGCTGCGGAGCATGCAAAAAAGCAGACGAAAAATAACAGCAGTGATTTCATAATAAGGCGGTTAATTGATAGCCTTTGAAACGGGCGGTCAGTTGGTATTGCTTGGAAGAAACGGTGAAATAGTCACTTGCACGCAGTGTTTTCCCCGTTTCGTTCACAGTAAATCGAGTATAGCTCAGCTCTATGTACTGGCCTTTGGAATCGCTTTCCGACGCGTATTCATACGTAACGGAACGAATGTTTTTTTTGTTCATGTCGAGCACGATACGAACTTCTTTCAGGCTTTCGATACCTGTCAGCTCATAGGTGCGAACACCCGCTGCATCCGAAACCAGCTTTATAGCCGGAGCTTTGGCACTCCCGTCGCCCAGCAGCTTCATCAGCTCCCGCACGTCAAACTGCACGCCCGCTGTTTTTCCCGCTTTCTGTATCGCCTCTTTTTTAATTACTGCCACGAATTTTTCCGTGTGGTTTACGTCTACACGCCAGGTAGCATCTTCGTAGATTTCCACATCTCCCAAAACGGTTACCGAGGCAGCTCCTTTGCGATCCACGGAAGCACTTGCATCATAAATCTCACTGCCTCCACGCGAGCTGTAGACATGAATGTCCACCTGCAGCGAAACGGATTTCGCGCTGTCGAGATAGCCGGAAATGGCTTTCAGATCATCGGAAAGCGATTGCCCGTTCCCAGTAAAGGACAACAGGAACAAACACGCAAAGAGAAAGAGGTATCGCAGGCTTTTCATGATTAATCGTTGTTAGGGAAATCAGGATCCAGATCGCTGGAAAGCGTACGTGGAATGGCTTTGTGTCCACGGCTTTCGGAAATGGTGAAGATGCCTTCCTCAGTTTCCTGCTTGCTCAGGTGCAGATTGCCCTCCTCGTCGTAGAAGTAAAGTGTCGCGTAGTTGTCTACGTTCAGCTGTGCCATCAGGCGGAAACGTACCTGGTCGTAAACATAAGTTACCAATCCACCCGTTTTCGGAGACAACCGCACATCGTCGATATACAATTTTGAGCTACCCGGATTGAATTTCAGGGCAAAGACCATATTGTTTTCCGGTACGGAAAATTCTACATCCACTTTCTGCCAGCCTTCAATCACTTTTCCATAGCGGACGATATTACCCGGTATTTCGACATGGTTGGTTCCATCCATGTAGGCCACCTGGATCAATAAAGGGATCTGGTAGGTTTTTACATCGGTATTATCGCGGGAAATCCACATGGAATACACGTATTTCTTGTCCTTGATCAGCTTGATTTTCGGCTGGTCGAATAAACAGCTGCCTTCCAGTTTCATACACTGCTTGCCACTGTGTGCTTTCTTCAAAGAAGGACCTACAAAGAACACTTTTGACAAATCCGGATCCTGTGCTACCGGTCGGCGAAGCAATGCGTTCATCTTCCCGAAGAATATGCTGCCATCCGGCAGGTATTTCGCAGCCGTCTGACCTTTATCGCAGACAAAAAGCGTGAATTTACAAGCAAGGTGTTTGGTTCCTACAACGCTAACTGAACCCGCCTCGTATTTGCCATTTAAAAGATAAGATTGACGACCATATAGGTTAGCATTTGAATTGCTCACTTTTTTACTCATCAGTGTAAGACCGACCGCGTTTTCAATCAGACCACCCGTCTGAGCATGCGGGGTTGCAGGATTTTGACTGAATAGAATCCCTCCAAATAATCCGAGATATCTATTCCGCTCCACTTCAGTAGTAAACTCAAGCGTAACAGTTAGCGTGTTATTACTGCTGCTGTATTCCGCATGCTGTATGTTCAGCTGCTCGTTCACCAGCATGTTTTGCGGACGGCCTGTAGCGTTATCATAGAAGCTGAAGTTGGTCTGTTTCAGCGTTCTGCCGAACACCGTAGCTTCACTTCCGCCGGTAAGCGGTAGGGTTTCGAAGTCCATTACGGCCAGCTCTCGGTAAGAAGCATTGCCCCCAACACCGATCGTCAGCGAATTGTCATAGCCATACAAGGCCGAAGAGAAGATCCCCAGTCGGTTCACGTTCTCCAGTTCGTAGGCATCTGTCGAGAAGCGTGTGATCTCGTTGGTCCATTCCCAGTTCAGGTAATTGTTGAATGGCATGGTGGCAGTATAATACTCCGGATTCCCGAGATCCCAGGAAAAGAGCGCCACGGATCCCTGGAACATTCCATCTTCGAACAGGCGCGGATCTTCGTCCGGATTCTGGTAGCTCATCTCACCGCTGGTCGTTCTTGTACCAGTATAAGTGTATTGCTTGTATGGTCGCCAGATGCCGCTATTTCCTTTCTTGTAGGGGTTGGATTGTGTCGTTCCGAAGAACTCGCTAATCGTTTCGGTAGCAGTTCCTCCTCCGTCACGTTCATATTCCACTTCCTCTTCATGGTAATCCAGGTTGAGGTTATCATCGAACCAGTCATCGCGGAACATAGCGGCCGTTGCCGACAGCACATTGGTTGTTCGTTTCGACGTGTAGTTGTCTGTACCGACAGCCGGCCCTCCAATTGTGGTGGTCGTGATACCGTTGTCTTTCATTTTGCCTTTGGTCACGTAATTCGCAGCCATAGTCGCATAATGATTTCGACGACCGGAACGGATCACACGGATGGCATTAACATCTCCCGGATCATGGGAAGCAAACGTTCCCGGCATGTGGATCATTCCTTTGATCTTCGTTGTGCCGCTGTAGAGCCAGCCAAGGAACCAGCCTTTTGCGTAGTCGCCTTCAGCGTCGGTGAGCAATAATTCGTCGCCGCGCACGAGGTTATCGAGATGATGTAAAGTAGTTACATCGAACGTGTAATAGCACGGCTCGCCTTCCTGCTCCAGGGCAATATCAAACTGGTAGTTGATATTGCGGTATGCGTGTCCCATACCGTCGTATATGTAGTATGCCGGGATATTATAACTATAGAAATCATCGCCGAATTCGTTTTTGATACGCGTCAGCAAGGGCTGTCCGGACCGTTCATCGTAGGCGATGATCTCAGATTCATTTACATTTTGCAGATCCCGTACTTTCGTACGTTTCAGAATTCCCGAACGGTGAACGACCTTATTGGTCACATACGTTCGGAACAACGATTTGCTGTTGCTGTAGGAAGGCCATACGGAAGGGACCGGAATCAGGAACGGCGGTACGTCCACATTAAAGTCAATACCGGCACTGTTGCTGAAAGCCTTGGATTCACGCTGGTCGGTAAAGACGTCTACTTCCACGCCCATCAGCTTTTTCTTAATGTTGCCGCTTTCCATGTATTCGGCGTAAGTGTCGTCGTTTTTGATGATCGGCACTTCATTGTCGAGCACGAGCACTTTTTCACCCATATAGGTTTCTTCGTGACACTGGTATTCGTATTCCGACTCGGTGATCGGATGCGGATCCATCACGTAGTTGTTCATCTGGTAAGCGCGAACGGATTTCGGCTTCCCATGCATGTCATTCAGCTCGATCTTGTAAGCCTGTGTACCATGGTAATAACGGTAGCTGATCGAACCGATCAACGGAATCGGGAAACTCAGGTTGTAAACGTCCTTCGTGCTGTTTTCCTCCGCCAGCAAGCTCCACTCCACACGGGTCGGGAAGTCTTTGGCGGTGTAGAATTCATGCACCGTCACTCCACCCGTCCGACCTGTCGGATTGGCACCTCCCGGCGCGGCGTTTTTCTCCTGCAGCGCCGTGTTGATACTTTTCACTGTCACTTTGCTATAGCCCACCTGGCTTCCCGGGAAGAGGTTTTCGTTGAACGGCGCTTCAGCGAAGAGGTTGTTTCTGGTGAACATGGTTTGTTGTTCGCTGTAGAAATACGGGTATTTCAAGGCGTTTTCATCACCGCCGGCCTGTGGTTCGTAGCTCGCTACGCCACTGGAGATCACCCGACCGTTTTCCTCTGTCGTGTAGGTAAATTCCTGACCGTAAGTGCGACTTGTACCTTCTTCGTCGGTCGCTCCCGACCAGTTATCGAAAATGGAAAGCTTTTTCACGCGGTGACCACCGCCGTATTTGATCTTATCCGGACTGGCCAGACGAATACAGGAATAATCCAGATCAACGGAATTGGCAAACAAACGTTCTTTGCAATATTTGCGAATTCCACCGAAGCTTTCGGCGATCATAGGCGCAATATTGACGAAATCACCGATCTTTTGCAGCAGGTTTCCGTTGCTGTTGATCTCCGAATCGAAATTCCCGGAGTGGTGCAACAGTTCCTGTGCATCGGTTTGCATGAAGGTCCAGGCTGCCAGCGCCATAGGATGGTAATCGAAATATTCGCTTGGCTTACGGATCTTGCGCGCCGCTTTCAGCGTGACATACCCATATTGATAGTGGCTGTTATTCACCGGCTGGTGCGGACTCGTGAGCTGGCCCGTGGAAGTCGCTACACCGTAATGGTAGACATCTTCCGGTGATTGCAGCTCGTCTTCCAGTGGCAAATAACCCGAGACGTATTCATCGTTTGCATCCGTCAGATTGACACGAGCCTTGAAATAGAGATTTCGGCTGTCTCCTTCTTTATGAATAGGTTCTACATACCTGGAGAAAATTTCCTGGGCAATCTGCGCATCAGTCATTGAGGTAGAAAGCGGCTCTTCCAGCTTGAAGTAAATGCGGCGATTTTCAGGGTTGTTAATAAAGGCCGTGTTCTGGCCATAAAGGTTATTGCTGGCAGCAGCGTTGTTTACGGCAAAACTTTCGATGCGGAACATCTGGTTGGCCGTTTTGTGCTGCACATAGCCGTAATCATCCGATTCGTATTCGATCTTGATCTGTCCGCCGGAAGGCAGCGTAATCCGTTTCAGACACCAGACCGAAGCCATTTGGTCCTGCGTGGTTTTGGTGAGCTCTTTGCTCGCAGCGTCCACGTAATTGTTTGCATAAGACGGTTCCCATCCATCCACCCAGTCCTGGTTGAACTGGTTTACATACGGAAACTGGGCCGCATGCTCGTGTACGTCTTTCGGTTTATAAACACCCCAGGAATCGTAAGCTCCCAACTGATAGTTCGGGTTAGCTGCCGGAGTGGAAGCCTGATAGTCGAATTTGTACTGATTGAGCTCACCACGGGTTGATCCGTTGCTGGTAAACCAGAGCTTTGTAAGTGTCAGTTTCTTCTGTCCCGAAGCCTTGCTGTTCGGTGTTCCACCACACAATAAATACTCATAGCCGAAATGTACGGTTTGCAGCGGCACCGCATTTTCACCCTCCGCTTCGAAGGTTTTCTTCTCATAGATCCGGATTTCTTTCAGGCGTTTACCTGTTCGGTTAGCGGAAATCGAAGAAGCAGTTGCAGCATTCATCTCACTGCGTGCTTCAGCCATATCCTGTCGGTCTTCCAGAACGAAGATCGCTATGTGTGACTTTGTTTCGATGCGGCCGAGGTACCACAATTCCTTTTCACCGTAGGAATATGACGCTTTGTTGTCCTCATCCGTGTAGCGGGCGCCTTCGTTGAAAAAGCCTTTGCTGTCGTCGAATGGGGTACGCCATTTATAATCATCAATATGCTTGATGTAATCGAACTTTACCCAGTAGCCCAGGTCGTCGTCGGAGGCCCCGTTGTCGGTGAGATCCACGTAATCGGCTCCTAGAACGGAAGTCAGCAAATACGAATGCGCATATGGTGATTTGGTCGTTTTGCGAATAAACTGATGGCCGGCAGCGTGGTCTTTGTAATCGACCTCTCCATCTTTCACTTTTATGCTTGCCTGACCGATCGTACGATCTTCCGGGGTCGGGTCAACCGAATACAGGTTTTCCGTTTCCTTGTGGTTATAAGCCGGCAAACCGTATACGTAATAGGACCCGGATTCGTTCAGTACCTTGTAGCCTGCATAGTGATTGGCGATTCCACTCTCGCGATTGTAAACGGTTGTTGGATCTGCATACAAATCGAGGCTTTCACTCATTTCGTAGTAACGGATCTCGAACTCCTTCAGGTAAGCCACCTCTTTATTCAGTAGATTATGGATCAACGTGTTCCGTTTGTTACGCGGTGTATTAGCCGTTTTGCCTTCTTTCAGAACGGTATTCTCCTCATCACGCATGTAGCGTTTACCTCCATACGGACCACCGCCTGAAGTACCTTTCGGTGCGAATTTGAGCTTTGGCAGGTCGAGTCCCATCAAATAACCGATATCGGTATCTTCCAGTATGTTCATCTCACCGTGTGCCTGGTAATAGAGGTTTTCCCTCGCAGTATGGTCTACATTGCTGCTAACAGGCCGCGGATCACTGAACTCGTATGCCAGCTCGTTATTATCGGACGACTGCCAAGGCCCCTGCTGCTGCCAGCCGAAGTTCACTCCACCGTCGATCCCGCCTTTAATATCGGGACCACCTGCTTCGAAAGCAATACTTCCGCCGTAAGTGTTATTCAACACATAAGGATCGAAGCTGCGCCCCACCTCATTGCGCCGCGGACGGAAATAGCCACTCATGCCCTGACCCGTGGATGCGTAGGTATCGTAGGTATAATTACTCGCCGGCAGAAATTGCGTTCCTTTGGTAACCTGGCCATCACGTGTGCGCTCGAAATCCCGGGTGTAGTATTGACTCGTACCGCTCGAGCCCACTTTGTCATAACCGGCAACGAGGTGCTTGCGGCCTTTTTTGTCTTCGTTGGAAAAATCCTGCGTGTTAAAGAAGGCTGTGAGCTGACCACCAGTGAAAAACCCGGTGTTTTCAGCACCCGAAGACAACGAGCCTGAAAAGTTCCAATTGATCGTACGGAAGCTTAGAGAAGGGTTAAAAGAATTACGAGCGTAACTTATACCTGAACTATAGGAGCTATGTCGTTTCGGATCTGGTACTGATCCCGTTAACCCTTTACCTATTCCTTCAGTTATTTCGTGATCTTTTTTGCCAGTTCTGTTCAAAGAATAATCTATCGAAAGATCGCCATCAAAAGTTAGGCTCAATTGATGTCTATCATATGCTTTATCTGCATGATGACTTAAAGTAAGAAGGGCGGAAACTCCCAGCCCATTTTCCGAATCAAGTGATAAGCCAATACCACCTTGTACATCTCCGCTGCCCCCCATAAATGTTGCGCTTGAAGACATACCAAGACCCCGATAATTGTTGTAATAGATAGATGCACCAGTAGAAATGCCAAACTGATCCTTCGCTCCAAAAGCTTCTGTTTTGGATTGACCATGAACTCCCACCGTCACATTCTGCTTCATATCCTGTTTTACTTCCAGGTAGTCGCCCGACTGGTATTCGTTGTTCCCATCAGCTTTACTCATGAATTCGTCCGGCAGGCCGCGCATGTTGCGAACCAGGCTCCCTACGTTGATATTCCAGCCCAGACCGACCCACGACGCTTCGTCATCAGCAGTAGCGCCCGCATGGTAAGCAATGTTTACCGGATAGCCCCCATTCGGACCAGGCAGGTTAAACAGCGGAATGTTGTAGTTGAAATCACCGGTAAAGAGATCTACCATATCGGTCGTTCCGATCGGCTCAAAAGATTGCACTTCCGGCTGTGAAGGACCTTCGGTAAGAGCTAATGAAACCGTGGGCTGTGCGGTTTCAAAAAGCATACTGAGCATCAGCAGGACCGCAATTCCGCGAAATGCTTTGCTTTTCCTGATTTTCCGAATGATTCCCTGGTTAGTTCTGAACATGGCAATTGCTGAATAAAGCTTGATTAAAATGGATGGTCAATAATCCCTGGCCGAAAAGCTGATCACGATAGACCAGTTTCACATCGCCGGATGGTTGAAAGGCTTTGAATTTGAAAAAGAGGTCAACCGACGGCTTCAGTCCGTAGTTGCGCTCATAATGGTAAAACACCGGTGAAATGATCTGTTCGCCGTCCTGTAGATAGACATCACCTGTCATTTCAAACGCCAGATAGGATTCACGTGCCAAAGCTTCCTGCTGGCCGACCTGTCCGAAATCCAGGACCGACCCGCCGTCCTGGCGATTCAGTCGAATACGCACCGTCAGCTGAGGTTCTTTGTCATCGGCGATGGCCGGAACCAGCTGGGCTTCGAGCACAAAGGCGTCCGACTCCGTCGATTGAATGAATCCGTTGCCACTATCGTTCACGTAAGCCATAAGCTCTTCCTCACTGCCAAATGTGGTTTGTTGGTCGGAACATCCGGTCAGAAATGACAGCACAAAAACCAGCTGATATGTCAGTTTCCGGCTCATTAATTGTCGAGGAATTTTCGGAATTCGGCGGTTACATCTTCCGACGGGCTGCCGTACATGATCGCCCCATCGCCCATCGCAGCAAACAGGTAGGCATAGCCTCTGCTTTCTGCAAATTGTCTCGATTTTTCGTTGATCTCTTTACGGATCTGGGTGGAATACGTCTCTTTCAGGCGCATATTTTCTTCTTCATATCGGGTCTGCAGCATGAAAAATCGGTTCTTGGTTTCCTCGAACGTATCGAGTGTTTCCTGCGAAGCTTTCCCGTTCTTGATCGACTCTGACTGGAAAGACAATTCCAGCTGCATGCTGTCAAGCTCTGCTTTCCGAAGATTGGTCACACGCTGCAGGTCTTTCTCCAGAGAAAGCTTTAGCTTGCAGTTGTTGTATACAATGTTGTAATCGATGTAAGCCGTTTTAGTCGGATTACCCATATACAGCCATGCAATGGCAACCGTATTGATTACGAGTAAAGCAATAATGATGATCCAGCCTGTTTTTTTCATTGTTTGTTCAATTTTTTTAGTTTCCTATCCTCCAAGACCGCCCTGACCTTCTCCTTCCGGAATGCAGCCATTGAAATCGTTGTAAAAACGGAGGTATAGTACTTCTTTCTTGCTGTTGATGACCTCCAGGTAGAAGAGGCCTTTTCCGAGACAATACGGATCATCGACATTGATCGTAATGTAATTCGGTCCGTGAGCGGCTACAACGGCAGGAAAATCGGCCTGCGTTCTTACCAGCTTGTCCTCGTCGTCATAGATGTTGAAGGTCAGATTGGCCGCATCGTATTCCTGGTTGAACAGAAAACGGATCTCACCGCCTTCCATAATGTGGTAATAGCCGTCAAGGGTATATTTCAGCTCGGCATAAGTGTCCGTTGCAGCTTCGGAGCATTGGAAGCTCGAAACTACATTCTCGACACCGATGGTTGGCACTTTAGCATTGAAAGCCGGTTTCCAGCGTTTGAAATTAAAGGTCGTGACGGTGTTATTAACCGTGTAATTCTGACGGAATTTGACCGTTCCGGTGGTACTTCTTGTAATGAGCACGGGAATATTCGGCGAATAACCAGAGAACGGAGAAATCAATGTTACGATCCCGGAGCTCCCTTTCGCAATAAAAGCAGCACCCCCATAGAAGAAAACCAATGGCGTTCCAACTTCGAAATACGAAGTATAGGTATTCATTTGTGGTGCCGATGCCAATGAAAGAACGGTATTCGCATTGGTGCCACCTCTCGAAGTAAATGCCAGCCAACCTGCCGTGTAGCCGTTTAGCTTCCCAAGTGAAATGGCTTTTGCAGGATTTCCTATGGTAGCCGAGGAGTTCGCGATCGCAAAGTTGGTATTCGCTCCACCGCCCGGCCATTGAACCAGGTTGGTCTTATGCTGCCAGCTGCATTTGGATCCCACAAATAACAGGCGTTTGAGCCCGGAATAAACTGTAGCACCAACCGTGAGCTGGCCTTCCAATGAATAAACGCCCACCGGCAGGTCGTTAACTGAATAGTTGGCGGTAATTGTTGCAACGGTAACAGGAGCCGTTTCGTCCGTTACGTTTTTGAGCGTAAAGTTGATCCCGCTCACTGTTCCGCCCAGGAAGCCGGTTGTCGGGAATGTGACGGACAAGTCGCCTGAATTCTTACCGCAGGCATTATCGCTAATGCTTGTTGTGATCTTGAAAGGTGATATCATCAGCTTTACAGGAATGATACGAACCCTGGTGCCCCATGATTTGAAAATAACACCGGATTTATAAGCAAAACCGGAAGTGACATCGTTCGAGTAATGCTCGTGATCGTCTTCCAACAGGTAAACTTTTCCGTCCTGAATCTTGATATCATACGCCAAACCCGGTGTTGGCGTGAAAGAACTGCCGTAAGTGGCACCATTCACAATCAATGTCATCGCACCGCCCGACATGTGGAACCCATAGCGGATCTTGGAAATCGTTGCAGGACCGGCATCAATATTATCTCCCACATTTACCAGACCGAAAGCGTATTCGTCGGTCATATTGGAGATGTAATAACGCAATCCTCCGCTTTCTCCTTCGGAAATGTATTGATGCAAGGTGCTGTAGGAAGTTCCATTCGCCGTAGACAGGTATTCCGTGTAAGAATTGGATACGTTCGACATACTGCTGGTCGTATAAGGTGCAGTGAAATCCGTCCGGTTGCTGTAAACGCGTCTTCCCTGACTGTCGAACGTCGCCACATAGCAAGGACCGGAAAGCAGGTCTTTGGACGTATAACGGGTAGAAGCCGTTGCGCCTTGATAGAAAGTCGCGCTGTCGATTCCACTCGTGTAGATCGAATCTTTCAGGTACTTGTAAATCTTCTTCATGTCTTCGATCGGCTGATCGGAGATCACATAGTTATATGGGCTTGAATAACTGATCAGCGGATTGATGCCGGTTGTCACCGTTCCGACATCAGCATTCCCGAAGCTCGGAACGAACGGGAAATCGCCGCTCGGATAACCGAACGAACAGCTGAGCTCATCTGCTCTGTCATCGATTTCTTTTGCGGCAAGTGTGAATTTCAGAGTTCCGGTAATGTTCACCGGGAAGGAGAAGATGGAAGTCGAGCTGTCGTTTTTTTCCAGGTTGCATACGTTGGAAGCATTCCGTACGAATCGTATTCTGTCAGTCGATGAAACAGACAAAGCCGTCGTGGTATATGTTCCTCCAATCTGCTTGTACTTGAGCTTGATTCCGTTTGTGGTCGAGTTGATATAGAAGAACTCGATGTAACTGATGTTGTCGGAAGGTGAAAAGGTCGTCAGGTTGGAAATCGGTTCCAGGATCCAGTAAACATAGCTGTTGCTGCCCGTCATGAGCTTCGACATTTCCATCCAGCCGGCCCCTGTCATCTGATTGAAAGACTGTGCATAGCTATAGGTCTGACCGGTTGTAGCTTTCGAACGTCTCAACGTATATTGCCCTGCGCCTTCTTCCATATCATAGCAATTATCGAAGAACACTTTGTAACCAACATAAACTTCCTGGTAAAGTGAAACCGAGACGAATTTCCCGCCCGTGTTCTGTGTACTAACTGTACCGGAAAAATAATAGTAACCCGGTGTCAGATTGGTGATCAATCCCGTGTTAATTGCCGATCCTCCGCCTGAAGTAGGGTGAGTATAGACAGCTGTTCCAGCCGAATTGAATAATCGCAGGCTGGTTACGGTCGAAATACCGGGTTGCCAGCCGTTGGAAAGCACGATCTGGTAAGTCAGAACCGAGTTCGACGTGTTACTGGTGCTCAGCAGTTGTTCGACGTCTATCGTTCCGATCTGTGACCAGGAAACGGGAGCCAGGAAGAACAATAAAAGTCCGGCGAAAAAAGTCCGGAACGATGACAGGTGGTTAGTCTTCATCTTCTGCATAGGTTTCAAGTGCATAGATATCGATATAGATGTGTTCCCGGATTTCACCTTCGACAACGGACATTAGCTCAAGGATGACAAATCGGGTGGTATAAGTGCCCAGCTCAATGTTCAGCTCTCCCGATTGGTTATCATAGGAAAATCCTGTCGGGAGCGCAGGGGTAGACTGCGTGAAATCAACCGAATCGCTAAAAAGCAATTGCGGAACGGAATCTGAGGTTTTTACCGAGTAACGGATCTGCATGGAACTGTCTATCTGCGCGACTCCATCGAAGAAAAAGTGGTATTGTCCCGGTGTAACGGAATCATACAGAACAGGCTCAATTTCAAAATTCTGGGCAGTTGACTGGAAAGCAAATAGCAATGCCAGGGTGGATAGGAGGTATTTCAAAATAGTCGTTTTTGTTTTCTGTGGAGGTTATTTTCGCAAAGGTATCTAAACCTAACTTTCTGAACTCGAAAAGTTATTTTTTATTTTTGACATAGAAAGAAATTTAACAACTGAACCATCGCATAAAGAATTGGACGGCACAAAATTATGCTTCAGGTTCGTAATCTATTTACAATCGTAAAATATTTCAGCAGGCAATGACGAGCACTAATCAACCACAACACAAACACTGTCCTCCGGAAAAGAAGCTTTAATCGAATCGATCATTTCTTTGTGATCGTGAACGCATTGGATTTGACCTCATCCGTTCCAATTCAGCGTAAAAAGTCGAGCCTTCTTTTTTGAACTTGCCTTTACATGGTGCAGTTACTTCGATTCCTTTTCAGAAATGCTGAGGTGTTTAACCGAAAATTTTGAAGAGTCACAAAGCAGGAAATCTTTTTTAATGGCAATCTCAATAATGACCTTGACTTGGTTCTGTTGCGTATCCGAACATCTGTAACGGAACCGATCTCGACTCCTTGTGACAGAACCGGCATGGAAACATGTATCCTATCGCCACGTGTAGATTCGATATAGTAAGTCGATTGGTCACCAAAGCAACCAATGAAACTACTTACAATTGCCAGAACTAATAAATACCAACTGTTCACTACTGTTTACCGTTCACTATCAAACCCATACTCCCGCTCCACTCTGCAAACCCTTACTTGATAAAACTCATACCAATCCTTCCTTCCCCGCTGCTGCGCTTCCAGATGATCCACATTCGCTTTCCACGCGGCAATCGCTTCAGGAGATTCCCAGTAGGAAATGGTGATGCTGATTTTGCTTTGGGCGTGCTCGATGCCGATAAAGCCGGGCTGCTGACGCGCCAGCTCCTCCATACAATCTGCTGTTTCGGAGTAGCCGTCGGGCTCGGGCCTCTTGCGGGAAGTGAAAATAACGGCGTAATAAGGAACGAAAGATGTTTTCATAGACTTCAGGATGTTAAGACCGTCCGCCTGTGGCGGGCTCTAAGATATCAGGACTGTTCCAATTGGAACAGGTATATTTTACAATAAACTCATCCAAACCGTAAATCCACCCAAACATCCTGAAGTCTTGACCTCCTGAAGTCCTAAAGTCCTGGTCTTGACGCCTGCCTGCCGGTAGGTGGGTCCTGAAATCCTGATATCAGATCACGGGAAGATCTTCCACCCGGATCAACCCGCGCTGGATGGCGTAAATTACCAAACCTGCAATGTTTTTCACGCCGGTTTTGATGAAAATATTGCTCTTGTGGCCTTCGACCGTACGCTGCGTGATGAACAGCTGGTCGCCGATCTCTTTGGCGGTCTTTTGCTGACACAGCAAGCGAATGATCTCAATCTCACGGTCGGTGAGACTGTTCTCGGTCTCGATCACCGGTTGAACGGCTTTGGACGAAATCTGGTCGCGGATCACTTCGATCTGCTCCGGCAGGAAGTAAATGCCNNTTCGATCATGCCGGAAAGCTCCTGCGGCAAAATGCCTTTCGGGAGGAAAGCCGCAACGCCTGTTTTGAACATGAAACCCGTGTAAGAAGCTTGGTAATGCGATGAAATCACCATGACGTTAATCGACGGATAGAGATTCCGCACCTCTTTCGTTACGGCGATGCCGTCCGTGTCTTTCATCTTGAGGTCGAGCAGCAGGATCTCGGGCAAAGTCTCGGCTGCGGCCAGTTTGGCAAACAGCTCCTCGCCACCGGTCGCGGTGAAAAGTACTTCGAATTGCGGCTTCAGGCTGAGGAACTCTTGCAGCAGGGCGACAACCAATGCGTCGTCGTCTGTAATTGCCAGTCGGATTTTATTCATAGCGTGTGCTCTATAGCAGTCTGCGATAAAAATACGCAGGTCTGACGAGGTACGCGCTATTTTTCAACGGTAAATTCAGGAATGTCTTCCGCGAAAGGGTCGACGATGGGTTTTTCTACCGGCGTATGCGGAACGGTGAAGAGCGCCGAAACGCCTTTGTTTTCAGCCGATTTCACGCGGTATTTTCCACCCAGCTGCTGCATGCGCAATTCGATGTTGTACATGCCCAGTCCTTTTTCGTGTTTCTTCACATCGAATCCACGACCGTTATCGGCTACACGTAAAAACAGCGAGGTAGGTGTATAACGCAGGTGAATGAGCACCGTTTCGGCTTCTGCGTATTTGTAGGCATTGGTCACGAGCTCCTGTACGATGCGCAGCAGCTGGATCTTCACCATTACAGGCAGTGAATCCGGCAAACGCAAATCGCGGTAGAAAACCACGCTCATGTTCTTTTTCCAGGCGGCTACCACGGTTTGAATGAGGTCGGCAAGGGATTTTTCCTCGATCATCGGCGGACTGAGGTCGTGGGAAATCCGGCGGGCTTCTTCGATACTTTCCTGCAGCAGCGCGCTGATCTCTTCCGGATCGCGGTTGAGCTGCTGCTTGAGCTGCGTACTGATGAGCTTTCCGATAAGAGCGTCGTGGAGATCGGCTGCTATGCGGGTCCGTTCTTTTTCCTGCGTGAGAATACTGGTCTCGAGCAATTTGCGCTGGTGCTCGAGCTGCATGTTGGCTTCGTTCCGCTCGGCCTGAACGATACGTTTAAACCCGAGATAGGAAACGCCGACAACGGCGAAGACCAACAACAACAATAAGAGGCAGACGATGATCAGCCAGAAGGTAATCGTTTCCGCGTCGTGCCATTTTTCCATATTTCGCGGGTTAAAAACAGGTAAAATGCAATGGTTGCAATTGGGAGTCCAATCCAAAAATAATACTTGAAGTCGGATTTTTCATTGATCAGAAAGTTGATGGGCAGAAAAAAGATCAGACTCAGGGAGAAAAAACCGAGGATAACAGCATTCAAACGGAAAAAATGCCAGCGCGCGCTTTTCTCCTTTCGCAAACATTCGAAAAAGAACGTAATAGACAGCAGCACAACCAACAGTGTATCAACCACTTTCGAATACGACTGGAATTGCGGAATACTAAAGAACTTGAGGTTGAGCAGCTCCCAGCCGATGAATAATGCGCCGATAATAACCAGGATGAGCAGCACGGGATAGCGCTTTTCGAGCAGCAGCCGAAAATACAGCACGGCAAACAACAAGAGCTCAATGAGGCTGAAGATGAGAATGAGCACAAGATTGTTGTTGTACAGGTATGCGAACAAACGCATAAGCAGATCCGTCATCAGGGAAATAACCAAATAGAGCGTAACGATCTTGTGAGCGTCATCCAGCCGGCGAAAGAGCCAGAGACCTAACGAAATCCCCAGCAGCAGTGCCGCCGGGGATAAATAAGTGAGATAATCTATAAAATCATAAAAGGTCATACGCCTATACCTGCCAGCGTTAATAAATAGAAGCTGGCTTGGTCGAGGGAAGATTTGAATGGTGGAACGGGACGTACCGTATCGTAATAAGCGCCTGTGTTGGCAATGCCATCGTCGATAACGAGGTCGGCTCTATAGCCTGTCGGATTATCGGCGGTTGCAAGGGCCTGGTAGCTGGTGAGCTCTTCCACGTTGAGATCCTCTTTCGGGATATCGAACGCCTGGAAAATACCATTTTGTGTTTCAGCCTGGGCAGGAAGCCATGTCGGATGCTCTTCGAGCCAGTTATTGATGCGGTGTTCTGCCTCGGTCGGTGAGATCTCTTCGCCCAACGGCTGTTCCTGCAAGAGGCACTGCTCGATATACTGCAACAGGTCATCGCGGTACTCTACCTTATCGTAGATCTTCGGGATAACGAAGTACCAGATCTTCCCTTCATCATCGATTCCCGGGTAAGCATGCATGTTGCAGCCCCAGGTATCCTGGTAGCGGAAATAAAACGTGTTTTTCTTGTCGAAAAGCACACTCAGCTCGTCGGGTTTCTGACGGTATTCTTCCCACGAACGGAGACAGTCTAGGATTTCATCAAGTGTCATTGTGTACAGTTTAATGGTATTCAACTTATTACGTGGGAATATCATGACGAATATAGCGTTTTTCTGTTAGCAGTCGAATGCAAACGTCAAGAAATCCGTTGTGCTTTCATTAAAACAGGGTTTCCCCTTACAGATGGTTTTATACCTGGGATAAAAGGTAAAAGCTCGCTTCGATTATTGTTGGCTTGAACGGCGGAACAGGTCTTACGGTATCGAAATAAAGCAGATTTTCCTTAATCACCATATCGGCGGAATAGCCCGTTTTATTAGGGTTTTCACCTTTGGAAAGCGCGAGGAAGGAAGTGTTCTTCGGAGCGAGGCGGTCTACATCTTCTACCGGAACGTAGAAAGCTTTATAAATACCGTCCGACATCACTACCTGATCTTCCAGCCAGGTTTTGCGGAGCTTCTTCCACAGTTCGATGCGCTCTTTCGCTTCTTTTGGCGTAATTTCCTCGTTAGCGGTCGGCGTTAACAGCTCGCACGGTTGAATGTAATCCGCCAGTCTGTCGCGGTACTCCAGCTTATCGTAAAAAGCCGAGATCACGAAGTAGTAGATCTTCCCTGCCGCATCGACTCCCGGGTAAATGTGCATCGGATAGCCTTTATGGCTGTCGTAACAGTCGAAGATAAAGTAGTTCTTCAGGCCGAAATAGCCGTTCAGCTTACTTGCGTCGCCGCAGCAGGTTTTCCAGGAACGCATGCACGCTAAAATCTGGGTGAGGTCCATTTTGGCTGTGGCTTTGGTGATTTTCTTTCCGGCCTTCTTTTCGGTTTTCTTTTCGATTTCCATAATCAAGGTATTTGGTTCAAAACAGTCTGACGTGAAAATAGTTTTTTTGAGCGTTTCAGGCTCTGAAAGCAGTGTAAATAAAGCGTCATGATTATGCGAGACAGCTTCTCAAACCGCTTGTTTTCAGCGCCTAAAGGCCTTTACGTTATTCTAACAAAAAACACCTGATTTAAACAAACAGGTAAAATCACGCGGGCTTCATCAACACTACCCCTCTACATTTGGTCTTGTGGATACGAAGATCTGCTGGTCGTCGTGTCCCCGATTGTAGACACACCACACTTATGATATTCGACGCGCTGAAACTACTATCCATGCAGTTGAACCAGTACCTGAAAAGCAGGTTTGGTTTCAACGAGGACATTGCGCTGCTTTCTCCTGTAAAAGACAGCGATCGGGCGTTTCCCAATCGTGTGAGTATCGCGGTGGTGGGCATGGAAAGAGAAACAGCGGGTGGAGTCAGCTTCCAGCGAAGGAACCTGTCCGGCGAAACGGCCGGTAACAGCGCTCCATCGTGGCAGGTAAGCGTCAACGTACTGCTGTCCGTCATCTTCCAGGAAAAGCAGTATGAAGAGTCGCTGAGGGTTTTTTCTGCTTTAGTAGCGTTTGTGCAGAACAACCACCTGGTCAGGTCACCCGGCTCCGGTCATGCATTTTCGCTGGAGCCGGTGAACCTGACGATCCACGAGCTTTCGAACCTGTGGAGCATTTGTGGTGAGAACTACTATCCGTCGATAATGTGCAAGCTCCGTTTGCTTGCGGTCGACGAAAACGAAATAACCGACCTGTCTTACTTGATCAGCAAGCCCGAGACAGGAACCGAACTGAAAAAAGAATGAGCTGGTCGGCTACATACTCGGTCTGGCTGACGTTCACCGCAAAACACCCGTATTTTTCCGGGCAGCGCTGCGGATTCGAACTCGAGCCCGATCAGGCCACCGCTCGACTGTTAGCTAAGTCAGGCGTACTGTTCCGGAAGCAGACATCTTCTACGTGGGTGCTTATCCGACCGGAAGGTGAACCGATCATCGAAGCGGGAATATCGTTGGTCTTTCTGCTCCGGAACACATCGCCTGGATTTTATTTTGTTACCAGCGNNTGCACCTGCGAAACCGAAAACCGCAACGGTACCTGGAAGCGACTCATCGTCCCGATGACGGAAAACCGCCTGCAAACGCCCGAAACCATTGCTCTATCGCTCGAATCACGTTCACGATTCCTGGAATTCATTGTTGTATCACGCAGACGTAAAGAAGAAGTCGTTCTTGAGCTGAGAGAAGATCGTAACCGGATCCAATTTGAGCCAGCAGCACAAGTCGAATTTCCTTCCGAAGAAAGGCCCGTTTACCGGTTTGTAACCACGGAACCGGTGGTCCTCGAGGAAGCTTCCCCGTTTCGCGTTCAATTATGGGAGCTTCGCAAGAGCGGGGAAAACCCGCTGGGCAGCATTCCGCTCCCGAAAGTATCATCCGTGTCACTTTTCAGCCGGCACGACACCATAACCAGTTACTTCTATTTTTAATTAATACATCCAGAAACAAATGAGTGCAATGAAAACACCTGGGGTTTACATCGTTGAAAAAAACGCATTCCCCAACTCGGTTGTCGAAGTGGCAACCGCAGTCCCGGCCTTCATCGGCTACACCAAATCCGCCAAGGACGGGAACAAATCCTTGATTAACAAGCCCTGGAAGATCAGCTCCCTGGCGGAATTCGAGCAGTACTACGGTGGCGCTCCGGCTCCGAAATTTACGGTTGCCGAAGACACAGCCGAAGAAGGTTCCGAAGCCGTATTGGGTGCTTCTTCCCTGCTGATCGGCGACAAGCGCTATGCCGTGACCCGCAACGACGAGTACAATTTCTACTACCAGATGCGCTTTTTCTTCGCGAATGGCGGTGGCCCGTGCTACATCGTTGCTGTGAACAAAGACGGTTACACAGCTGAAGGAAAGATCAAGAAAGACGATCTGATGGGCGGTGTAGGTACTTTGCTCAAGGAACAGGAACCAACGATGGTACTTGTACCGGAAGCTGTTTACCTCGATACAGCGCAGGATTGCTTTGATGTTCAGGTAGCCGTACTCCAGCACTGCGGCCGTGACATGCGCAACCGTGTAGCGATCTTCGACGTTTACGACGGCTTCAAGGAAAGAGACGCGGAAGGAAACAGCAATGTGACCAACTTCCGTGAGCAGATCGGGACCGAGTTCCTCGATTTTGGTTCCGCTTACTACCCTTGGCTGAATACTTCCGTGGTTCAGGCAAACGAGATCACGTTCATGAACATCGCCGAAGACAACCGCGATGGGTTCAAAGCACTTCTGACAGCGGAAAACGATGCATCGGATAAAACGGATAAAGCCAAAGCTGAGCTCGCCGAATACATCACCAAGCTCGGAAACGAGACCGGTACCGATCAGGAGATCTTCGTAGCACGCGACGTAGCGCACAAGATCCTGATGCGCCAGTCGAAAGTATACAGCGAGATCATGCGCGAAATGCTGCTCACGCTCAACATGCTGCCACCGGCTTCTGCCATGGCAGGTATCTACACGCTCGTGGATCATACCAAAGAAGTATGGAAAGCGCCGGCAAACATCAGCATGGCGAACGTTATCTCACCAACGGTAAGCATTACACACGCAGATCAGGAAAACCTCAACGTTCCGCTCGACGGAAAAGCAGTCAACGCCATCCGCTACTTCGTAGGTGAAGGCGTAAAAGTATGGGGAGCCCGTACACTCGACGGCAACTCGCTCGACTGGCGTTACATCAACGTTCGTCGTACGATGATCATGCTCGAGGAATCCATCAAGAACTCTGCGAAAGCCTTCGTATTCGAGCCGAACGTAGCTAATACGTGGGTAAGCATGCGCAGTATGATCAGCAACTTCCTGAACGGGATCTGGAAACGCGGCGGTTTGGCAGGTGCCATTCCGGAGGACGCTTTCAGTGTACACGTCGGGTTGGGCGACACCATGACATCCGAAGACATCCTCGAAGGAATCTTGCGCATTACGGTGTTGGTAGCAATTTCGCGTCCTGCGGAATTCATCGAAATTACGTTCCAGCAGCAAATGCAGAAAAGCTGATTAAACAAATCCGTCTGGTCACTTCCTTTTATTCATTTTTCACGAAGTCTGACACTGAAAGTCATCTGACTCTATTGGGGAAGTTGTGTCCGGACAACAAAAAACTTAAGTACAAAACATTTAAAACATAAGAAATCATGGCAGGAGAAGCACAAGACAACGTATGGCCACTACCGAAGTTTTATTTCCAGGTAAAACTCGGTGATAAAGAAGTTCCTTTCCAGGAAGTATCGGGACTCGACATCGAAGCACAGATCATCGAATACCGTCACGGGAACAGCAAAGAGTTCTCGACGATCAAAATGCCGGGCATCAAGAAATCGGGCAACATCACCCTGAAGAAAGGCATTTTCGTGAAAGACAACGGTTTCTGGGACTGGTTCAACAAGATCAAGATGAACACGATCGAGCGCCAGACAGTAACCATCAGTCTGCTCGACGAAGCCGGTGCACCGACAATGGTCTGGACGCTGAAAAACGCGTGGCCGACGAAGATCACCGGTACCGATATGAAATCCGATGGCAACGAGATCGCTGTAGAAACGATCGAAGTCGCTCACGAAGGATTGACGATCGCCAACGCTTAAGACTAACAATCGGAATCCATGGCCGCACAGAAATGGGAACTTCCCGTAGCTTTTTATTTCCAGGTAAAAATCGGCAATGAAGAATTTGCCTTCAAGGAAGTTTCCGGTCTGTCGACCGAAATGGAAACCGAATCCATTGCTGAAGGAGGTGTGAACGATTACGTCCACCTCCTTCCTAAGCAAATCAAACACGGGAACCTGGTGCTGAAGCGCGCGCTCATGCCTGTCAAGCGAAACGACGTGGTCTGGATCAAAAAGATCCTCGAAGGCGATTTCTCGGTCGCCATTCAGCCCCGCGACGTCATCGTGAACCTGCTGGGCAACGACGGCTCACCGATCTACACCTGGACCTGCACCCGCGCCTATCCGGTGAAATGGGAAGTGGACACGCTCGACGCAGAAAAGAACAGCGTGCTCATCGAAACACTGGAGCTGGCTTATACAACCATTAAACGAACGTAAGCGCCATGACGATCATCATCAAGGAAATCAGTATCCGTGCCACCATCGAGCGCACGGGAAGCACTTCGGCCAGCGACGACCGGAAGCTGCTGCGCATGAAAAAAGACATGATGCGGGAAGTGCGTGAAATGCTTCGGAATGAAAAATTACGTAAAGCTGAACGGTAATGGGCGAGCTGGTTAAACTCAAGATGACAGGCTATGAAGTGCCGACCTACAACGAAGGGAAGAAAAGCGGGGAATTCACCACGCAGATCAACCCGGCGTCGCTGAAGATCGGGAAACGGATCAATTACCAGGAAGGTGCAGAAGCACAGGGAACGGCCGCCGACAAGAAATTCCGTTCGCAGGGACTCGATTCGCTTGGTTTCGAGATCTACATGGACGACACCGGCATCGTTCCGAGCGCAACCGGAAAGATCAAGGACCGCATCAACCAGCTGGAAAAAACATTGTACCGGATCAACTCCGAAAGTCACGAGCCCAGCTACGCGAAAATCGTCTGGGGATCGATGATCTTCAAGGGCCGCGTTGATTCGATGGATTACGACTATACCCTTTTCGCGCCCAACGGCACGCCTTTACGGGTGAAAATCTCGCTGGGATTCTCCGGTCATTTCGACAAAGATGTGACGCAGAAGAACTCGCCGGACCTTTCACGCGTGATCACGTTCCGCGCCGGCGACACCATCGCACAATACTGCGACGAAATTTACGGCGACGCATCTTATTGCGCCGACATCGCCCGATACAACCGTCTCGGGAATTTCAGAAACGTTGAACCGGGAACCAAGATCATGTTCCCACCATTGGCAGCAAAATGAGCGCATCACCGGAAAAAGGCAGCATCGGTCTCGTAACCTTCAAGGTCTTCAGCAACGGGGAGCAGATCAACGACACGTATGAAGTCGTCTCCATCTGGGTCCGCAAGGAAGTGAACCGGATCGGTAAAGCCGTATTGGTTTTCACCGCCGGGGATATGCCCAAACAGGAAATCCCCGAAAGCGATGCCGAAACCTTTGCACCGGGAGCCGAAATCCGGATCGAAGCCGGCTACCAGAACAGTGAAAGCATCATTTTCGAAGGATTCGTCACTTCACACAACCTCGATATTCCGGAACGGGAACAGGCTACATTGCAGGTCGAATGCCGCGATTACGCCTTTCCGACAACCCTTAACCGCAAAAACCGCTTATTCGAAGCCAGCACCGACAGCGACGCCATTTCGAAGATCCTCAAGGATTATTCCGATCTGACGCCGACTGTCGATGCAACCAACACGACCTACAACGAGCTGGTCCAGTATTACAGCTCCGATTGGGATTTCCTCCTTTCTCGCGCCGATGCGAACGGCCTGCTGGTGATCACCGAAGGGAAAAAAATCACTGTCAAAAAGCCGGATCTGTCTGCCAGTCCTGTATTGAGCGTGACCTACGGCGAAGACCTCATCGCGTTCCGTGGTGAGCTGCAAACGGCCGAGCAATCGCCGGCTATCGAAGCCATTGCGTGGGACAGCGTTACCCAAAAGCTGATCACCGCTACCGGTGCGGCACCTTCGCTGAACGCGCAGGGAACAGATACGACCGCTACGCTTTCCGAAGCTGTCGGTTCCGAAAAATGGACGCTCCAAACCGAAAGCTGTCCGGATAAAACGGCTCTCCAGTCCTGGGCCGACGCGCAATTATTAAAGGCCGGCATGGCACGCATTCGCGGAGAGATCCGCTTCCAGGGAAGCTCGCTGGCCGTTCCGGGATGCCTGATCACCTTGGTCGGACTTGGAAAACGCTTCAACGGCGATGCTTACATCGGTTTCGTCGAGCACCAGATCACCGAAGGCGAATGGGTAACGACAGCCGGCATGGGAATCGATCCGCAAAGCGTTACCGAACAGCCCGATGTGATGACTCCCGCCGCTTCCGGACTATTGCCGGGCATCGAAGGGCTTCACATCGGCAAAGTGACCAAGCTCGACGAAGATCCGGCGAAAGAAAACCGCATCCAGGTCGAAATTCCGCTGTTGAACAGTGATAAAAACACCGTTTGGGCACGGCTGGCTTCGTTCTGGGCCAGCAATAAATACGGCGGCTTCTTCATCCCGGATATCGACGATGAAGTCGTACTGGGCTTCCTCAACAACGATCCGTGCAATGCCGTGATCCTGGGAAGTATGTACAGCTCCAAGCAAACGCCCTCCAATACCATTACAGCGAAAAACAACCTTCGTACGATCTTCAGCAAATCAGGTCTGAAGATCGAGCTGGAAGAAGAAAAGAAAGATATTACGATCACCACGCCGGGCAAGAATTCCGTGCTGCTGAGCGACGATCAGAAAACGATCAAGCTCACCGACCAGCACGGCAACAAAGTGGTGATGTCCGACAGCGGCATCGTGATCGATTCCATCAAGGACCTTACGCTGAAAGCCGCATCCAATGTGACGATCGACGGCGGTGTGAACGTAGATGCCAAGGCGGGGAATGGCCTTTCACTGAAAGGCGTGAACGTTCAGGCTACGGCCGACGCATCGTTCACCGCAAAAGGCAATGCCAGTGCGGAAGTTTCGGCTTCCGGACAAACCATGATCAAAGGAGCCATGGTGATGATCAACTAAACGAATGAAACAATGGGACTCGCAGCCAGATTAACAGATATGCACGCCTGCCCGATGGTAACACCGGGTGTTCCTCCGGTTCCTCACGTGGGTGGGCCGGTAAGCGGGCCGGGCGTTCCGACGGTACTCATCGGCGGCCTTCCCNNACAGTAATGGGAGATATGTGCGTTTGCACCGGTCCGCCCGACTCCATCGTGATGGGATCGACGACCGTAATGATCGGAAAGAAACCCGCTGCGCGCATGGGCGATACCTGTGCACACGGCGGTTCCATTGTACTCGGATGTCCAACCGTATTGATAGGAGGCTAAACGATGGAAGACAGACACTACCTCGGAACCGGCTGGGCCTTCCCGGTGCGTTTTCATCCGAAAGGCGTTGAGCTGGTTTCGGAAGACGAAGACATCCAGGAAAGCCTTCGCATCCTGTTCTCCACCATACCGGGCGAACGCGTGTTCCGCTTTGAATACGGCTGCCCGATCAACAAATGGGTCTTTTCGAAGATCGATTTATCGGAACAAACGATTATCAGCGACGTGATCGAGCAGGCCATTCGCGAATGGGAACCGCGCGTCATCACCGAATCGGTCGAAGTGGAAGTGCGCAACGAGCTCGAAGGCATTCTGTGGATCCGTATCAGCTACATCGTGCGCCAGACCAACAGTCGCAGCAGCATGGTGTACCCGTTCTATTTCCTGGAAGGAACTAAACTCTGACGACGATGGCATACAGGGATGGATATGACAGATCGGACCGGCTGAAGCGCCTCACGGCAATCAGCCCTTTCGCTGTTGTAGACAATTCCAAAGCCTCGCTGCTGCGCCAATTGCTCGAAATCGCAGGACGAATCCGCTACCACGGCCAGAGCCATGATACGGAGCATCAGTTCGATCAGCTGCTCGACGAATTGCGGAAAGTAGCCGAATATACTTCCAGCAAAAAATCCTACCATCCGGACGGTCACATGGAGCCTTCGCAGGCGCTTTTGCTGGCCTTCGTAGAAAACCTGCAGCGCGTTACCGGTCATTACAACGATCGCTGGAACAACCTGCCGGGATGGTACCTGAACGATTTTCTGAAAATCAAGCCGCTTCCTGTTTCCGGCGACCGCGTGTGGCTCGCGTTTACCAAAAACACGCCCGAGCCTGTTACCGTTGAAAAGAACTTCGGCTTTATCGCCAAGGACAGCAACCAGGAAGAGCTTTTTTACCGCATGGCCGAGGCGCTCGACGTGCACGATATCAGCATAGCGCAGGCGTGGTCTATTTATTTCGAACGGAATCATCACCGCGTTCCGGCTTCGCAGCTGGGCTACATAACGGCCATCAAGATCAAGGATCTGCTGGATCCCGATGCTTCGAAACAGAAGCTCCTGTTCGGCAAACAGCAAAGCGTACACGACAGCAAGGCCGTCGGGATCAAGATCTGCTCTCCGTCCCTGCTGCTGCGTGAAGGCAAACGCGAAGTCACAATTCAGCTTTTCTCGGAACATTCCCACGGCGAAGATGGCAGTCGTCATGCCGAAAACGAGCGGTTCGAAGCACACCGCTACAAATGGGTGATGGAGCTGCAGCAGGCCATCGATACACTGAAGATCAACGGCGACAGCGAAGAGAAAATCCGTTTCGATCTGTTCAACAACTTATTTTACCTCACGCTCAGTACGACAGAAGGTTGGACGAACATTCCTGTTTTCGTCGTTCGTCAGCACGAAGGCAGCCTCGTTTTGCGATTCGTTTTGCCGGAAGAATTCCCGGCGACCGTTCCGTGTAACGAAGAACAGCATTACTTCAACTCGCATTACCCGGCGCTGCGCATTCACCTCAACTTCGATGCGTGGCTCTATCCGTATTCGTGGATGAAGGATTTCCTGTTGCAGAAGATCGGCATCCGCACGCATGTGGAAGGCATTAACAACGTACTTGTTTACAATGAGCTCGGCAAGATCGATAACTCCAAGCCTTTTCCGCCTTTCGGGATCAACACCGAACAGGGAACCTGGCTGGCTGTCGGGAATTACGAAATGGCCATCAAGAACACCACGAACATCAACCTGGTGGTACAATGGAATCAGCTGCCGAACAACCCACGCGGACTCGAAGGCCATTACGAAGCCTACAAAGCCAATCTCAATAACCGCTCGTTCAAGGTACGCAGCCGTTATCTTACGGACTTTAAATGGCACGAAACGCAGGGAAAAAGCCTGTTTACACTTTTCCAGAGCAAGCTGACCGATGAAAAAGGTCGCACACTGCCCGACGTACCGCTGGATTCCGAAAGCCGGTTCGACACTATTGCCATTAAAAAGATGACGATCGTTACGCAGCCGGAAGAAACCTACGATTACACGATTAAATCGCGCACAGGCTTCATTCGCCTGACCATGGAGCAGCCCGAAGGCGGCTTTGGCGAACAACGCTACCGCCAGCTCTTTGCCGAGCGCATGATGATGAAAAAATGGCGAAAGAAACGGCTCAAGCCATTAAATCCGCCGATTGCGCCTATCGTCGAAAAGATCACGCTCGATTATACCGCCGAGGACGAAATCGATCTGCGTCTCGCACACCAGGACGATGGACCGAAAGTTTACCAGCTCTATCCTTTCGGACACGTTTCGTCGTTCGCGGGCATAGAGAAAAACGCCATTCCGCTTGTCTTTTCACAGGATACAGACGCCAGCATTATGCTCGGCATGACCAACGTGAGAGGCGGCGAAACCCTTTCGCTTTACCTCGATTTTCATTCCGTCAGCAATGAATTTTCGCAGGACGAGCTTCCGCAGGTCGTCATGTACTGGGGCGATGGCTACCACTGGCAACCCGTTCCCGAAGGATTCGTGCTCCACGACGAAACGAACCGCATGCTCATCAGCGGCTGCATGGCGATCCGTTTTCCTTATCACATCCACCCGTCGATGTACGATAAGGAAGGCTTGCTGTGGATCCGAGCCGGCATTGCCAAAAATCCGGGCTGCATCNNGCATTCCGGGACTCAAAGGCATTTACACGAACGCTGGAAAAGTCGTGCTGCAGATCGACGATCCCGAAGCGGAAAAATGGAGCGGCTTTAAAACCGTGAATGGTCCGCTCGAGCCGGAAAAAAAGCTACCCGGAATTGCTGCCGTGAGCCAGATCACACCGTTTTACGCCGGCCAGGAGCGCGAAGACCAATTGCAGATGCAGGCCCGCATTTCGGAATACGTTACGCACCGCGGAAGGGCCGTTACGCCACGTGATTACGAACGACTGACACTACAGGCTTTCTCCGATATCGGAAAAGTAAAATGCCTGCCGGATTTCAACATTAAGAACGCTAAAAAAGGCGTCGTTACACTCGTTGTGGTGCCAAGACCCGGACTCAGCGAAGATTACCGCAAGCCGGTTGCTCACTCGGGCCTGATGGCTTCCATCGAAGAATATTTTAGTAAACGCGCTTCGGGTCGTGCGAGCATCGACGTCATCAATCCGGTCTACGAAGAATTGATGATCAAATGCAGCATCCGTTTCCGCACAGACGCTCATTCGCCTATGTTGGGCATTCAGCTCAAAGCAATGTTCGATCAGCTCATCGCACCGTGGCAGAAAAGCAAGCAGCTTCCGAAATTCGGGCAGTCTGTCAGCGTTTCCCAGCTCTACGATCAGCTTCGTCAGGCCGAGTTTGTGGAAGCGATCGATTATTTCTCGGTCGTACGCGTTTCCGAAGATCACCCGGGACACAGCCTGCCGGATTACTATACGCTTTACGAATACGGAAAAGGCGCCGATCTGATCGAGCCATCCGAACCTTATACGGTCTTCGTTCCGTCCGAATCACACATTATTCACCTTACGGAAGGTCGCGGCGACTCTGAAACACCATTCGGTATCGGCGACATGGAAGTAGGCAAAACATTTATCATCTGAAAAATCCCGCATTATGGCTATACGTAACAGAGATACCTTAAAGAAAAGCTTCAGCGAAGGACAGCGCCCTACGGAGGATGACTTCCGCAACCTGATCGATTCGACGGTCAATATCCTCGACGACGGCTTTTCCAAGAACGCGCAAACGGGTATTCGTCTCGCGCCGCTTTCCGAAGAAGAAGGCACCATGCTGACTTTCCTCCAGAATTTCGCCGACGAAACCTCGCGCTGGGAAGTTTCCGTGGTGAACTTCCACGATCTGAAGATCAGTAAAGTGACGGGAAAAGACCGTCAGCAATTGCTGGTGATGAAAGACAACGGTGATATCGAGCTCGGCTGCGAAGGAAAGCAGGTTTCCATCGTCGGAACACTCGACGTGACACAACGAAAAGGCAACTTCGCCGAAGCCAGCATTCCTGCCGACGGCAAATGGCACGACGCAACGGAAGACCTCGAAGGCATTTGCGCGCTCGAAGTGGTGAGCGTTTACGGGAAGAAAAATACCGGTAAGCACGGCGTTCTGATCGCACAGGCCACCCATTGTTTCGGCAGTCGCGCACGCGTTCGGAAACTTCGTTCGCACTACGGTTCTTTCGGAAACCGCATCATGATCCGCTGGGTGAAGCAGAAAAACGGCATGAGCTGTCGTTTACAGCTGCGCACGCGCTTTTTCCTCGGCGACGATATCTTCATCCGCGCCAACATTTCCCGTTTGTGGGACGATCCGATGATGGAGAAGAAATACCACTAATCCCGCACAGCCATGTTCATTCCCAAACGCGACAAAACCGACAATATCTACCAGCGCATGCAGGAGCAGACGCTGGAAAGACTGCAGGAACTGAGTGGCCAGATCTGGACGGATTACAACGCCCACGACCCGGGTGTGACCATCGCGGATTACATGAACTATGCGCTGTTCGAAATGCAATACAAGCTGGATCTGCCGTTCGAGACTTATCTCGGCACCACGCTGGCCCGTTTCGAAGACAGCGGGATCTTTTCCGCACGGAAGATCTTTGCGCCGTCGGTGGTGACCACTTCCGATTACGAGCAGCTGATCATCCAGGAGATCGCAGAAGTGGAAACCTGTTCGGTGACCATCCACAACGGTCGTTACCACATTCAGTTCTCGCTCGAATCTCATTTGAAGGAAGTAGCTCCCGAAGCCGTTCGCGAGCAGGTAATCGCTTTGTTTCACCGCAATCGAAATCTGTGCGAAGACCTTGCTTCTGTTGAAATAATCGGAAAACTGCCGCGTCGTCGCAAACGCTCGCTGATAACCGACCGACCTCAGCACGGGCCCGAAACACCGGAGCGCATTCTCTTGGAAATGCGGCCGCCAAACACCTACGAATCGTTTCAATACGAGTTTCCCGAAAACTACGGCGTTGGTCCGCGCGGGATTTCCGGCGAAGCGCCCGATAATTTCCGCATCCAGGTTTTGCAGCTCAAAGCCTACCTGCTAATCGCTGATTTCATGATGGCCGATGTGGCTACGCAAGTGCATCACACCGGCGAGCTGCTGCGTCTTTCCGACCAGGTCCCGACCGGGAAATTGCCTTGGGTGGAAATTCCGGACATCGATAAGCTCGTCGACCGAACGACTTTCCGCGATAACAAGCCGCTGCACGACGACCAGTTTTTGCAGGAACAGAAATCGCGGTTCATGGATTTGCTCGATACGCTTTACGGCGAGGATACGGCCGCTTATACTTACAAATACCGCAATACGGCTTTCCGGAACGAGCAGCGATCCTTGCTCATTCGCGCCTTGCCGGACCTGAACGCCAATCGTTTCCGCTCGTTCAACATTCTCGATCAGCGCGAAACCATGCCAGCTGTTAAACAGCTCATCGCGGCGCTGCTGGGCCACGATTCGGATCGCGAGATTCCCGTTCAGGCGTTGCTCGACCGTTTCGGACTGCAACTGCTGACCGACGAGCATTTCTTCGAGCAATACGACGTTTACCTCAACTTCAATGCACTTGCGGGTGTGTTCTACGAGCCGATCTTCAACGACGAGCCGGAAGAAGTTCCGGTGGAAAAAGTCGTCTGGGAAGATTATTACCTCGACGAGCTGAAGCGCTACATCACGCTGCTGCGTAGAAACGCGCTGTTCGAAAGCTTCCTGCTGGTGGGCAGCAATCCGGCCAACTACCGGCTGATGCATTTGACCGAAACCGATCGTTATTTGCTGCTGTTCAACTATCCTGAAAAGAACGAATGGATGATCATGGGCGTTTTCCAGGACAAGGCAAAGCTGATCACCGCAGTCAATCGTTTCTGGGCATTTGTTCGACAATTGAATCCTGAACGCCAGCTGTTCTACATAGTAGAGCATATTCTATTACGATCTTATGCCGATGCGCCGGAAGAAGACGAATCGCACCGCTTGTCGATCGTGGTTTCGGGACGTTTCAAAAACGACGCCGAACAAAAAGTACTCGAAGAATTATTGCGCGAACGACTGCCTGCCCATCTCGAAGTGAAGATTTTCCGGGTACAGTCGGATTTCCTTTATGCCTTCGAGCAGATCTATTACAAATGGCGCCAGGCTTTGGCTCAGCGCGATGAACGCCAGATCACTCACTTTTCGGAATCCATCCGGGCGTTTTTCCGGGTGAGCCGTGATTACGTCAAAAACATCTGATGAATACCGTCGACAAAATAGCGATCCAGCTCAAAGCCCGCAACGAAGATTTCGTTCGCGAACTCTATAGCCGTTGGGATGCGTTTGTCGAGGAAAATCTAATACGCATTGCCGACCGTGTTCTGACGCGTCGCGACGAAACCGATACGGTCATCGAGATCACGCGGCTGGAAGTCGACCTCGGATCTATCCGCGAAGAGCTGTTCGATCGCAACTTTCCGCTGTTATTCGAAGAAAAGCTCGAAGAAGCTTTGCTGAAAAGCCTGCTATACGGCTCGGGCAATTCCATTCGCCGACGTGCCGAAGCGGAACACCTCGCCGAGCTGCTGTTCGAATTCCTGCTGAAAGGCTCGCTGCCGTGGCATATTTCGGACAAATACCGCGATATCGGAATGCTGTTCCGCACCGTGATGCAAACAGAAGCTGCAAGATTACGTGCATTCCTTCAGACCTATGGTCATTATACCAGTTTGCAGCAGCGTCTCGTTTACCAGCTGGACGATCGCGAGTTGGAAGAAGGAATCCGTTTGCTCGCTCCCGGCGAAAGTACGTTCATTCAATCCTACGTTCGCTTTTTGCGGGCGAAATACCGTCAGCTGGAACAACCCGACATTCGCGAAACGGATCACCGCAACGCCGTCTGGCAAGTCGTTTATGCCTATTTGCTGAACAACCAGAGCTCGTGGTTCAACCGCAAGCGCTTCGTGATGCAGACCATTGCAAGATTGGCGTCGCATTACAACCTTTCCTACGAAAGCCTGCTGGCTATTCTGGCGAATGTGCCCTCGAATTTATCGGGATTTGGTGCCATTCCACCCGGTCTGTTTATGCTGATCGCGCAATTACAGCAGGAAATCGTGGCGACGGCCGTTCCCGAAACCGCTACAGACGCGGAAGAATGGTACCGCTATCTTTCCACAACCTGGAATGCGGGGCATACCATTCCGACCGGTTCGCAGCGACTGAAAGCATTGATCGTGCTGCTTTCCCGCGAAGACAGCGCCTATCGTTTATTGAAGCAGATGCAGGAAGTCGAAATCCTGCGTTTGGTGAAGCTGGTGATTCCACAGGAAAGTACCTTCGTAATCGCTTATGCTCATTCCCTCGATCTGCAGCAGGAACAAGGCGCTTTACAAGGCAAAGCCGGCGGCGAATTCCGAATCTTTAAGTGGCAGGTAATTTTCCCGTTGCTGCTCACCGCCAATGCCGCTTCGTTTAACCGTAAACACCTCGTCTGGAGCGTGCTCAAACGCATTGCTTCGCGCTACAATATTACGATCCAGGAATTGCTGGCTTATCTCTACCGCGAGCTGGAAATCCATAAAGTCGATCGCAGCCTGGCCACTATTCTCACGGATCTGTACCGCGAAACCCGCGAGCAAGGCAACATCGATCCGTTGCTCGAATCCTGGGAAGAAGCCGATGAAATCGCCGCTTTGATCCGTCGTGGAACGGCACTCACAGTTACCGAAACCGAGCTCCTGCGCGAACGCTTCAGCCGGTCGGATTTCCGTGAATCGCTGCTCGATCTACTAAACGAAAAGAGCCGTTTTTTCCTGCTGCACGTGCTTTTTCCAAAAGAAGAGCGCTTTCTGTCGGCTTACGCCCTGGCGCTCGACCTGCAACAGCAAAACGGGGTGCTGGAAGGCAAAACCAGCGGTCGTTTGCAGCGTTTGAAATGGACGTTTATCTACGACGTTCTGTACGCTTCGCAGCATCTTTCCTTCAACGCCGAATACATTGTGAGTCGCGTCTTGCAGCGCATGGCCGCTCATTACAACGTGGCTTATAAGGAACTGCTGACATTCTTCCGTTCGGAGCTGCAAACTGCGGGCGTTACTTTCCCTTTCGATCTGCTTCGCGTGCTTGAAAACCTGCAGGAAGCACAGGAACCGACGCCAACAGAGATCGTTCCATCGAAAACACCAGCCGAACAAGCTACGCAAGAACAGATCGAACACGCGCGGGCTCTGCTGGAACAATTCTTCGGCAACGAAGCTCTTGTGCGAAACTGGATCGCACAGCTGGCTGAACAGGTCCTTTTTGTACGCTTTATCGAACCAGTTTTACAGGTAGGCGAAGTGCTGCATCGTTTCCTGCAAACGGAATGGAAGATCAGCGTTAGCCGCGAGCTGATTCTCCGTTTACTGCTTCGACTGGCGCCGCGCTTTCAGTATCTGAGTCAGGCCGAGATCCTGCAACAGCTCTTGCAGCTTTTCGCCACCAGGCTGAGTGTCACACAGCAAACGCAATTGCTCAAGCAGCTCGACCGATTGGCAGCTACGCATGCGATCATCACCGGCTTGAAGCGATTGGAAATCCTTGCTTCGGAACAACCGGAGGAAACTGGACAAGCTGCATCCACTGAAGCTAATCCTGAAAACGAAGAAGAAGCTATAACAGGAAGCACGACTTACCTTTCGAATGCGGGGCTGGTGCTGTTCTCACCTTTCCTGCCGCAGCTGTTTGCGCGCGTTGGATTAGTTGAAGCCGGCAAATTCATCGACCGCGACGCCCAGATCCGCGGCATTTTCCTGCTGCAATACGCGGTATTCGGCGATCAGGCTTTCCCGGAACATGAGATGGGGTTGAACAAGCTGCTCACGGCTTTCAAAACCGGCATTCCGATCCCGAAAACGCTCGAGCTCACCGAAACCGAAAAAACGACCGTCGAAAGCATGATGCAGGCGCTGATCAAGCAATCGGGGAAGCTCACCAATACGAGTATCGCAGGTTTGCGGGCCAGCTTCCTGCAACGCGGCGGCCGACTGGAAGATCACGACGACATTTTCCTGCTCACGATCGAGGAGAAATCCTACGACCTTCTGCTCGACACATTACCATGGAATTTCAAGACCATCAAATACAGCTGGATGCCGAAAGCCATCCACGTGAAATGGAGATAAATACGATCACTAAAACCAACAGTTATGAAAACACATGCAAAACAACCCGTAAACAACCGTCCGGTGCAAGCAAAAGCCAGCAACCAGGCTTCGGAGAAAAACATCCTGCAGCAATACAAGCAGCAGGCAGTCGCACAACGTGAAGCACTCGATGAAGAAGAGCCGGCACAAACCAAAGCCGACACGGCGCAGCTGGAAGAACTCGGCGAGGAAGATGAAGAGCCTGCCCAACGGAAAGCCAATAATACGGGCTTGCCCGACAACCTGAAAAGCGGTGTTGAAAACCTTTCCGGCCACGCCATGGACGACGTGAAGGTGCATTACAACTCGGCAAAACCGGCCGAATTACAGGCGCATGCCTACGCACAAGGTACGGATATCCACGTAGCGCCCGGACAGGAAAAGCATTTGCCACATGAAGCATGGCACGTTGCCCAGCAAAAGCAGGGACGCGTGAAACCGACCCGTCAGATGAAAGGAAAAACACCGATCAACGACGACACCGGACTGGAC
>DJFN01000059.1:0-4321 GCA_002432085.1 Flavobacteriales bacterium UBA5871
ACCGGCAGCGACATACAGTTCACGTTGATACACTGCGGAGCTGTATATGTACAGCCGAAGTTATCCGTTACGGAATAAGTGAAGCAGTGTACGCCCATCGTTCCCATCACGGCATTCGCCTGAGTCGCATTCACATTGTAAAGTCCCGCGGCCGGTACCCAGCCTTGCGATACGATCGTCGGAGTAAACGACTGAGCTGCATTCAGAGCAGCTGTCAGGTTGAAGCCCCAGTCGAAGATGTAGCCGTTATCAGCGGCAAGGTTGTCGGTCACCTGTATCGTCCAGTTTCCGTTGAGCGGACAGCCGATCATATTTGTAAACGGATCGACAGGTCGGTAATCGCCTGCAACGACGGAGTTTCCTGCCGGGCTCCCTGCCGATGAGGTTGTTCCTGCCGTCAGCAAGGTTGTGGCTGTCGGAGTAAAGCAGTACGTCCTGCCGGTTCCCGGTCCTACGGTAGGATCATCCAACGGCGAGCCCAGGTAAGTTCCTGCCCCTCCAGGGTAAGCTTTCAGTACCATAGATTGACCATTTGGACAAATAAAACGGACACTAAGGTCACCCAGATAGGAGTGTTCAATATTCAGACAGAGGTTGACGAAGTCATTGGCGGACGTAATCGTAGCGCCCGGAGGATAGCAATTGGTTGTTACCGTTGTCGTATAAGAAACTCCTGTTCCATCGGGAAGGAAGGTCGTTCCACTAATAGGTGGCGTACAGTTAACCACATAGGGTGTCATGGTAACAGCAGCATTGAGGGCCGAGAACTGGTTCGTACACAAGGTCGCTGGTGTGGCACTCGTATTGATCGTCGGTGTAGTAGAAACCTGTACCTGACGATTGAGGTTATTGTTGTTAAAACAGCCGTTCGGGTCGGTAATCGTGAGGTTAACCGCATAGGAACCTGCAGGAAATACGTGGTTTACGTTTGTTCCGTTCGCCGTCGTTCCATCTCCGAATGACCAGGTATAAGTGGCTCCCGTTCCACTTGTAGAGAACGTTCCGCTTCCGACGAAGTTCACACTCTGTCCCTGGCAAACACGCACAACACCACCGGAAGCCGCCGGGCTTGAGCTCACGAAATTCGCGGTGATGGTCTGACACGCCACTACGACACAACCAAGCGTTGCTGCCCATCCGGCTGCTCTACCGTTTCCATTCGAAGTAAAACGCACGGTAAGACAACCGCTCGCATTACCTACTGATGCTGTAATGGTTCCGGGACTGGTCGTCGTGTTAGTATATACACCGAGGGAAGCTGCGGCTACGGAGTTCCCGTCGAAGATCTCGAGGAAGTCGTTATTATTGATGTCAAGCATGGAGAACGTAATCTGCGCACGGTTCCCGGATGCAGAAGGACAAAAAACATAGACTCCGTTCTCGTTGTTGGAGTATTGGTTGCTGTTAAGAGCACCCGGACCGCCCGAATCGTAGAAGTTACCACTACAAGTACTCGCATTGGAAGTGCCGGTACCTGGCATTGTGTATGTCTGCGCGAGCAGTGTGTTACCCACCAGGAGCAACAGCGCTGTTAATAAAACTTTCATTGCTTGATGATTTGAGGTTGAATAACCAATACATAATCGGTTCCGTCAATGCGATACACCTGGATCTCATGGTAAAAAGGATGCCAGTTGTAGATCAACGGGTTGAAGGTTGATGTAGAAAACTGCGCAGGATCATGCGCCTGAACATTCGGGTTCTCATCCGTTCTCAATCCAACAGATGAAACCGATGGATAAGGCTTCGTATCAGCCGTGACAGGCTCATAAACGTAAGAAACCCTGTCGCGAAGCAGTTCTACGAAACGCGTTTTCAGTTCAGGCTTTTGATCGAAAAAATGAGGCCCGTAAACTTCATCGATATGCGCATTGTATTGCGCATCAGGGAGCTCGATCTTCTGCCCCGGAAGGTCTTGTGAGAAGGAGCTTTGCACACAGAGGCTGATTGCTGTGAGCAAGAGTAGTAGACTTTTCATGTCAAGTAAAGTTGTTTTTAATTTAGCTACCCAAAGATAGTTAGCGAACTAACGTATTAAGACTGCTATTATATTGACAGACAATTAAAGATATCAACATTCATCAAACTAATTTGGTCGTTACTCACCTAGAGTCACCGAATATTCATTAGTGGATGTTAAATAATCGACGAATGAGCAAAAAGCCACGGCTTAAAACTTATTAATTAGTTGTTTTTTTATTGACTAAATTTTGCGTTAAATGTGTAATATTCACCAAATAAGATTTTTCCAAACATTTTGTACTTATTTGAAAGGCAACGGATTACAAACAAAAAACCGAGGCTGAAACCCCGGTTTTTACTCGTTTTGTATATTCAGGCAAAACTACCTATCGCTTGTCATTTGCATTAAACATCACATTCATTTCCGCACGCGTC
The DNA here is from genome assembly GCA_002432085.1 of Flavobacteriales bacterium UBA5871. Taxonomy (GTDB): domain Bacteria; phylum Bacteroidota; class Bacteroidia; order Flavobacteriales_D; family Crocinitomicaceae; genus Fluviicola. The sequence goes on from DJFN01000059.1 coordinate 2,398, forward strand.
TGTGCGTCTTTAATAGGCACTTTCTTCACGATCTTTTCATTCCCGTAGACATACATTACTGTCCATTCGCCCGGTGCCAGCTGCTTGTCTTCATAATAGCCGTCGCCGTTGGTTTCAGTCGTGTGTCGTTCGTCAAACAAAATAGCCGTAACCTGTACGCCTTTTAATGGAACACCGTTCTTGTCTGTACAACGACCGGAAAGGCTTCCCTGTGAAAAGGCCACGGAAGAAAGGAGAAGAACCGTCATGAGCAATAAGCCCTTCAGGATAGGATTACGGGTCTTGGAAAGCATAACATTTTGGTTTACAGTTTCAATAAAGATACAAATTCCTGTAAACCAGATTCGTTAAATGAACAGAAGGATTGTTAATGTTGAAAAAAATCCCCGTCTGTTGGGACGGGGATGGTCGTTTGTTGATAAAACGTTGTGTTTTACATATTTCTGCGGTACTGCCCTCCTACTTCGAATAAAGCGGAAGTAATCTGTCCTAACGACGCGTATTTGCAGACTTCCATCAGCTCGGCAAAGAGGTTCTGATTCTGAACAGCTGCGTATTGCAGGTTTTTCAGCAGATCAGGCACTTTGTCTGTATGAGCGGCATGCAGGTCTTTCAGCATCGAGATCTGGTACTGCTTCTCTTCTTCGGACGCGCGGATCACTTCTTTCGGCTCAACCGTAGGCGAGCCTTTCGAGCTCAGGAAGGTATTCACACCGATGATCGGGAATTCGCCCGTATGTTTCAGTGTTTCGTAATACAATGATTCTTCCTGGATCTTGGAGCGCTGGTACATCGTTTCCATCGCGCCAAGAACGCCGCCACGCTCGGTAATGCGGTCGAATTCGGACAATACGGCTTCTTCCACAAGATCCGTCAGCTCTTCGATAATGAATGAGCCCTGCAGCGGGTTTTCGTTCTTCGCCAGTCCGAGCTCGCGGTTGATGATCAGCTGAATCGCCATCGCACGACGAACGGATTCTTCCGTCGGAGTCGTGATCGCTTCATCGTATGCGTTCGTGTGAAGCGAGTTACAGTTGTCGTAGATCGCATACAAAGCCTGAAGCGTCGTACGGATGTCGTTGAAGTCGATTTCCTGCGCGTGCAGCGAGCGACCCGATGTCTGGATATGGTATTTCAGCATCTGCGCACGGGCATTCGCGCTGTATTTACGTGAAAGCGCCTTCGCCCAGATACGACGCGCCACACGACCGATCACCGCGTATTCCGGATCGATTCCGTTCGAGAAGAAGAACGAAAGGTTCGGACCGAAATCGTTGATGTTCATGCCACGGCTCAGGTAGTATTCCACATACGTGAAACCGTTCGCCAGCGTAAAGGCCAGCTGTGTGATCGGATTCGCGCCCGCTTCGGCGATGTGGTAGCCGGAAATGGATACCGAATAGAAGTTGCGCACCTGCTTGTCGATGAAGTACTGCNNGTTCTGCGCCTGGTCTTCTTTCAGAATGTCTGCCTGAACGGTTCCACGCACCTGCTTCAGCGTATCGGTCTTGATCTGCTGGTAGACATCAGCCGGAAGCACCTGGTCGCCGGTAACGCCAAGGAGCATCAATCCGAGACCGTCGTTGCCCATCGGCAGCTCGCCCTGGTACGTCGGACGCGCAACGCCTTTGGCCTTGTAAATGGTGTTGATTTTCGCTTCGACCTCCGCAACGAGATCGTTTTCTTTGATGTATTTCTCACNNTTAATGGTCATGGAAACGGAAGTCGCCGGGTGCGACAGATCGAAACCTGAATAAAGCTTCTTCGCGTCATCGAGACAGCAAATGGAAACGCCCGAGTTGCCGACTTTTCCGTAAATGTCCGGACGGATTGCCGGATCGTTTCCGTAAAGCGTCACGGAGTCGAACGCCGTTGAAAGTCGTTTCGCAGGCATACCGAGGCTCACGTAGTGGAAACGACGGTT
>DJFN01000059.1:4383-13590 GCA_002432085.1 Flavobacteriales bacterium UBA5871
TTTGCGTCGCCATGCGGAGCTCTTTATCGCGCACCTTGAAGATGAATTCCGGCGCTGCGTAAGCCGCTTTTTTGGCTTCCCATTGCTGAAGCAGCTCCCAGTTGTGCGGATCGAGGTCGCGCTTTTCGATCTCCATCGCTTCGTGAACGCCTTTGATCAGACGGTCTTTGTCTTCCAGACGTGAAGCCTGTAACGTTTCGAGCGTTTTCTGCAAGCCGTAGAGCCTGTCGGCCACTTCGACCTGGGCGTTTACCCATTTATCGTAGTTGCGGTTGTTTTCGGAAATTTCGGAAAGGTAACGCGTACGATCCGGTGGAATTACGAAGATCTTCTCGGACATCTCGCGCGTGATCTCGAATTTAGAGTCCAGGTCCGCACCTGTCTTGGTGCGCACTTTGTCCATGATCACTTTGTAAAGCGTGTTCATTCCCGGATCGTTGAACTGCGAAGCAATCGTTCCGAAAACCGGCATGGAATCTACCGGGCTGTCCCACAAACCGTGGTTGCGCTGGTATTGCTTGCGAACGTCACGAAGCGCATCGAGAGCGCCACGCTTGTCGAATTTGTTCANNGCGAAGTCGAGCATATCGATCTTCTCGAGCTGTGTTGCCGCACCGTATTCCGGCGTCATCACGTAAAGCGAAACGTCGGAGTGATCGAGGATTTCCGTATCGGATTGACCGATTCCCGAAGTTTCGAGAATGATGAGATCGTAGTTGGCTGCTTTGAGGATCTGAATGGCTTCGGAAACGTGTTTCGAGAGCGCCAGGTTCGATTGACGCGTCGCCAGCGAGCGCATGTAAACACGCGGATTTTTGATCGCGTTCATGCGAATACGGTCACCAAGAAGCGCACCTCCTGTTTTTCGCTTGGAAGGATCGACGGAAACAACCGCGATCTGTTTTTCCGGAAAATCGATCAGGAAACGGCGCACGAGCTCATCTACAAGCGATGATTTTCCTGCTCCGCCCGTCCCGGTAATTCCGAGGACAGGAACGTCGTTTTTCGCAGCCATTTCGTGTACCTGCGTCATGACAGGCTCGGCTTGCTCCGGGAAGTTTTCCGCGGCTGAAACGAGGCGTGCGATCGAAGGCACGTGTTTTTCCTGCAAATGGTTGATCTCGCCATTGAGCGTATCGCCTACCGGGAAATCGGCATTTTGTACCAGGTCGTTGATCATTCCCTGGAGTCCCATCGAACGACCGTCATCCGGATGGTAAATGCGTGTGATGCCATAAGCATGCAGCTCTTCGATCTCGGAAAGCAGTATCGTTCCGCCGCCGCCGCCGAAGATCTTGATATGTGGCGCTCCTTTTTCGCGGAGCAGGTCGTACATATATTTGAAGTACTCGATGTGTCCGCCCTGGTAAGACGTCATGGCGATCGCCTGCGCATCTTCCTGGATAGCGGTGTCGACCACTTCTTCTACCGAGCGGTCGTGCCCGAGGTGAATCACTTCGCAGCCGGTCGACTGGATGATGCGGCGCATGATGTTGATCGCAGCGTCGTGTCCGTCGAAAAGCGAAGCCGCCGTAACGATGCGGATATTATTTTTTGATTTATAGGGTGCTATGTGTTCCATAAAGGGGTTTTCATTGTTCGTATGCAACCGTACCGGCGGGAAAACAGGTTCCCGTTTCGGGTGCGCGAAGATAAGCAGAAAAGTAGAAAGCTGCGTCATTCCGAAGCCTGAGCTGCGGCAAAAAAGTGGTGAAATTCCGGATTTTGAACAAGCCGTTATGTAGCAACCAGTTCGACCGTTCAAAACCCGGGTTTCCCGATAGTAGCTGTTATACGGCTGAAAGTAGTCCTCTGCCGTATTGTTCCATACGCTGATTGTAACGCTCTTTGATGTGATCGGCGATCGGAATCGCTTTGCCATCGTCGTCTACGCGAACGAAGGTTACGCTGGTGTGCGTTACGATCTCCTGTTCGCCGGTGTACACGTTGTGTTTGCGTACTTCGATATACAATTCCAGCGATGTGATGCCGAATTTCGTGACGTTGGCATATACTTTCAGAATGTTGCCCACTTTCACCGGTTTTTTGAACACCAGCTCATCGAATTTAATCGTGACTACGTGTGGCGTATCGCAGATCTGGGATGCATACGAGCCCGCCGCATCGTCAATGAGGCAAATAAGTGTACCACCGAACATATTGTTGCTGATACCGATGTCGAATTGCTTGCAAATGTAAGTTGTGACAAGTTCCATTGGGGTGCTGTTTTTTCGCAAAAATACAGAGAGCGAACGAATTAATTAACATATAATTCATGTTGTTGTTAAAAAACAATTGACTGCTAAGGATCTTTTGCGTATTTCAAGTGCTTTTTCAAAAAAACAATATCGCAATATTAGTTTTCAGTTTTAGTCTGACTAAAATCAAGATATATGGTACTGGCCCTCGATACACTTCCGAACGGCTCCCGATTCACACTTCAACATTATTTAGTGAAATGGCCCGTAACCATAAAATTATTCCTGCTTTTTTGGCGTCATTGCAACGCTTTTGGCTGGTGTGCTCCGTTCGTTTCCGATTTGCATCAGCTGACAGGTAAAAACAGGCTGTTCCGTCAAACGCTGGTGGTGATGAGTATCTTTTTGGGAAGGAAAAGCGTCTAACGGATCGAACCGCATGAATACGAATTGATTAAAAACTACATTGTCCGAATACCATGTCAGAACACCGCGAATCGCCACCGGTCGCCACCACCAGTCGTCAACAACGTTTTATCGTATTTTACAAAGACAGCATTCTATCGGTCCCTGTGCAAGATGTTGCCTTTTTCTCCATTGAAGACGGCCTGATGTTCCTGATCAGGACCGACGGAAAAAAGTATCCGCTTAAAAAGACCATGCGGGAGCTCGAAGAAGCCATTGATCCGTTCCGGTTCTTTAAAGTCAACCGTTCTACCCTGCTTGCCTTCGATGCGATCGAGCGCGTGGAAGCATTTTTCGGACAGCGGGCTGTCGTTTTTCTCCGTCCTTCGGGAAAAGTGATCGTGAGCAAAAGCAGGCTGGCTGGCTTCATGGAATGGCTCGACAGCTGAAAAAGGCTGAATTTCGTCCAAAATAATCCATTCACCCCCGGAATTAGCTAATTCGCCTTTGTGGAAACAATCTGTTAGCCGTGTTTTTGTCTATTTGCCTTCGACTATTTCGATTAAGCTACACTATGAAAACACGACTGACGGGACGTGTCGAACGTCCCTTCCGCCATCTTGTCACGGGCCTTTTGCTGCTCGCTTCCACAACAATTTATTCCACAAAAGCCACCGCGCAATGTATTGCCGCACCTGCTCCGGTCAATTGTGCCGTTCCGGGTTCAACACCGCTGGCTGAAGGAGACATCATCACAACCGGCATGACAAAAGTCGTTACCGGAACTTCGACTTTTTCGAATATCACGATCAACGGCGGAACNNTGTCGAACATCACGTTTACTTCGGGAACGGTGTACGTAGCGGGCGGCGGAACGTGGAATGTCAACGCCAGTACGTCCATCGTTTTTGGAACGGGCTGCACCATCTACAATTCCGGAGTGATCTATTTCGGCGGCAGCATCGTGACGGGACCGAACAACCTCATCATGAATTGCCATAATACGGCGTTTTTCAATATCCCGTTCAACCAGTTCGTGCTCCAGGGACCTAATACGACGTTCGTCAATTACGGACAATTCAATTCGAGCTTTTTCATCGTACAAAGCAACAACTCGCCAAATCCGATCTGCTCGGGAAATGGTTCTGCCATTACGACCGGCATCATGATCAACCAGTATGCGAACGCGTTTACGTCGCCATCGGGAGAATCGTGCATTCAGATCACCAACCAGATCATCAATTCGCAGCCGATGACAGCCACCCCGAACGTAACGATCTGCTACATCAGCGGAACGGTTGGCATCAGCGGATCGCCGAATTTCGGAAGCGCGACCATCGAAAACAACTGCACATCCTGCAGCGTGGCCTTGCCGGTCGGAATCACCAACGTGAGCGGCGACTGCTACAATGCAAACATCAGCCTCAGCTGGACGACCGAGCAGGAAGAAGATTGCAGCGCGTATAAGATTCAGCTATCGGCCGACGGCGTTTCATTCGACGACGCAGCCGATGTGCCTTGCCAGGGAGCTTCCACACAGGAATACTATTACGAATTGCCGAATGGCTCGGTTACCGCGCTGGATTATGTCCGCATCAAACGCACGGATGTAAACGGCAACAGCACATACTCCAACGCCATTGTGCTCGATTGCTCCGTGGGCAGCCAGGTCGATATTTACCCGACTTTCCTCACCGATCCGTTCATCACGGTGAAATCCAACGAGCGCATTATTTCCATCGTGCTCTACGCTATGGACGGCCGTATGATCCGCGATTTCGACATCGAAAAGGACCAGAAGGAAATCCAGTTGAACGTGGGAGAACATACCGCTGTCGGACAATACATGCTCCGAGTCGAAACCGAACACGCTCGCGTAGACAAGCTCCTGAAGATTTTATAGTAAACAGTGAGTAGTGAACAGTTGGTAATAATTAATCGATTCCTTATCGGGAACAAAACTGCACACTGCTAACTATCTTTAACAAATCCCGTTGGTTTCCCTGCAGAGGAAGTGGTAATTTACTTATTCCTTAAAGCACGAGCGCATGAAGCCATTTCTTCTCCTTTTAACCCTTTTTTCCTGCGGAAGCGCATTCGCACAGGAACCGCTCGAGCTCAGCTATATGCAGGAGATCGATGCTAAAATGGACAGCCGGGCGATCGTTCGCAAGGAATTTCCTTCCAACGAAGAAACGGCAACGGCCTGGTATTTCGACGGCAGCCTCGTTTGCATCGCTTTCGAACAGCAGGGCGAGCTGGCCAATCGCACCACGACACGCTATTACATACGGAACGATTCGCTCATCGCTACACAAACTCACAAGTGCTTAACGAGCAATGAAATTCTCGACCTCGAGTATTACATGGAAGCTCACCGCGACAGCCTCGGAAACGTGGATCTTTCCCAATTGCCGACCAATTGTGTGACCGTTTGCGTGTTTTACCAAAGCGAAAAAATGTCGCGCGCGATCGAAGGCTACGATGTATTCGACGAGCTGAAACCCTACACCGAATTACAGACCAGTGGCCGGGAACGGTTTACCGCTTTGAGACAGCAACTCACCACTTCTCTGGAATAAAAACACCCGATAATTTACCATCCGGCGGGTAGTTCACCGCATTCAAAAAACGGTTACATTAGCCGAAACAGTACCATTATTTTTTCAGATCATGACCTCTCCGAGCTGCCTGTAGTACCAGAACTATAAGCAAAACGAATGACCATGAAACTGAAACGATTCAAAACAGCCCTCCCGATTATTGCACTGATCGCTGCCTCCTCTTCCACCACATTTTCACAAACTTCCAAAAACACTTCTATGAAAAACGTGACACCGTTTAAGATCGATGTCAAACAATCCGTATTGGATGACCTGCACAACCGGTTAAAAAACACCCGATGGACCAACGCGCCGGCTGAAACGGGCTGGAATTTCGGAACCAGCGAAACATATATGAAAACACTGGTCGATTACTGGCTCAATACCTACGACTGGCGAAAACACGAAGCGGCCATCAACAGCTATCCGCAGTACATCGCCGATGTGAATGGCACGAAAATCCATTTTCAGTACATCAAAGGAAAAGGCAGCAATCCTAAGCCCTTGCTCCTCGTCCATGGCTGGCCCGACAGCTTTTACCGCTTCCATAAGATCATTCCCGCGCTCACCGAAGGCGAACAAAGCTTCGATCTGATCATACCTTCCATTCCGGGCTTCGGTTTTTCCGATCCGACGGAAATGACGACGGTACAAGTCGCCGATCTGCTGGCAAAGCTGATGACGGAAAACCTCGGCTACAGCAAATTTTACGCAGCCGGCGGCGATCTCGGAAGTCCAATTACCAAAGCGCTGGCAGCCAATCACAGCGATAAAGTGGCGGGCATTCACCTCACAGACGTAGGCTACGATTATGTTCAGAACGATCCCTCCACAATGACTGAGGCCGAACAGCAATTTGCGCAGTTCGTACAGCAATGGTGGTTTACGGAAGGCACTTACGGTATGATCCAGATGACCAAGCCACAGTCGCTGGCATTCGGCCTGAACGATTCTCCGGCTGGTCTGGCCGCATGGTTCGTGAGCTTTGCCGGAACGGGCGCTCCGACCGATCAGATCGAAAGCTCTTACGGTGGTCGCGATGCGATGCTCACGAATATCATGATCTATTGGGTAACGCAAACGATCGCTTCTTCGGTACGCATGTATAAAGTAGACGCCATGGCTTCTTATGGAGCGCCTCCGCTAAAGAAATCAACGGTTCCGGCGGGTATTTCGCTCTTTCCGCGCGAAGCCCAGTTCCCGAAAGAATACGCTGAACGCAGCGTGAACGTGGTCTACTACGAGAAAATGAAATCCGGCGGTCATTTTGCCGCCTTGGAAGAGCCTGAAGTGTTCAGCAGCGAGCTCATCAAATTCTTTTATTCTCTGAAATAATACGATCGTCAAACAGCTGGCAATGTGTGGCATCCGCTCTTCTTTCGATTACCGGAAGCGTATGTTCGGGATATAATTCCGAACTATTAAGACCGATGTCGTATATTTGATTCAGCAACAACCAAATAAACGACACTATGAAAATAATTAAACGCATTTTAATTGTTCTGTTCAGCCTGGTTGCGCTTTTCCTCATTATCGCGCTCTTTGTTGAAAAAGACTATCATGTGGAACGTTCCGTCATTGTGAACAAGCCACGCGAAGAAGTATTCGACTACCTGAAATACCTGAAAAATCAGGACGAATTCAGCGTCTGGGCTGCTATGGACCCGAACATGAAGAAAACCTACAAAGGAACAGACGGAACGATCGGCTTTGTTTCCGCCTGGGACAGTCAGAAAGAAGATGTTGGTGCCGGCGAGCAGGAAATCGTGGGTATTACGCAGGGAAAACGCATCGATTACGAGCTGCGCTTCAAGCGTCCGATGGAATCCGTTTGCGACGCCTATATGACGACCACGGGCGAATCGAACAACAGTACGTCGGTGACGTGGGGTATCAAAGGCTCGACACCGTATCCGTTCAACTTCTTCATGCTGTTCATGAACATGGATGAAATGCTCGGAAAAGACCTCGACGAAGGCTTGAATAACCTGAAGCAAAAACTCGAAAAACAATAGAAATCCATCGACAGGTGTCGCAATGGTGACACCTGTTTCATTTTCCCATCTCCTACCGTCTTATATTCCCGCATGCATTTCCGACACCTGGCACTTTTTCTGCTGCTGTTCACCGCTATTCCGCTACACGCCCAAAAAGCTGTAACCAAAAAAATCGATCGTCTCAACAGCGAAATCCAGCAATGCTGGAAAACCGGCGATTATCCCAAAGGCTTAAAGCTCGGAAAGGAAGGATTGGCCTACGTTAAAACGCATCCGTACCCGAAAGGTGAAGCGGCTTTGCTCCACAACATGGGCATTATCCACGATTATACTGGCGATTATGGTGCTTCGCTGCGTTACTATTTCAAAGCATTGACGCTGTTCGAACGCCTGAAGGACGAAGACGGCATCGCCAGCGTTTACAGCGATATCGGGCTCATTTATTCCAACCAGGCCGACTACGGTCGTGCGCTGGCTTACCATCAGAAAGCTTTAAAGCTGCGGAAAAAGCTCGGCAATCGCAGCGGTATTTCGGGCTCACACAACAACATCGGCATCGTCTACATGAACCTGAAAAAATACGACGATGCGCTCTACCATTATTTTGCTTCGGCGAAGATCGATTCCACATTGAACGATAAGCAGGGAATCGGCGATACGTACAACAACATTGCGGTCATCTACATGCAGCAAGGCAAGCTGACGGAGGCCGAACAATACTTTCTGCAATCGACGGCGATCCGTACAGAGCTCGGCGATTCCTACGGACTGGCGACCAGCTACAACAACCTCGGAACGATCTATTACCGTCAGAAAAAAGACCAGCTGGCACTCGAATGGCTGCACAAAGCGCTCGCTGCCGGTGAAAAGATCGGTGCAACGGACAACATACGTTACAGCCACGAGCTGCTAAGTGACGTCTACGAAGCGCTGGGCGAACACCAATTGGCGCTGAAGCATCAGAAAGAATACTTCCGCTACAACGAAATCCTCCGCGATAACGATCTGACGCGTGCCCAGACGCAGGCCGAAATGCAGTACGAATTCGACAAGAAAACCGCCCGCGAAAAGCTGGACCAGGAAAAGCGTGATCTGTTCCGTCGAACCATTTTAATAGCCGTAGCCGTTTTTGCCCTGGTAACACTCATTTTCTCCTTCTTCCTCTACAAACGCTGGAAAATCGCCCGGAATCAGAAAAACATCATCCAGGAGAAAAACCGCATCGTGGAAAGCAAAAACCGCGAGATCCTCGATTCGATCAGTTATGCCAAGCGCATTCAATCGGCCATTCTGCCGCCCGAAAAGCTGGTGAAGGAATTCCTGGCCAACTCGTTCATTCTTTACAAACCGAAAGACATCGTAGCCGGCGATTTTTACTGGTTCGAGNNATCGTAGCCGGCGATTTTTACTGGATGGAACAACAGGGAGAGCGCATCATCTTCGCTGCTGCCGATTGTACAGGTCACGGCGTTCCGGGAGCATTGGTCAGCGTGGTTTGTCACAATGCCCTGAACCGTTCCGTACGTGAATTTGGCCTGTCGGAACCGGGAGCGATCCTCGACAAAACACGCGACATCATCATCGGGGAATTTGCCAAAAGCGAAGAAGACGTGAACGACGGTATGGACATTTCTCTTTGTTCACTGAACACGACAAACGGCGAACTGAAATGGTCGGGCGCCAACAATCCGCTGTGGCTCGTTCGAAACAATCACAACGAGATCATCGAGCTCAAAGCCAACAAGCAGCCGATCGGTCGCTATTCGAAATACGAAGCCTTCGAAACGCATACGTTACAGCTCGAACAGGGCGACCAGCTTTACCTGTTCACCGACGGCTTTGCCGACCAGTTCGGCGGCAGCGACCATAAAAAATTCAAGGCGAAACAGATGAAAACGCTCATTCTCCAATGGAAAGACCGTCCGATGGACGAACAGCGCATTCAGTTCGAGCGCGCTTTCGAAGAATGGAAAGGCGAGCTGGAACAGGTGGATGATGTTTGTG
>DJFN01000050.1 GCA_002432085.1 Flavobacteriales bacterium UBA5871
CTCTTCTTTGGCTGTATAAATAACAAAAAGCGCCAGTTGTTTATTGTGTTGCCGGAGCGCTTCTTCCAAAATTAACTTTTTCTTGCGGAATGCCTCTCTCAGCAAGCGTTTTATCCTATTCCGCTCATGCGCCTTTTTGAAGGTGCGCTTGGGTGCCGAAAAAACGAGCTGAAAGGGTTGATCGCCTTCGATGGGCTGTTCCACAAATTGTACCAGAAACGGGTAATGCCGGACCGAATTCCCTTCATCGAAGATGCGGGCGATCACTTTGCGGCTGCACAGCTTGTAGGATTTGCCAAAGCGTTCGTTCATGGTTGTGCCGACCAGGTTGCCCCGTCTTTTCCATCTTTTACAGTGATTCCGGCAGCTGCCAGATGATCGCGGATCTTATCGGAAGATGCCCAGTCTTTGTTTTCACGGGCCGTTTTACGCAGTTCGAGTACCACTTCCATGACTTTATCGACCAGGCCATCGTTACTGCGATTTTCTTCGATCGTGAGTCCCAGCACCTGCGTAACGAATGCCTGCATTGTAGTCAGGAGCAATTGCTTGCTTTCTGCCGTCATGCTTGCTTTTCCGTCGTTCACCGAGTTGATCCATTTGGCCGCTTCAAACAGCTGCGCGATGAGCATCGGTGTGTTGAAATCGTCGCTCATCACACGGTAGCATTCCGCCGCCCAGCTTTCAGCATCATGGGAATTTTCAGCCGATTCGGGCAAAGACGGGAGCAATTTCAGCGCTTCGGTCAGACGATTGTAACCTTTTTCAGCTGCGTTGAGTGCATCGGAAGTGAAATCGAGCGTACTGCGGTAATGCGCCTGCATCATGAAGAAGCGAATCACATTCGGCGAATACGGCTTGTCGAAAACAGTTGTCGAGCCTTCGATGATCTCTTTCGGCAGGAAGTAGTTTCCCAGCGATTTGCTCATTTTCTGGCCGTTCACGTTCAGCATATTGGCGTGCATCCAGTAATTCGCAGGATTTTCACCGGCCGAGCCGCAGCTTTGAGCAATTTCATCTTCGTGGTGCGGAAATTTCAGATCGAGTCCGCCGCCGTGAATGTCGAATTTCGCGCCCAGGTATTTGGTGCTCATGGCCGTACATTCGATGTGCCAGCCCGGATTTCCATCACCCCACGGCGAACGCCAGATCTGCATATCGTCCGGATTGGCTTTTTTCCACAAGGCGAAATCGGCAAAAAAGCGTTTTTCGTCCTGCGCATTGAGCGTGCGCGTCTCTTCTTCGAGCTCGTCCACTTTCCGGCCGCTGAGAATTCCGTATTCGAATCGTTCGCTGTAGGTTTTCACGTCGAAATAAACGGAGCCGTTGACCACATAAGCCAAACCGTTGGCAAGGATCTGCTCGATGATCTCGATCTGCTCCTGGATGTGTCCGGTAGCCGTTGGCTCGATGCTCGGCGGCAGCATGTTGTAAAGACGCTGCAACTCCTGGAATTTGACGTTGTATTTGTAAACGATCTCGAGCGATTGTACCTGCTCGAGCTTCGCCGCTTTTCCGATACTGTCGACCGCTTCGCCCGCGCTGTTGGTGATATGGCCCGCGTCTGTGATGTTGCGAACGTACTTCACATCATAGCCGAGGAACAGCAGGTAACGATAGATCATGTCGAAATTGATGAACGTGCGCATATTTCCCATGTGTGGCTCGCTGTAAAGCGTCGGACCACAGACGTACATACCCACACGGTTTTCGTGAAGGGGCTTGAATGGTTCCTTCTGTCCGGAGAGACTGTTGTAGATCGTCAGATTGCGCGGCTTGTTCATGCGGTTTTCATTAAAGAATACGAAGATAACAAGGAAATGGTGCGTGACCGACAATTCTCGAATTTTAGAATTCGAAATATTACGAATACCATGACGGAAATTCCCAAATTCCATTCGCCGAGGCGGACAGTTTGCTCAAATTCTAGATTTCTGGATATATAGACATCCTCAGCAAAAATGGGGTTTCCGTGGGCTACCGGCTCATCGATTGCTAAAATTTCTTTCCAAAAGCGTAACCATTCGGTTACTTATTCTATATTTGTAACCAAACGGTTACATAATTACCATGAGAAGAGATGTTTTCCAGGCCATTGCCGATCCCACGCGCAGAGCGATCATCAACCTGGTGGCCCAGCAGCCCATGAACCTGAATGCAGTGGCAGACCGCTTCGACATCAGCCGACCGGCCATTTCCAAGCAGATCGGTATCCTGACCGAATGCGGCCTCCTGACCGTAAAACAGCAGGGACGCGAGCGATTTTGCGAAGTACAGCTGAAGCCTTTGCGGGAAGTTTCCGACTGGATCGAGCAATACAGCCGCTTCTGGAACAAGAAACTGGATGCGCTGGGTGATTTCCTGGAAAAAAACAACGACGATAATCCTTAAAACACAGTATATGAATACACAACCTTTTGAAATCGAGCGCACGTATAACGCGCCGGCAACGCGGGTCTGGAAGGCTATTACCGACAAAGACCAGATGAAACAATGGTATTTCGATCTGCCGGCTTTCAAGCCCGAGGTCGGAACGGAATTCACTTTCGAAGGCGGAACGCCCGAAAAAACATTCCTCCACATTTGCGTAGTGAAAGAAGTGATCGAAGGAAAAAAGATCTCCTACAGCTGGCGATACGACGGCTATGAAGGCGATTCCCTCGTAACGTTCGAGCTGTTTCCCGAAGACGAAAACCGCACACGTGTGAAGCTCACACATGCCGGACTGCACACATTCGGTGCCCATCCGGAACTGGCCGAAAGCAACTTCAAAGCCGGCTGGACAGGCTTTATCGACAAACGACTCAAGGAGTTCGTGGAGAAGTAAGCAAAGGGACGGTTTTCCGTCCCTTTTTTGTTTTCTGAAGCGGGGAAATCCGTATATTCAGGCCGTGAAAACGATCTTCCTCGATACCGTACACGAAGTGCTCGCCCAACGACTGACGACTGTCGGCTGGGAATGTGTCGACGCCTCCGACTGGTCGCAGGAAGATTGTCAGGAAGGACTCAAAGATGCCGAAGGCATTGTGATCCGCTCGCGTTTCCCGATGAACGAAGCCATCCTGCGTTTTGCGCCGAACCTGAAGTTCATTGCCCGTTCGGGTGCGGGGATGGAAAACATCGACGAAGCCTATTGCGCCGATCGCGGGATTCAACTGTTCAACGCTCCGGAAGGCAATCGCAACGCCGTTGGCGAACACGCGCTCGGCATGTTGCTTTCACTCATGAACCGCATTGCCGTTTCTCACAACGAAGTGCGCTCCGGAAAATGGGACCGTGAAGGCAATCGGGGCATGGAGCTCGACGGCAAAACGGTCGGTATCATCGGTTACGGAAACAACGGAGCGGCATTTGCGAAAAAACTGCGCGGCTTCGATGTGAACGTACTTGTTTACGATAAATACAAAACCGGTTTCGGAACGGAATTCGTCATCGAAGCGACATTGGAAGCGGTGTTAAGCAAATCCGACGTGATCAGCTTTCACATTCCGCAGAACGAAGAAACGATGTACTTCGCCGACCAGGAATTCTTCGATGCGCTGGGCAAACCCATTTTCCTGCTGAACCTTTCCCGTGGAAAAATCGTGGAAACAACTGCGCTCATCCAGGCCATCGAAACCGGAAAAGTGCTTGGCGCCGGGCTCGATGTAAACGAGTTCGAGAAATCTTCCTTCGAAGCATTTTTCGAGGGGGATATCCCGGAAGGACTGCGCTACCTGCTCAACTCGGAAAAAATCCTGCTCACACCGCACATCGGCGGCTGGACGAACGAAAGCTATTTCAAGCTCAGCAACGTGCTTGCCGATAAAATCCTCGAGTGGACTCAGGAGCAAGCGTGACATTTCTTTTTGTCATGTGTGTTTGCCCGGGAAATGTTAGAAATACACGCATCGACTCTTAATTTTCACCGGTTTCCGGTCAATCCGGCCGCTAAAATCGATTAAGTATGCCCTATCAGATGTATTTTCGCAATGCGATTCCAATCGAATGAAAAAAATCCTGATTCTCGGCGCAGGTCTCTCTGCATCTTCCCTGATCCGTTACCTGTTGCAGCATGCGCAGGTCAATAACTGGCAGATCCGTGTTACGGATACCGATCCGCAGCTCGTTCAACGCAAGCTCGGCGGTCATCCGAATGGCGTTGCGCTGACGTTCGACGCTCTGAATCCGGCAGAGCGCAGACCGGAAATCGAGCAGGCCGATCTGGTAATCAGCATGCTGCCGGCGCGTTTCCACCCGGAAGTGGCCAAAGATTGCATCGCACTCGGCAAGCACCTTATCACACCATCCTATGTTTCGGCCGAAATGCAGGCATTGCACGAAGACGCCGTGAAAGCAGGCGTATTGATCATGAACGAGATCGGCGTCGATCCGGGACTGGACCACATGAGCGCCATGAAGATCATCGATGAGATCCGTTCGGCCGGTGGTGAGATCACGAGCTTCAAATCATACTGCGGCGGACTGATAGCACCGGAAANNAGCGACAACAATCCGTGGCATTATAAATTCACCTGGAATCCACGCAACGTGGTGCTTGCGGGCATGGGTGGCGCAGCGCATTACATCGATCGTCACCAGTACAAATCCATCCCTTACCAGCAATTGTTCGCGCGTCTCGACCGCATCGATGTAGAAGGTTATGGCAGCTTCGACGGCTACGCCAACCGCGACTCTCTTTCCTACCGTAGCGTTTACGGCCTGGAAACCATTCCGACGCTTTACCGCGGAACCTTGCGCAGACCTGGATTCTGTCAGCACTGGAATATTTTCGCCCAGCTTGGCATGACCGACGACAGCTACGCGATGCCGGAAGCCGAAAAACTGACTCCGAGAGCGTTTATCAATACGTTTCTGCCTTACGACACCATGTTAAGCGTAGAGGATAAATTGCTGCGTTTCTGCCAGCCCTATGGCGTTTCGTCGCTGGAGCTGTTCCAATGGCTCGGATTGTTCGATGATCATACCGTAATCGGCTTTGAAAATGCCACACCGGCCCAGATCCTGGAAAAGCTGCTCGTTAGAAAATTCGTTCTCGAACCAAACGACAAAGACATGCTGGTGATGGTCCATCAGTTCCGCTATACGCTCAACGGCGAGGAAAAAGGCATCGATTCGTCTATGGTGAATATCGGCGAGGACGATATTTACACGTCGATGTCGAACACCGTGGGCTTGCCGGTAGCAATCTGCGCAAAAATGATCCTGCAGGGAACACTAAACGAAACTGGCGTGCATATTCCGATTCGTCCGCAGATCTACAATCCTATCCTGGAAGAGCTGAAAGAATACGGAATTACGTTCGAGGAGAAAGAGATATAATCAAAACTGGCTCATTTTTTTCACCACAAAAGACACAAAAGCTATATTGGATGTGCTGTGTGTGGTTCGAAGCATCCGTCCACCGTGGTGGACGGATTACACAAAAGATTAGCTTCGAATTAGTGACGGATAGAATCTTTTATCATCGTTTGATTATAACAAACAGTGGCTTACTTGAACAATAGGTTGACTATTAAAAATGGGATTCCTTTTGTGTAGGCATCAGCCACGGCTGATAGCGCTTTCAATTATGCTAGTACTTCCCCTGACTTTTATGCCTTTTGTGGTGAACCAAACAGTGCATCGCATTTGGTAACCAAGATGAAAAAAGTCAATGCATCCTTCTCAGCACAAAAAAACGGTAACAGCTAATTCCCAGTACGGCTGCGGCAATCAGAATTTCTTCCGGGAACTTCACGAAATACGTCACAGCTACTAATAATCCGCCGGTGGCCAGCAATAAGAGGTTTTGCTGCATTAACGGTCTCGTGATTTGCACCATCTCCAACACTCTGAAACGTTGTGGCAGCAGGAACTGTTGTCTATAAACCAGAATTCCGTTCAACACGATCAGCGGAACGAGGATCAAACCCTGCTGAATACCCAGCTCCTTGTAGACAAGAAATTCCCAGGTGCGTACTTTCCAATCGAGCGCAGGATTTAACTGAACCAATGCCAACGCGATCAATGCACAAGCAGCTACCATCAGGAGAAATGATAATGCCAGTGATCTTCTGAAAAGCTGTTTTTCCTCGGCTTTTTCAGCATAGCGGATTCGTTTCAAACCTTTAGCAACCGTTAGACCATAAGCCAGCAGCCAGTCGATGAGGTAGAACAACAGGATGAAGGACAGATCCCAGCCCCAGGAAAAGTAGCCGATCACCGGAATGGCGGCTTCCAGGAACGTCTGGATCAGAAAAGCACGCTGTGGTGTCATTTTTTGTAGCGAATACGCTCGGCCGCTTCTCGGGAAAGCGTGAATTCAGGATCGTACTTCAAGGCCTTTCCATAGGCTTCCAGCGCACGCGGGTATTCTTTTCTTCCTTCGTAACAAAGCCCGAGGTTGTGCCATGCTTCCACAAAACGCGGCTCTTTCTGCAACGTACTTTGGTAAAAGATCATCGCGCTGTCGATATCGTTTTGCTGAAACTGCTTGATCCATCCCTGCTGGAATGTCGACATAGTGAATTCCGGATCTTTTTTCGCCATCTGGCGGTAGATCTTCAGCGCCTCTTCGGACAGCTGCATTTGGCGTTGTGGACTGAGCTTATCCGAGCCCGCCAGGTATTGGTAGCCGTAAGCCAGTGAATATAGTGCATCGGTGGAATTCGGTCGCAGCTGCGTAGCCGTCGTATAGTATTCCAGGCAGATCGAGTCGTAATCCTGCAGGTAAAGATCACCCAGCGCGATATACGCTTCGAAGAAATCCGGATCCTGATCAATAGCCGTCTGGTAGGACGATTTGGCCAGCTTCGCGTTTCCGAGCTTACGGTAAAGCGTTCCTTTCATGATATAGGCATCGCGGTATCGCTTGTCGATGCGCAGCGCTTCGTTGATGTAATAGAACGCCAGATCGTAGTTGTCAAGGAAAACATAAGTTGAAGCGAGAGCTACCAGCGCTTTCGTATTCTTCGGCTGTTGTTTCACCACCACTTTGAAATGGTCCTGTGCTACCATTACTTCGCTGACCGTGCGCGATGCCCGGTTGTTCAGCGCAGAAGCATAGAGGAAACGCGCTTCGATGTTGTTCGAATCGAGACGATAGGCTTTCGCACCGTCCTTCAGTGCGTTATCGTAGTCGTGGCGCTCCATGAGCACATTCCCGTGCTGGATCAGAATAGGCAAACTGTCCGGATAACGCTTGTAAAGCTCATCGATGGTAAGCTTTTTAGCCGGCTTTTCAGGAGCGGAGCTGCACGCCGCCAGGATCAGGAAAGGAATACAGAAAAGGACAATACGCATAGTATATCGTTGGATGCCAAAGGTACTGAAATCTTCAGGAAGAGGCCACAGGAAAGCCCTTATGAATTTCATCATTGCTTAAAGTAACGCTGACGGACATTGAATGGTTGGAAAATTAGTTACAATAGCCGAATTTATGCACGCATACAGAATTCTTGCTCATCAAAAACGCCTTTTTGTTCGTTTTCGGAGGCACTTTATTTCTTTTAACAGTGGCAGCTAAAAGCTTTTTCAGAAACTTAGGTTAACGCAATTCACAAAACGCTAAGCTATGAAAAGTCTACTACCACAATTGCGCCTCCAACCATTCTCTAAGTCAACAAAAACGCCGGTTAACGTTAAGGGAGCTTTATTGCGTTTCTTTCTGCTGGCAGGTTTTCTTTTCACTGGTTTTTCACTTTTCGGACAACAGCGTCATTATCACTTCAGTGTGCAGGGCGTGAACGATCTCGGTTCCGCAAAAGAGATTACCGATGTGCTCCGCCCGGTCTTCAATACCGAAGCCGAGCCTTTTGCCTTCTTCCCCTGGTTTGACGACAACAGGGATGTGTTCGATTTCGGTTCTACGGTAGCCGTAACGCGGGATCAGCTTGAAACGGTACTTGCGCAAAAAGGGCTGGTGCTGACTTCCTGGGTTNNGCAGGTGCTGACTTCCTGGGTTTCTGAAACGTATATCACTAATTCCGAGAAGCAATGAGAACCTCAGCCCTACTACTCGCCGTTTTGGCCATTGGCAGCGCCATGGCTCAGAACACCAACTGTCCGAACGCCACGCAGGTGTGTACCGATGCCAACTTCTCCGGTAACAACACTGGTTTCGGAACGCAGGAATTGCCGAACAACAACACGATCGACGGCTGTCTTTCGGTCGAACACCAGTCTTCCTGGTACTATTTCCAGCCGGTAACTTCAGGAACCGTTTCGTTGACCATTTCGACCTCCATCGATTATGATTTTGCGATCTGGCAAGGCGGCTGCGGCAACCTTGGGTCTCCGATCCGCTGCTCGTATGCCGGTTCATACGGAAACACCGGTCTGGGAAATGGTGCAGCAGATGTTTCGGAAGGCGCAGGCGGCGACCGCTGGGTAGCACCATTGAATGTGGTTGCCGGACAGATCTACATCATGCTGATCGACAACTTCACAGCAAACTCCACACCGTTTACCCTCGACTGGACATTTTCCAACGGTGCTACGCTGAACTGCAATCCGGTAACACTGCCAACCGAGCTGATCTCGTTCATGAGCGCTTACGATGCCAGCCGCAACGTGAATAAGATCTCGTGGACAACGCTTTCAGAGCGCGAGAATGATTATTTCACCCTGGAGCGATCAACAGACGGTTCCAGCTGGGCAACGATCGATCAGCAGGAAGGAATGGGAACAACCGCTTCCATTACGAACTATCACTACGATGATTACAGCTTCGAGCCCGGCAAGATCAATTATTACCGCCTCGTTCAGACCGATTTCAATGGCCAACGTACAACTTTCGACGTGATTTCAGTCGACAACAGCCAGATGGAACGCGTCGTTGTAAAAGTCCTCAACACCATGGGTCAGGAAATCCCTCACGATACCAAAGGCCTTGTTATACTACTCTACGAAGACGGATCGTCGCAACGAATATTCCGACAATAATTCCACTGCGGCGGTTCCGAAAGGAAACGACAAAAAACGGGGCCGTCTCAAAGCCGAGATAGCCCCTTTATTGCCCGATTATATTCGCCTCTCCTGCAAGCGTACATGCAATTCTCAAGGAGCAGATTTACTTTTGAGACGGCCTTTTTGTTTACCGTTTTGCAAGCGCATTGATCTTGCTGAATGCCCAGCCCGGTGCGATCCGGGCCAGCGGATACAGCAGCTTTACACCACCGACACGAATCTCTTCTTTACGGTGCGCCAGCCCTTTCAGAAATTCATTGACCGCTTTTTCCGCCGTGATGGCGATCTTAGGCGGCATGCCGTTGTGCCATGGCGTATCAACTACGGGAAAAAACACCTCTACGACACGTACAGGTGTTTTGCGCAGTTGAAAGCGCAGTATCTGCGTAAAAGCGTGCAGCGCGGCTTTTGTTGAATTATAAAAAGGATATTCCGCTTTCGGCGCATAGACAAGCCCGGTGGTGACGTTTACGATTACGGGGTCTTTGCGCTGTACGAGCAACGGATAGAACAGCTTTATCAGGCAAACCGGGGCCAGGAAATTTGTGTCAACTTCATTGAGCGCTTTTGTCAACGCTCCCGGATCAGCTATGAACTCCGTTCTGTGAACAATTGCTGCGTTGTTGATCAATACATTAATAGGGCCGACATCGTTGTAAATTTGTTTGATGGTCGCCTGTAATTTGGGAATATTTAACAAGTTACAACGGTAATAACGCGGCGGTATGTTATCGGGGCGATGGCTTAATTGTTCAGCCAACTTGTGAGCGTCCTCATCGCGGATATCGATAAAGCATACTTGTGCACCTTGATAACAAAATGCTTCTACCAGATTGGCGCCAATGCCGGATGCACCGCCAGTGATTAACACCACTTTGTATTTCAGGCTCGGATATTGATTGGTGAGGGTCATGGTTGCATCACCTCAATGGGAGTGGCCGGGCACATCTGCACCGCGACACCCCACCAGAAAATCAAAATCGCAGCCTTCGTCGGCCTGCATCACATGTTCGATATAGAGCTGCAAATAACCGCCAGTTTTTTTGTGGATTTTTTGATCGCGCAATGTATCCAGGCGCGCACTGATCTCTGCATCGCCCACTTCCAATTCAAGTGAGCCGGCGTTGGTATCCAATGCAATCCAGTCGCCATCTTTTACGGCGGCCAATGGGCCAAACTCCTGGGTTTCAGGTGCAACATGGAGCACCACTGTCCCAAACGCAGTGCCACTCATGCGCGCATCAGAAATACGCACCATATCGGTAATACCTGCGCGCAATAATTTCGGTGGTAAACCCATATTCCCCACTTCCGGCATACCGGGATAACCCTTGGGACCGCAATTTTTTAATACCAGGATGCTGTTGGCATCTACGTCGAGTGCCTCATCCATAATGCGCTCTTTGTAATGGTCGAGGCTTTCAAACACTACGGCGCGGCCGCGATGTTTCATTAAATGCGGTGATGCCGCGCTGGGTTTTAATACGGCACCGCGCGGCGCCAGATTGCCACGCAAGATACAAATACCGCCATTGCTACACAATGGGTTATCGAGTGGACGGATTACATCATCGTTGTAGCAGGGCGCCTGTTGGTTATTTTCCCAAATTGTTTTGCCATTTGCGGTCAAACATTCTTTATAAAGTAAATCCGCATCACCCAAGCGCTTTAATACGGCGGGCAAACCACCAGCGTAGTAAAAATCTTCCATTAAAAATTGGCCGGATGGCTGCAAATTAACGAGGGTGGGAATTTGTTGGCCATAGGTCTGCCAATCTTCCAGTGTGAGCGGCAGTTCCATACGCGCGGCGATGGCTTTTAAATGGATAACCGCGTTAGTGGATCCACCAATCGCGGCATTGGTACGGATAGCGTTAATCAAACTTTCCCGGATAAGCAACTGGGAGATGCGCACATCCTGCTGCACCATTTCCACAATCCGCATACCCGAAATATAGGCGAGGGTTTTACGGCGTGCATCGACGGCGGGAATCGCTGCATTTTGCGGCAGCGATAACCCGAGCGATTCAACCATGCAGGCCATAGTCGATGCCGTGCCCATGGTATTGCAGGTGCCGGTAGAGCGAGACATATCCGCTTCTGCATCCATAAATTCCTGGAGCGAAATTTTTCCGGCTTTGTAATCCTCGCTCATGCGCCATACCAATGTGCCTGAGCCAACATCTTTCCCTTTGTGTTTACCGTTAAGCATGGGCCCGCCGGTTACCACGATGGTAGGTAGGTCGCAGCTTGCGGCACCCATCACCAGGGCGGGGGTGGTTTTGTCACAGCCGACCAATAACACCACACCGTCGATAGGATTGCCCCGGATGGATTCTTCCACGTCCATCGCCGCTNNGGTTGGATTCGCCACTGCTAAAAACCGGGAATTCCACCGGCACACCGCCCGCCTCCAGGATGCCGCGCCTGACGCTTTCGGCGAGTTCACGGAAGTGGCTGTTGCATGGAGTGAGCTCAGACCAGGTATTGCAGATCCCGATAATCGGTTTGCCCTGGAAGTGGTGTTCGGGAATGCCCTGGTTCTTCATC
>DJFN01000169.1 GCA_002432085.1 Flavobacteriales bacterium UBA5871
ATCGGTTACACCGTTATCCCATGTATAATCAACAGCACCGGAACCGGAAAGCGTTACCTGCTCACCTGAACATACGGTCTGGTTCGTACCTGCATCAACCGTAGGAAGTGCATTTACCGTTACAGTTACCTGATCCATGTTCTCACAACCGTTTGCGTCTTCACCTGTAAGGGTGTAAGTTGTCGTTGCGGAAGGCGTAAATGCTGCACCGTTGGTAACGCCGTTATCCCAGTCGTAGCTGGTTGCCGTACCAGCAGCCGTAAGTGTTACAGTACCACCTGCACATACATCTACGTCTGAACCTGCGTTCACTGTAGGAAGAGCGTTCACCGTTACAATTACCTGATCGGTATTTGTACAGCCGTTCGCGTCTTCACCCGTTACAGTGTAAGTAGTCGTAGCAGTCGCTTCGAAAGCAACACCGTCTGTTACACCGTTATCCCATGTATAGTCGTTAGCACCTGAACCGGAAAGCGTTACCTGCTCACCTGAACATACGGTCTGTGGAGCACCCGCATCCACAGTAGGAAGCGCGTTCACAGTTACCGCTGTATTCGCTGAAGCAGAGCAGCCGAAGCTGTTCGTTGCCGTAACGGTATATGTTGTTGTTGCAGTCGGAGCTACACCAGTCGGGTTCTGAACAGCAGAAGTAAATCCTGCAGGAGCAGAAGTCCATGCATAAGTGGAAGGCGCTTCCGTTGTTCCTGTGATGGAGATATCATCCACGTGGAGCAACCAGCGATCCGGAATGGAGTAACAGTTGAAACCGAAGTAGTAAGTACCCGTTACAGCCGGCGTAAAGTTCACCGTAGCCTGAGCCCACGTTGTGTTGGTGAGGTTGGCGCCGCCGTTGTTATCCCAAAGTACAGTTGTCTGAGCAGCTACCGTTGTACCTGTACCTACGGTTACTTTCAGACGCTCAGCGAATGTAGAGCCTTCCACGCGGTACCAGAAAGAGATGGTAGCAGGAACGCCGCCCATCAGCATTTTACCGTCGGTGATTGCCCACGCATCAGCTGCGAAATCAGCATCGTAGGTATAGCGCATTTCGTTGGAACCAGAATGTCCGCCGCCACCTTGCGCCCAGTCGTTACCGTCGCCTGCGTTGATGAACGTCCAGCCTGCAGGAGGCCATGATTCGAATCCTTGCGTGTAGTTCAGCGGACCGGAAGAACCTGAAGTCGCAGAAGAAGTCAGGTTAACAGATTCGCCTGCACAGATTGTTCCGTCGTTAGAACCGGCTGTAACTGCTGTAGGAACCGCGTTCACGGTCACAGAAACAGAGTTGGAAGCTGTACAGCCGCCATCGACAGCCGTTACAGTATAGCTGTAAGTTCCTGCCGCAGTCGGAGTAACGGTAACAACTGCACCTGCTGTTGCAGATGCCGCACCGCTGCCCGCTGTACTTAACCAGGAGTAGCTGTAGCTCTGAACCGGTGTACCGTTCGTATTTGCAGCTGTCAGCTCGATGCTTTCACCAAGACAGATCGTCGCTTCATCAGAAACCGCAGAAACCGCATCCGGAGCAATTACGGTTACTGTAACAGCTGTACGAGTTCCCTCGCAGCCTGTCACCGTGTTTACTTCACTTACATAGAACGTAGTTGTTGCAGAGATCGCCGTTGTGTAGGTTGCAGATGTACCTGTTTGCACCAGGGTTCCTGCAGCCGCTGCATCGTACCAGTTAAAGGTAGGAGTTGGCAAACCGCTTGTAGAAGTTACGGAAGCAGTTGGCACCTGCAGACCACACTGTGATGAGTTGGAAGCTGTCGGCGCTGTCGGAAGCGGATTTACAGCCACGTTTACTGTTGGAGACGGCGAAACGGTACAGCCGGAAGCCATTACAGTTGCCGTGTAAGTAGACGAAGTTGTCGGGTTCACAGTCGCCGGGTTGGTTGTTCCAACGGTTGTTACACCATCAGACCAGGAAACCGAAGCAATAGCCGGAGCGTTGTTTCCTGCGAACACCATTTTCGGACGGTTGCTTATTGTGCCCGTAGATGAAGTAGCACCGCAGACTTCTGCAGGAGTTTCTTCGTCTGCACGGTAATAAGCCATTGCAGTAAAGCCCGGAGCATCGAAGCGAATCTCAGCTGAACCTGCTGCACCGCCACCGGTGTTGTTGTTACTCCAGCACAGGTTGATCACGATGTTCGATGTCCCGTCCCAGTTGAATGGAGTCGAGAAGTTGATCGTATTCAGACCTGTAGCAGATACGTTCAGGTTACCGCTGTAAACATCGGTAAATGTTCCTGTAAGGAAAGTCGCAGTAGCAACAGTGCTCGCTGTATGAGCAACACTCATGGAGAAGCCTGTGTAAGCAACAGAGCTTGCTGTCGTTACGTCGAATGCTACGGAAGTGATGTTTCCAGCCGACAGACCAAGTGCCGTAAGCTCGGATGCACGGATCACATACTGTGCTTTGTAACCACCCCAGTAATGGGAGAATGGGCTCACAAAGCTACCTCCCGAGCCACCACTTCCTGATGTAGTCGATGCACCTGCGCCCAATGTCACAACGCCCGCTCTTGCCAGTTTCGCTGTCAGTACGGAAGGTGAGCCGGAACATACGGTAGCAACAGAAGCTGTAGCCGAAGCGGTAACGCCCACCAGTGGTTCGTCGCTGTAAGGTGTACCAATGTAAGTAGCTGTCGTACCAAGTGTGCTCAGCGCGGCAACGCTCCAGGTAATAGTTGCGTTCACCGGCGTTGGAACAGGAATAGTTGCCTGCCAGTTCGTACCGGATACGAACGTCATGTTGATCGGTGTTTGCGGAGTTCCGTTAACAGTATAAGCTAAAACAACCGATGCTACGGATCCGCCTGCTGTTGTTACGCTGACAGATACTACACGCGGAGCTGCTGTACACTGCATTGCTGCAGGAGGTGTAACGGAGTTCAGTGTAATTGTAGGAGGAGGAAGCGGAACGCCGTCGAATTCGTCGGCCCCCATATCCGGTGCTGTCGCACCACCGTTTGTTGATCCCGCAGGGCCCGGACGAGCATCACCGTCGAAGTCGGTTGCAACACCAAGTGAAGCACCGCCTGATTCGATCTGTGAAGGCGTCATGCCCAGGTTCAGGTGAAGGTTCGTGTTGTTATCAACGAATGTCGGAGCGGATGTAATAGAGTTCGCATCCGTACCAGGAACTGAAGTGATCGCTGCAACCCAGTTTGGCAATGTTGCAAGATCGGTAGCGTTTGCACGTCCTATGAAACCGTTGGTCGTGTTGGCAATGTAAAAGTCGTTGCGATCAGAAATGGAACCGGCCGCACCGATATTGGTACCTGAAGTCGTGATCCATGCGTAGTGCTTCGCAGCACCTGTCTGAGCGCCCGTAAAGTTTGCGAAAATGTTGTTCTGTACTTTGTATACAGCAGCTACGTTCTGAATTTCGTAGCAGGTTGTTGAGTACGTCGGAGTCAGACCCTGACCGATACTCACCGAGTTATGATATACTTCATACGATTGCGTTGCAGCTGCGCTAGCTACACCGGTGTGAATACCGATAGCATAACGGCTGACTGTCGCTGTACCTGTGAACGAAGAGTACAGATTGGAGATCATATTGTTCGCAATGCGAATTACGTTCGTACCAGTCGTGTTATTCTGCGCCTGGATACCGTAAGCAATAGAAGTCGTAGATGTAGATCCGCCAACAGAGATATTGGAAATCTTGTTGTTACGGATAAATGACGTTCCAAGGCTACCTGTCATGAAAATACCGTTCGCAGTCCCCTGGTTGGAAGCTACCGCGGAAACATCCGTGTTTTCAAGGATAAAGCCTGACTGGTTGATCGTATGCACACCTCTCGCAACGACAGAAGTCGCAACGAGCGGCCCGATATTGGTAATCGTGTTACGTACAGCTACGGAAGACGTTGTAAGCTTGTTTCCGAGATCCGGGAACGTGGCGCTTCCACCGTTGAGCTGCATTCCGATAACTGCACCGTCGATCGTAATGTGATCAAATGTGTTGTTGCTGTTAGCGCCTGTGGCAGCTGTTGGAACAAAAACCGAGCTGGACAAAAGCACTCCATACGTAGCGTTAGCTGCAGCAGCTCCGTTTCGGCTCATGCGGACCGTCAGGTTTTTCAGTGTGTTGTTCTGTGCACCGTTCGTAACCGAAGCGTTGCGGATCAGGTAACCAAACTCCATTGCAGTAACAGCAGAGTTGTTGATATCGATTCCGTCAAATGTGAAGTAATCACCCCCCAAAATCACAATGGAAGCATCGGAAGTTCCGGCTGTACCTGCACTGGTAATCGTTGGATTCGCACCAGCGCCGGATTTCTGGAAAGTAATCGTGTTCGCCGCCGTACCGGTCGCTGTGATCGTCGGTGGCATTTCGTTGAACGTCTGACCCGCAGCAACGTTGAATACTACCGGACCTGTAAAACCACAGGAAGAAGCTGCGTTCAGGTCAGTAATCGCTGCTGTGAACGAAGCAAAGTTCGTTCCGCCTGTCGGCAACGTGTTGTCGATGGTATAAGTACCTCCTGATGTCAGCAGGGCCGGAGCACGTGAAGTGAGGCTCACGTTATCGATCGCAGTTGGGTTCGCACCTCCGGAGCCATCGTTTTTCCAGGTAAAGATCAGACGCATCGTAGACGCGCCCGCACAGTTACCAGCAACAGCCGCCGGAATGTTGATCGTAGCCGTAGCAACCGGTGTTACAGCTGCTGTCCAGAATCGACCGAGCTCTACTGTCGGAGCAGGAAGCGGGTTCTGATCAAGACTCACGTTCGTTGCTGTCGGCGTGTAAGACGTCGGTGCAAGCGAAACAATAACTCCGTCCCAGAAGTTCGTTTCACCTCCTACTTTGTAGTTAAAGGAAAGCGTGATGCTGGTTTCACCTGCCGGGAACGTAACGTCGCGGTAAAAATGAGAAACCGAGATCGAGTTGTTGGTATACCCGTTTGTCACGCCGTTGTCGGCAGAAACGTAAGCAGAATTGTTGGTCATGCCGGTTGGCACAGTTCCCACGAACCATTTGTTGGTGACAGTTCCGTTTGCAACGGTCCATCCGTTCGACGCGAAATCTGCGCCGCTTTCAAATCCTCCTTCAGCTGCTGGATTGATGAGTGTGGTTTGGCTATTCACGAAACCGCTTGCACCCAAAAACATAGATAATGCCAGAGCAGTACGGTTGGTGAATTTTTTAAAACCAGTCTTCAAAACAAAGGCCGGGAGAATTATCTTCATCTTGTGTCGATAATTCTTCATACTTATTTGTTAGTAAATCAAGTACAAAAGTCTTCAAAATTTAACCTCAAGTCAACACATCGATTTTCTCACCTTAAAAAGATACTAACAACGACCGTTTTTTGATAAATCAATATAAAATTTAAAACATTGAAAATTAAATATTTACATTCAAATTACACAAACTTTAAGCTTCCGGAGAATTACAACTATTCAATTAGTCAAAAACCAAAGAGATATATCGTTAATAAATTGATAATCAACAACATAATTCAAAACACAAAATGTTGTTATTTTAACAGAATGTTGCTTTAAATTCCTACAACGTTTTAGCAAGACTAAATGCTACCTGAAATCAGCTAATTATTACAAAATGAGGTAATTGTTGAAAACTTATCAGATAAGCCCGATTCAGTTGAATTTACCAACTCACAAACTGCCTTTCAAAGCGTTTTCCTTTGGAATCGGTCAACACAATCAATCCGGAAGTAACTGATTTACTGATCAAAACAATTTGCAAATCACTCACGCGACCAGCCAGGACCCGTTCTCCGGAAAGGCTGTAAATCGCATAATCGACCGGTCCGTTTGCAGCCGTTAAACGGAAATGATCACCGTATTGTTTCAGGCCGAAAGCTGCTGCTGAAGATTCGTCCAGACCGAGCGTTTCAATCGTGATCGTATGAAAAACGGTATCCGTTGTACAGGCATTTCCGGCGATCATTCTCACGTCGTAAGTTCCTATGGCAAATGTGTGCTGCGGATGCTCCTCGCTGGAACTGCTTCCGTTGTCGAAATCCCACGACCATTGCTCATCACGTGTCGACGTATTGGTAAACTGCACGACGCCTCCGTCCTGTGTATACATATAAGAAGCTTGTACAGGCTTATCCACCGGATGCAGTTTGAAATGGTCTAAACTGTCCAGCATCACGACATCCGTCGCCAAGCGCAATTGCTGAGCGGTCGTTGCATCCAGTCCGCCGAGAAACGTTGCTCCCGAAACCGGCTGCTGAAACAACNNGTACAGGCTGCCAGGTACGTTCCTGCAAGACTCGGATGCGAGCCGTCGCCGGAATACAATTGGATCGCCGGATGCTGATCGCGAACGTATTTCCAGACCGCTCCTACCGGCGAAACCATTGCATCGGTCGAATCGGCCATGCGCATATAAGCATCGTACAAACGCTGGTTCATTCCGTTAAAGGTCGAAATCGGCGCCCATTGCGGATCGCCGTTCTCGCGCCCCCATGTCATATAAAAGAGCACGTTCGAGCACGGATTGATCGCATAAGCGCTGTCGGCCAGCCGGACCGCAAACGGAATGGTCTGCGTGTTCACCTGGTTATCCGGAAAAGCCGGCTCCTGGCTCTGCGCCTGCAGCACGACCACATCCCAGTTTTCCTGGTGCATCGCCGTAAACGTCTGCGCATCGTTGCAATGGTTCTGGAACGTGTAGCCGCCATTCGCTTTCACGCCGTTCGTGAGCTCCTTGCCCAGCGATTCGGCTAGCTGACGCGTCGTATTCGGCAGATCGTTGACCTGTGTGTAGCTGTTGCCGATGAATAAAACCGAAATCGAGTCCTGTGAATGCGACCAAAATGCAGCAACGAACGTCAGTAATGCAAGGATGCTTTTCTTCATTGTTTGTAGTTATTTGCTTGTTTAACTACATTCGTACGACAAGCGTTGCTTTGCGCCGGGAATGTATTCGGCTATTTTTTTCGTTCAAAATTGGAATGCTATGATCCGCCCCGTTTTGTTTATCCTGTTGTTGATCAGTACTGCGAAATCGGTTGTTGCTCAAACCAACCTCAGTTTCGAATTCGATCCTTCCATACCCGTTTGGATCGGTTCGGATTCGCTTGAGCATCCCTGGGCAGGCGGCTTGAATTTCGTGCAGTTTTCCGACATCGACGTGGATTACGACGGCGATATGGACCTGTTCGTATTCGATCGCAGCGGCGACGAAATTTCCCTTTTTATCACCGAAGAAGTGAACGGCGAGCCGGTTTACCGCTACCAGCATGGCGGTCATGCGCTTTTTCCGGCGGATGTACGCTACCGGGCCGCGATGGTAGATTATAACGGCGACGGCAAGAACGACCTCTTCACCTACGGTATCGGCGGTTTGAAGGTCTACAAGAATGTTGGCAATGCCGGTGCCGGCGTCCAATGGCAGCTCGCGAAGAATCTGGTGATGTCGGAATATCCGGGCAATGACTACACGAACCTGTATGTAAGCTCGAGCGACATTCCGGCGCTGGTCGATGTGGAAGGCGACGGCGATATCGACGTTCTCACTTTTAATATTGCGGGCGAGCGGCTGGAATACCATCAGAATCAAAGCATGGAGCTTTACGGCATTCCCGATTCGTTGATCTACGTGGTCAAAAACGAATGCTGGGGCCAATTCCGCGAAGACGTCAACAACAACGGCGTTGTTCTCAACGATACGCAATCGCCTTGCGGTTCCGGCAGCAACGTTCCCGATCCGCAGCGCGCCGAAGCTCCGGAACACATCCGAGAAACGGAAGAGGAAAACGGGTTCGAGCCAACGCGCCACGCCGGTTCAACGGTGCTGGCACTCGATATGGACGACAATGGCGTCTACGATCTCGTTCTCGGCGATGTTTCCTATCCGAACCTCACGATGCTGATCAACGGCGGCACCGAGCCGAATACCAACTCGGCCATGATTTCCATGGAAACAAACTTTCCTTCCAATACAACACCGGCGTCCATGCAGCTTTTTCCGGCGGCGTTTTACGTCGATGTGAACCACGACAACGTCAAAGACCTCATCGTTGGTGCCAGCGCGCGTACCGTTTCGCAGAATCAGAAAAGTGTGACCTATTACGAGAATCTTGGAACGAATTCGCTTCCGGATTTTCTCTACCGTTCCAAAAGCTTCCTTCAGGGCGACATGATCGATCACGGGCTGGGAAGCATTCCGATGGTCTTCGACCAGAACGGCGACGGCAAGCGCGATCTGCTCGTAGCACACTTTTTCCGCTACAAGGAAACGCTCAATAAAGAATGTGCGTTTCTCGTCTACCGCAACACCGGCACGGCTACAGAACCGGAAATGACCTACTATGACAGCGACTTTTTCGGACTGACGAGCCTGGGACTTGGCCTCCGCTCCATTCCTTCGTTCGGCGACCTCGACGACGATGGCGATGTGGACATGGTCATCGGTCTGGAAAACGGAACGCTGAACCGCTACACCAATTCGGCCGGAGCGGGCAACCCGGTGAATTTTATCGCACAGGCACAGCTGACCGATAACAACGGAACCGCGATCAACGTCATTTCCTATGCTGCTCCACAGCTCTTCGACCTGAACGACGACGGCCTGCTGGATCTCATCGTGGGCAAGAAAACAGGCGAGCTGGCCTATTACGAAAACACGGGGACGGCAGCCGCACCGATCTTTACGCTCAAAAACGACACGCTCGGCGGCATCGATGTCGGAGTTAACGATCCCAATGGTTACGCCGTGCCGCATTTCTTCCGCGTGAACGACACGACGCATCTGTTCCTGGGCGCTTACGACGGCAAGCTGCATTACTACAACGGCATCGACGGCCATCTGCACGAAGACAGCACATTCCACACGGTGAGCCACAATTTCCTCGGACTGGATGTCGGGCTCTATAGCTCCTTCTGGGTGGAAGACATTGACAACGACGGTCAGCTGAACCTCTTCGTGGGCCAGGATCTCGGAGGCTTGCATTTACTGGAAGTCAATCCGGACAGCAACCTCGGTCTCGACGAGCTCGAAGAGCAACACAACTGGATCCTGTACCCGAATCCGGCAAACGAGATCGTAACGCTGGCAGCACTGACCATTCAGGAAGAGGCTGAAGTAGCGGTTTACAACATGCTGGGTGAAAAAGTCGCTTCGACCAGTATTTTCGGAAAAGGCGAGCTGGATATTTCCAACTACCGCAAAGGCGTTTATTTAGTGGTGATCACATCGGGCGATAATAAAGAAGTTCTCCGACTGGTTAAGAATTGAAAATGGAAGATGTAAAAGGGCATTGTACTAGAAACAAACTTTTCAATTTTACATTTTACATTTTACATTTAGATTCCTCTCGAAGACGGGTTTTGTTTTCCATCGAATCGTCCCCGGATCTTCCGTAAACAATCCGAACATGGTCGAGCCCGAGCCGCTCATCGCCGCATAAACAGCTCCGTTATCGTACAATTCCTGCTTGGTTTCCGCTAACGACGGATGCTGCTGAAAAACCGAACGCTCGAAATCGTTTACCAGCTTGTCTTTCCACGTTTCCAGCGGTTGCAGAAGGATTTCTTTCAGTGACGAACGCTGATCATCCGGCTGAACATTTGCATAAGCGTCTTTCGTCGGAACGTGAATACCGTGATTCACCAGCACCACATACAATTCCGGCAACCGGATTTCCAACGGCTCGAGCAATTCTCCCCTGCCCTTCGCCAGCTGTAACCCTCCTCGGATAAAGAACGCACAGTCGCTTCCTAAACGGGCTGCATAGCTTTCCAGCTGCTGAACTGACAGACCGAGATCGTACAAATGATTGATCGCGATCAAAGCGTAAGCCGCATCCGAAGAACCGCCGCCCAGTCCGCCGCCCATGGGGATGGTTTTATGCAGGTGCATCTTCGCGCCCAAAAGTCCGAATTCCCCCTGCAGCAATTGCCAGGCTGAAATACACAGATTGCCCTCGCCGGGAATTTCCAGACCGGAAGACTCGAACGTGAACGATTTCGCAGGCACGATCTCGAGCACATCGCGAAACGGAATTTCCAGCATCCCCGATTCGATTTCGTGGAAACCGTCGGTGCGTTTTCTCAGGATGTGCAACCCCAGGTTTATTTTGCAGGAGGGGAAATATATCATAAACCAAAAGTAACCAGATGCGAACTATTTTCGTAAATTTCCGCCCTCAAAAAAGAACAGTATGTCAACGTATCTCGATTTTGAAGAGCCGCTGAAGGCGCTTGAAGAACAAATAGAACAAACCCGCGAGATCGGGCGAACGAGTGATGTCGATATGACTGAAACCATCAGCGTTCTGGAGAGCAAGCTCGCCGAAAAAACACAGGAAATTTTCGAAGGACTCACACCGTGGCAGCGCGTACAATTGTCGCGTCACCCCGACCGTCCATACACACTGGCCTATATTAACGCTATCACCGACGACACGTTCCAGGAGCTTCATGGCGACCGCAGCGTGAAAGACGATAAAGCCATGGTCGGCGGTTTCGGACTGATCGACGGCCGCAGCGTGATGTTCATCGGTCAGCAAAAAGGAATCAACACCAAAATGCGCCAGTACCGCAACTTCGGTATGGCCAACCCGGAAGGNNCCTTTATCGATACACCAGGGGCATTTCCGGGACTGGAAGCGGAAGAACGCGGACAGGGAGAAGCCATTGCGCGCAATATCTATGAAATGATGCGTCTCAAAGTGCCGGTGATCTGCATCGTGATCGGTGAAGGAGCTTCCGGAGGTGCACTCGGCATCGGTGTGGGTGACAAAGTGGTGATGCTCGAAAACACCTGGTACTCGGTAATTTCACCTGAATCCTGCTCGTCCATCCTGTGGCGTTCCTGGGATTTCAAGGAAAAAGCGGCCGAAGCGCTCAAGCTTACCAGCGACGACATGAAAAAACTGAAGCTCGTAGACGACGTAATCGAAGAGCCGGTTTCCGGCGCTCACCGTCAGCAGGAAGCGATGTTCCAGCGCGTGAAAGACAAGATCAAATCTTACCTGGCTGAGCTCGATCCGAAAGATCCGAATCAGCGAATCAACGAACGCATCGAGAAATTCAACTCCATGGGAGTCTGGGTCGAATAACGTTCTTAAACTAATTTTGCGAAGGGGTGAATCTATGGTAGATTTGCCCCTTTTTGCTGTACATTTCTCCCAAACAATTAAAAAATCGCTGCTAAAATTTACCGTGGTAAAAAATTTACGGGTAAATCATTCCCCTTGTCGGGCTACCCGCTTCTCCGCTCAAATGCCTTGATTTCAGCTGTAGGAACGACCATAAACACAGCAAAAAGTTGTCGGAAATCCAGTCGATTCTCTCTTTTTCAACCACAATTATTCCGTTTCGCGACAAGCAACCATTGTAATAAACCTTGCGTATATTGCGTAACGAAAATCAGGTAGAGCTGATTTTTGTCACTTTAAAAACTAGTAGCAGTATGAAAAAACAGTACGTAGTCGTGGCGCTGGCCATCGGAGCGTTCGGGTCCCTCGCCTTTATGCGCTCGAACGGAAAAACCATTGAAGAAATGCAATACATGCACGGTCATTTCAACGGGTCGGGAGCTCCGGCAGGAAATACCGGTGCACCTGGAGATAACAATTGTACGCAGTGTCACGCCGGCTCCGTTCAGGACGGTACGGGCATCAACTCCGTAACCGTTGCGGATGGCGTAACGCCGGTAACCGATTACGAGCCGGGCATGACCTATAACGTAGCGGTAACTTTCACCGGAGCAGGAGCGAAAAACGGCTTCCAGATTCTGGCGCTCAATCCTTCCAATGCCCAGGCAGGAACGATCACCATTATTCCGGGATCGGGAACGCAGCAGCTGACCGGTGCGGGCGGTAAGAAATACGTTACGCATACCTCTTCCGGTAACTCACAGACCGCGTGGGCATTCCAGTGGACAGCTCCTGCAACCAACGTCGGAACCGTAACATTCTACCTTGCAACGAACCAGACCAACAGCAACAACAACTCTACCGGCGATATTATCCGTCTTTCGGAGCACACGATCGGCTCATTTGCCAGCGTTGCCGAGCAGTCGAAAAACGAAGCGAGCATTTTGTTTGCCTCAACTTCCGGCCAGCTGATCATCGACCTGAACGCGCAGATCGNNCGCAGCCGGTAAAGGTCACCTCAACCTGGTAGATCTTTCCGGAAAATCCGTGTTCACCGAAGACCTCGGCAACATCACTGCCGGCGACAACAAGCTGAGCGTTCGCCTTCCCGAAAACATCAAAACAGGTGTTTACATCGCACACATCAGCGTAGACAACCGCTTTACTTCCGGTAAAGTAGCGATCACGAGATAATCGTCTATCGATAGAAATACAGAAACGCTTCCGGAAACGGGAGCGTTTTTCTTTTCTCCCCCTTTGGAGCTTGCCTCGCCGGCAGGCAGGGGGGCTATGCGGGAAGATAGTTCAATCGCGTTCTGCCACCCTCCTCTCCTCCCTCAAGGGAGGAGGATTGCCTACCCTATCCTCCTTACCACCAGCTTCTCCACCCGTTCAAACAGCTGCTGCGGCTGCCATGTCCGCCACTCGATATCTTCCAGGTCGCCGCCCATCACGAAGTAATGATCGATCTTAGCGCGCTCGAATTCGGCCACCACGTGATCGTGAAAATTGATCATCGCGATCCAGCCGTCTTCTACGTCGTCGAACCACTCCTCGTAATAGCTGTCATCGGAATAATGAAAGTTCAGCACGTTCTCGCCGATCAGCAAAAACTGGTTGATGCCGTTATCCATCAGCGGCTCGGCCACATCGCGTTTCAGGGTCATGATGTCGTTCTCGATCGCGTCGTTCCATTCGCCAATGAACTCAAGGATCGCATAGTTTTCTTCATAATCCACGTACAGGATCTTCACGAACAGCGTTGGCGAGCCCATATTGTCCCACTGCGGATGAATCAGGTAATTGTAAACCCGGTCGGTGAATTCGAATTCGCTGTACTCGCGTTCGAAAAACGGCGAGAGCGGATCTTCCGAAGCTATATAGAGGTGTCGCCAGTTGAAATATGGTTCGATAAAATGCATGTAATCAACGTGTTGTAAATGTCTTGTTTTTAAGCGCACGGCCTATCCTAAATTAAATATAAACTGTACATTTATACCCATGTCACCAATAAAATAAAACCTATGAATCTGGTAAAAACAAGCTGCCGATTTGGCCTCATCGTTGCCTTTGGCGTGTTACTGCTAACAGGTTGTTCGGGCAAAGACGACCCCGATGCCCAGACGGCCGCATCAGCGCTTATTCAGGAGAACAAAAACATCGTTGCTTTCGGGCACATCTCCGTGAAAGAGCTGCTGAACAAGCTGGATTACAAAAACCTTCCGAAGGTCAATGCGATCATCGGACCTGAGCTCGAATCGTGGGAAAAAGGACTGGACCTTTCCAAGCCTGCTTATTATGCCCTTCAGGCGCCGTTTGCACAGGACGGAACGCCGGATGCGGTTTACGGTCTTGTGAACGTAAAAGACCAGGCGAAGCTGATCGACAAATTCAACTCGATGGGCTACACCGTAGAGAAAACAGGCGAAATCAGCTACATTGCCGAAGGCGATATTACCGTCGGAGTGCGCAACCAGCTCGCTATCGTGATCTCGAAAAAAGCGCCGTATGACGGCAAAGCGCTCATCGTTCAGGCATTCGAGCAAACCGAGGGCGACGAAAGCGAAGGCAAGACCGAAGACATTCTGGCAGCGAAAGGCGACATCGTAAACGGTGTGAGCATCGAGCGTTTGTACTCCACTTCCAACACATCATTGAACAACCTGAAAGCGGATAAAAAAGCCGAGCTGGATAAGCTCATCGCAGACGGTTTCGTGAAAACGACCTTCAGCTTCGATAAAGGCGAGGCGCGCATCAAGTCTGAAAATATGTTCTCCGAAGAACTGAAAGACCGTTTGTTCTACAAAGAAGATCCTTCTGCTTCCATCCGGAAAAAACTGGGCAACGGTACACCGTGGATGGGTATCGCCACCAACATCGATATGCGCAAGCTAGAAGCGTTCCTGAGCGATTTCGCACCGGAGGCTTACAAAAAGCTCAACGAATCGCTTCCTGGCGAAGCATCTATGGCACTGGCGATGATGGGCGAACAACCGCTCGGCAAAATGTTCTCCGGACAAATGGGCTTCGTTGCTGTCGGCAATCCGGCCGAGACGATGGGAATGGTGCCGCAGTTCAATTTCTATATGGGCCTTGGCTCCAAAGGCGACTTCATCACCGGGATGATGGAAGAATACTTCACCGGTATGATGCTGGAAAAACAAGGTGATGCCTACGTGATGGACAACATGGCTATTTCGCTCCGCAAAGACGGTATTTACGGCTACACCATTACCAGCGGCCTGCAGCAGGGACTAAAGATTCCGTCCTTTGCAAAAGACTTTGGCAAGAACTCGTTCTCAGCCTACGTCAATTTCGGGCAGCTGGATATCGCAAGCCTCGAGCTGCCGCTTGAAGGACGCGTGCTCGAGCTTATGGACACGTTTACCATCAATGCCAACAAAAACGGTGGCGAAGTGGTATTGACGACCAAAGACAAATCGCAGAATATTCTGAAGCAAATCGGTCTTTTCTACACCAAGCTCGGTGAAGAGCAAATGAACAACCTGGCGGTCGAGCCGGGTTTCTGATCAGAAAAAAAACGTAACTTTATAAAGAGCCTTCCCACTTCAGGAAGGCTTTTTTTAATACCCATCGCTATGCTCGACAAAGAACACTGGAACAAGCTCACACCGGACGAAGAACGCATCATCGTACACAAAGGGACCGAATACCCGTTTACCGGTGAATACAACAAATGGAAAGAAGATGGCGTGTTCATTTGCCGCCGTTGCGAAGCCCCGCTCTACCGCAGCAGCGATAAGTTCGATTCGGGCTGCGGCTGGCCTTCCTTCGACGATGCGTTTCCGAATGCCGTAAAAGAAGTTCCGGACAAAGACGGCCGGCGCATCGAGATCATCTGCAACCATTGCGGCGGACACCTCGGCCATGTCTTCCGTGGCGAGCGTTTCACTCCCAAAAACACGCGCCACTGCGTCAATTCGCTTTCAATGAAGTTCGTGAAGATCTAATCACCACAAAGAAGCAAAGGTTCTCAGACGTACTTACCCGAAAAAGGGAGCAAAGGAATCCGTTTGGAATCTAATCATTTGTTCGTCCGGCGGCGGACGAAAGTTGAATTTCGGTAAAAAACGCCCCAACATCTTTGCTTCCTTGTAAAACACAGCTCATCCCCTAAACTTTGCTCCTTTGTGGCACGTCAAACGCATCTAAAAGGTATCTTTGAAGGAATGGTTGATCACCGGGTCAATCGCACAAAGCGCCACACCATGGAGAGTATTTTGTTCATCACGCTTTCGGCTGTTATTTCGGGTTGCGATACCTGGAATGAGATCGAGACGTTCGGCGAACTGCATCAGGAGTGGATTGAAAAGTACGTGGAGCTTCCGAATGGCATTCCTTCTCACGACACGCTGAACCGGTTCTTTTCATCCATGGATCCAATACCATTTGAAGAGTGTTTCCGGAAATGGGTTTCAGCGCTTACCGGTAACCTTGAAGACACTGTTGTTGCAATCGACGGTAAATCGATAAAGAGC
>DJFN01000027.1:0-143 GCA_002432085.1 Flavobacteriales bacterium UBA5871
CCACATATCGTGGTTGCCGGTGAAAAAGTGAACGGGAATACCGTTGTCGGTGAGCTGGGCGATTTTACCCTGCAAACGCACAAATCCTTTCGGAATAGCATGTTTGTATTCAAACCAGAAATCGAAGATATCGCCAACGATGA
>DJFN01000027.1:186-4588 GCA_002432085.1 Flavobacteriales bacterium UBA5871
ATCGGAAGCGAAATAGATCTTTTTCCCGGCCGGAAGCTGCATATCAGAATCCAAAAATGGTGCTCAGCGCACGTTCCAGCTCTACGCCGCGCAAACGGGTATCGATGATGTTGCCTTCGCGATCTACCAGAACAGTGAACGGAATGCCTGAAACCTGGTATTTACGCGCCACTTCGTTCGACCATTTTTTCAGATCGGAAACGTGGTAAGGCCAGCTCAGCTTGTCTTTCTCGATGGCTGCAAGCCAGTTCGCCTTGTTGTCATCGAGGGAAACGCTGAGGACAGTAAATCCGGCGTCTTTGTATTTGTTGTAAAGCGCCACGACGTTCGGATTTTCCTTGCGGCAAGGTCCGCACCAAGAAGCCCAGAAATCGATCAATACGACCTTCCCTTTCAGATCGGAAAGCGAAAGCGGTTTGCCGTTCACGTCGTTCTGTGTGAAATCCGGAGCGGGTTTGCCCGAGCCTAAGAAGGCCGAAGCATCGCGCTGTTTTTTCACCTGTGCAAACTGTGTTTTGGCTGCTTCGACGCTCGGAGACCCACGGAAGCTGTTATCGAGCTGCGTGATCACCGATTCGTAGATGGAAAATTCCTTATCGGTGTCCAATGTGTTGATCACCGGAAGCAAAGCCGCCGAATTGTTGTTCTGTGCAATGAACCGCTGACGGTAAGCATTGAACTGGAAGTATTCGTTCTGATAAGCCTGTGTGATTTCCTGCTGTCTGTCAGGGAACTGACGCAGCTGCGCCGTAGCCGAATCGCGGATCATGGTGAAACGCTGCATCTGCTGGATAAACTCGTTCATGGCAACGGATTCGTCCGAGCCTACGATGTTGCTGAACGCGCCTACATTGTTTCCATCCGAATAAACGGTCAGATTTGCCGAATCGCGAAAGATCAGGTTCAGATGCTGCGAACCGATGCGAAGCACGTAATAATCCTTGCTCGGCAAAATGCCTTTAAGCGTGAAGTTGCCTTTCTTGTCGATCGGCGCCTTGATATAGTCCACATAATGCGTACCGTAATAATGCGCGATCTTCACCGAATCGGCCTTCGTGTTGAAGACATTTCCTTTGACTTCGACCTTGATCGGTGTCTGAGCGAATGTGCCCAGGGCAACAAAACAGGTAACAATGGCGAGCAGTTGTTTCATACGTTTATTTTTTTGAAAGCTCTTCTTTCAATTTTCGTTCCAATTCGGCGCCTCTTAATCCGACGCCGACGATATTTCCTTCCGGATTCACCAGTACAGTGTATGGAATGCCGCTAAAACCATAGGTTTGAACCAAAGGTGTTTGCCAACCCATCAGGTCGCTTCCGTGATTCGGCCAGATCAAACCGTCTTTTTTGATAGCTTCTTTCCAGGCTGTAGCATCCTGATCGAGCGAAACGGAAAATACTTCGAAGCCTTTAGAGCGGTTTTCGTTGTAAAGACGAACGACATTCGGGTTTTCCTGGCGACAAGGCGCGCACCACGAAGCCCAGAAGTCGATCAGAACGACTTTTCCTCTAAGACTTGAAAGGCGAACATCTTTTCCTTCCGGCGATTTGAGCACGATCT
Source organism: Flavobacteriales bacterium UBA5871 (assembly GCA_002432085.1). Lineage (GTDB taxonomy): Bacteria > Bacteroidota > Bacteroidia > Flavobacteriales_D > Crocinitomicaceae > Fluviicola. The sequence goes on from DJFN01000027.1 coordinate 1,748, forward strand.
CAGGCGCTGCAAGCGTTCCTGATTCGTACTGCATATAAGTCGAATAGGCTGTTTCCACCTGAACGATCTGATCCGTGAGCAAACGCGTGTAAGGCGAGTCGGCGTACGTTTTCAGGTAAGCCTTTTCCATTTTCTTCAGCAGCTCCAGGTTTTTCGGATTCCATGTTTTGAAACCCAGTTCCTGTGTAGGAAAGAGCAAGCTCGTTAACAGCAGGTTTGCCGGATTCGACGGATCGGTTGTAATCTGATTTGCTACGAAGCTGTCCAAAGGCTTACGCAATTCGGCGAATTTTTCGATCTGCTTCGACTGGTCCGGAATCTTCGGTAATTCGCTCATCTGTGCGTTGGCAAACTCGTTGAAGAGCTTCATGTACGCCATCACCGGTTTTGCCCATTTCGGTCCGGAAATTTGTGGCGCCATGGCGAAATCTTCGATCTTGCCGCTGATGGTCACATCGTCTTCCTTGTTAAGCGGAATGAGGATCGCATTGTTCGCATCTCCAACGGTCATCGTGTAAACGCCCAATCCCGGTACGTTTCCATCGATCTCGTAGTTTCCATCGGCATCGGTTGTGGCTTCAGCCACGTTGATCTGGCCGCGGTCACTGGTCCCGATGATTTTTACTTTCTGATTGGAAGCACCTTCGATCTTCCCTTCGATGTGGAAGTTCACGGTTGTTCCATTCTCTTCTTCTTCGGAAGAGGAACCGCAGCGGGCGAACAGCAGCGGAAGCACGAATAACGGGAGGAGGTAACGCATAGCTTATACTTCTTGAATCAATTGTCTCAATAATTGGTTGACAGCTTTCGGATCGGCTTTTCCACCGGAAACACGCATGATCTGTCCCATGAAGAAACCGGTCAGCTGTCCTTCGCCAGCTTTAAAACGTTCAACTTCTGCCGGATGTTGCCTGAAAACATCCAAAATAAAGCCACGAAGACTGTCTTCATTGGATTCCTGAATGAGGTTCATGGATACGGCCAGCTCTTCGATATCGGCATCCGGTGTTTGGAGCAGGGCAGGGAAAAGCTTCTGTGACGCAGCCGAATGCGAAATTTTTCCACTTTCGATAAAGCTGATCAGCGAGCCGAGCTTGTTCGCCGCAATCGGGAATTCTTCCATTTCCAGGCCGTTTTGGTTCAGGTACGATTTTACATCTCCCATTACCCAGTTAGCGGCCTGCTTGTAGTTATTCGTCGATTTGATGACTTCTTCAAAATAAAGCGCGATCGCTTTGGAATCGGTCAGAATACCGGCATCGTAGTCAGAAAGTCCGAGCGTAGTCGTGTATTTCTTGTACAGCTCGCGCGGAAGTGCCGGCATCAATGCTTTTACCTGGTCGATGTAGACTTCATCTACTACAATCGGCTGCAGGTCCGGCTCCGGAAAATAACGGTAATCGTTCGCGGCTTCTTTCGTACGACTGGAAATTGTCACGTTCTTCAACGCATCGAAGCTGCGGGTTTCCTGAACGATTTTTTCACCTTTCTCCACCGCTTCGATCTGGCGCTCGATCTCGAATTCGATCGCACGCTGCACGTTCCGGATGGAGTTCATGTTTTTTACTTCGACTTTCGTTCCGAATTCAGGCGCACCTTTCAGACGAACGGAAATGTTGGCGTCGCAACGCAGCGAGCCTTCTTCCATGTTACCGTCGCAAATGTCGAGGTAGCGCACCAGTCGGCGAACTTCTGTCAGGTAATTGTAGGCTTCGGTCGCCGAGCGGAGATCCGGCTCGGAAACGATTTCCAGCAACGGAGTTCCGGCGCGGTTCAGATCGACCAGCGTATCGTAGACGTCGACGTCGTGAATCGATTTCCCTGCATCTTCTTCCATGTGGATGCGCGTGAGCCCGATTTTTTTCTCGTTTCCTTCGGCATCTTTGATGAACAAGTGTCCGCCAACGCAGATCGGCGTCGTATCCGGNNGCCCTGCGGCAGATCGGGATAGAAGTAGTTCTTGCGGGCGAAATGCTGGTGCTTTTCAATACGTGAATCGCAAGCCAGTCCAAGTCGAACGGCAAATTCGATCGTTTTTTTGTTCATCACAGGCAAAGTTCCCGGATGGCCGAGCGTGATCACACTCACATTCGTATTCGGATGAGCGCCGTATTCGTTGATGTCCGAAGAGTACGCTTTAGAGCGCGTAAGCAGCTGCGCGTGTACTTCCAGACCGATGACGGCTTCGTATTTATCAAATAAGGTGTTCATTCAATTGAAAATTGAAAATTGAAAATGTAAAAGTGTCGTTCGTTTCCATTTTCAATTTTACATTTTTAAATTCGTGAGATCAGCTCGCGCATGATCAATGTCATTTTCGGTTCCTGGCGGCTTGCCACGTCGATAACGTCCTGCAGGCTCACCTTCTGTATTTTCCCCGGAACACCGAGGTCGGTAATGATGGAGATCGCGAAGCATGGAATTTCCATGTGGCGCGCCACGATTACTTCCGGAATGGTCGACATACCAACGGCGTCTGCACCGATCGCGCGAACGTAGCCGTATTCAGCCGGTGTTTCGAGTGTCGGGCCAGTTAACGCAGCGTATGTTCCTACAGCAACGCGGATGTCGTTTTCAGCAGCGATGTTTTTCGCCATGCCGATCATCGTGTGGTCGTACGGCTCGCTCATATCCGGGAAACGCGGTCCGAGCTCGTCGATATTCTTGCCGATCAGCGGGTGAGCAGGGAAGAGGTTGATGTGATCGTCGAGGATCATGATTTCACCTACTTCGAAATCCGGATTCACACCACCGGAAGCGTTGCTCACGAACAAGCGCTCGATACCGAGCAGCTTCATCACGCGCACAGGGAACGTCACCTGCTGCATGTTGTAGCCTTCG
>DJFN01000027.1:4656-11379 GCA_002432085.1 Flavobacteriales bacterium UBA5871
CAATCCTGTTCCGAGGATGATGCCGATTGTTGGTTTAACCTGTGTGCGTTTGCTGATAAAATCAGCGGCTTCTTTCATTTGTTCGAGTAACATACTGCAGTACTAATTCATTAAAATCGTTTGGTCGGTCAATGCGCAATTGCATGGATTGGTAAAACCACGGCGCCTGTTGCATCCACGAATGATCGCTGAATTCCTGCAGGCGTACCGCATCTTTTTCCGTTGTAACAATGGCGCAAGGACGGCTCGCAAAAGTATCAAATTTTTGGCGAATTGCCTTTATATCGCTTTCCGTGAACCGGTGATGATCGGGAAAACGCAGCAGCTCGACTGCGTAGCTTTGTTCGAGGTGTTTTTTCAGCGGAATCGGATTCGCAATACCCGTAACGAGAAGAATGCGCTCAACGGGCTTCCATTCCGCATCGGCAAAGGGAATCAGCTCGCCGTATTCGATGTGGGAAAAGAAGGTTTTTTCGGCTGGAAAGTGCAAGCGNNGCGTTCGTTTTCGGCAAGCTTCTCCGGACATTTGGTCACCACTACGATATCCGCCCGGAGAATGCCGCTGCGGTTCTCGCGCAGATTGCCCGCCGGAAACGGAAAGTCTTTGAAAATCGGCCGGTCCCAGGTCATGAGCACCAGCTGACATTTCGCCTGTACTTTACGGTGCTGAAATGCGTCGTCGAGAATGATCAGCGGATTGTGAAACTGATTGTTTAGCAGCTCGACGCCGGCCTTGCGTTCTTCCGCCACAACAACAGGCACGCTTGCTCCGAAACGACGGTAATACATAAACGGCTCGTCGCCGATCGTAGCGGCCGTGTCGTCGTTTCCGGCCAACCGAACGCCTTTGGTAGCACGTCCGTAGCCGCGACTCAAGATCGCCGGATCGAATTCCCTGAACAGGTTCACGAGGTACATCGTCATCGGTGATTTGCCCGTTCCGCCAACAGTAATGTTGCCCACGCACACCGATTTATTCGGAATGTGGTACGTTTCCTTCAGCCCGCGATCGAACAGCCAGTTTCGTACAGCGACGATGAAGCCGTAGATCCACGAGAAAGGCAATAAGAGAAGCCGGAGGAATTGCATAATGGTAAAGGTAATTTATAATTCATAATGCAGAACCTGCCTGCCGCAGGCGAGGTGCATAATTGGTCTCCGGTCTTCAGCTTTCGTTACAGTTCTTATACGGTCAGAATGCCCTATTTTTTGTGGAAATCTTTTGTCTTATCTTTTGATTATACGGACGGTAGTCTGGCCTGTTTCGGTAAAAATGTGTAACAGATACATGCCTGCTGTAATATCCGGAACACGGAAATATAGCTCGCTCATGTCCGTACTAATCAGTGGTGTGATTTCATGACCCTGCAGGTCGGTTAATACAACATTTGCTTGACCTGCATTTTCACGTTTAATGGTAAAACCGTCTTCGAATGGGTTTGGGTAGACGTCAATAGCATATGCTTCATGATCCGCAAGCCCAAGATTGCAGATGTAGCTGTCGAGCTCACCGATATAAATTTCATTGGAAACTTCATTGGTGATAATTGGCGAATTAAAATCGAAGTAAATCCCCGCTTGGTTAGTGATAGTCACTCCATTGGCAAGGCCTGCATTCGGCATGATGTCGAACGTGACATATCCATGACTCTCAGCTTCGTTAGTGGTGCTATCAGGCAAATTGATGTTGTCGAAATGAAATTGTATGACGTTGCCGGGAAGTACTTCTGTCCACACAGCATGGCTTTGATCAATCACTCTCACCGTAGTCATGTCCAGAACAGTCGAAAGAGAATCAACCACTCGGATATTGACGGCATGAGAGTTCCCTGTATTTTGAAAATGCACGGTATAAGTAAGCAATTGATCAGTTTCGATCAGGTGATCGTCACATTTACCTTCCGGGTAAACTGACATGTAATTGGGATCATAGCCATTGACAACCGGGAATGTATAATACTTGGTATTATCTTCTGGGTATGCATCGCTTGCTGCAGGTGTTATAGCAGTAATTAGCTCAACGGTTTCTCCGATCGTAGCTGTATCAGTGACCGATACGTTGATGAATACTTCTAAAGGAGCCATGTAGGAAAGTGAAGCTATGTTCCATGTCAATGTGTCGCCCGAGATGGCATCCGCTACAGGAATAGCATTCTGAAAAGTAAGGAGTGGAGAAAGTACAATGCTGAGGACAGCCGGTGTAGCTTCGCAGCCACTGTTGACGGCCTGTATACGAATCTGCGCATCGAAACCTGTACGGAACTCACTGCTGGTCAAATAGGATGTCAGATCGAACGAATTTTGGTGTTGGAATCCGGGAACAAGCACACTTGTTTCAATGGAATAGCCGGTAGAGTCAGTCACCGTCACGCTATAGGTTCCGGCAACTTCCGGGTAAATGGTCTGTGTAGTTTGTACAGGAACGGTCTGCCATTCGTAGCTGTAAGGTGGAACACCATAATAGGGTAAGGCGATGACCATCCCGCTATCGTTACAGCCAACAGGGGTGGCTCCGAACGAAAGCTGCATATCGGAGATCCCTGGTACATCATTGTTCAGTCGGACTATGGCGTGAGCAGGTTTTCCAAGATAATTAAAGAAATAACCACCGGCCATTAGCTTGCCATTTGGTAGTTGTCGTACAACATACATGGCACCCTGATTGCCGATATCTTGTGTAGTGAATGACTGATCCATCGACCCGTCCTCTTCCAGCCGTACAAGATTCGTTACATCTTCGCCATTGAAGTTGGTAAATGTACCTGCAACGATTATTTTGTTGTCAGTTTGTACAAAAACATCCTTTACCTCCATATTGATGCCTGTGCCCGGGTTAAATGTTGCATCAGCTGTACCGTCAGGATTAAGCCGCATAATGTTGATTGAAGCAGAAGTAATATTACCTCCCACGACAATCTTCCCGTCTGGCTGCGCACTTATGGTACGAACCAGGAAACCAATCGGAGTTTCACGATTGTAAGTAGGATCAAGGGTGCCATTGGGATTCAGACGAGCCGTATGATTCAGATTGGAGGCGCTCCCATTTATGTAGCCGTTTATCAGTATTTTTCCATCGGATAGCAATTCGATATCTGTTACGTTATTAGCATTATTTCCCGTTGAAAAACCAGGGTCGAGACTGCCATTCGGATTAATTCTTGCGATACCGGTGACATTGGTGCCATTGTAGGTATAAAAATCCCCACCGATAAGCAGCTTCCCGTTCGGGAGCAATTTGATTTCGAACACGGTTCCCAGATCGATACCTTGTCCGGAGTTGAACGTCATATCCAGACTGCCGTCCGGGTTGAGTCGTGCGATTCTTCCTGCGGTACTGCCATTGTACTGTGTGAAATCTCCACCTATGAGGATCTTACCGTCCTGCTGAACAGCGATGGTGTAAATTGTGGCATTTGCTCCCGATCCAGGATCGAAGGTTTCATCCAACTCACCGTTTTCATTGATTCGTGCAATACGGTTGCGTATGATGCCGTCATAAGAACGGAAGTCACCGGACACCATTACTTTTCCATCGGGCAATGGGGCAATATCGTACACACTTCCACTGGCAGCGGTCCATGGAACAAAAAGACTGTCCATTGTTCCATCGGGCAAGATGCGTGTAATTCCCATTACCTGGAAATCACCTATGCTCATATGAAAGTCCCCGCATGTAATGATTTTATCATCGGGTTGGATGACCATATTCTTAACTGTTGAACTTCCGGCATGAATAGTCGTTACTTGTACTGAGCCGTCTGATGCGAGTACCACCAGGCTGGTTGAAGGTACGAGATTGAAGCTTGAAAAGTCACCTGCGACTACGATATCGCCGTTGGGTTTAATGCGGAGCGCTTCTACATCCATCGTACCTGTTCCGACGTTGAAGGATACATCTTCCGAACCGTCGGCCAGTAAACGGATGATCCCATTCTGCTGAGCACCTTGGAATTGATTGAAATAACCACCGGCGACGATTTTTCCGTCTTCCTGTATAGCAATAGCCATCACCGTATTGTTCATACCGCTTCCTGCATTAAAGCTTGCATCGTGAGTACCATCGCTGTTCAAGCGTACTATCCGACCGACCATCGATCCGTTCATTTGAGTAAAATCACCTCCAATGAGAATTTTACCATCCTCCTGTAGAGCGATGGAAAAAATCGATTGACTGGATAAATTGAATGTCGGAGCCGTAAAGCTTGGATCGATGCTGCCGTCAGGCATTAGTCGTAACAAATCATTGTGCGAGTATCCATTGTAGCTGCTGAAAGCACCGGCAACAAGAATTTTTCCATCAGGTTGGATGACGATTTTCCTGGCATAGCCGAATGTTGTAAGGTTTCCAAATGCGAAAGAGGCATCTACCGACCCATCCGAATTGATTCGGCGTATGTGGAAAGCGGTGCCGGAACCCGGACTGAAATAACCGCCGGCCAGAATCTTTCCATCAGGCTGCAGGGCAGTGCACAAAACGCCTGTCGGGCTACCCGGGAGCATGAATGACGTATCTGTACTGCCGTCTTGATGTAATCGTGCCATTACAGCAGGGGCTTTATCGTTGTAGGAATAGAAGTTGCCTGCAATAATGATCTTACCATCATCCTGCAGTAATACGGAACGTACCTCACCTTCGGCGCGCTTGCCATTACCAAAGCGGTTGTACAACTCATAACTGAAAGTTGTGTCAACTTCACCGGACTGGGCATTTACCTTAACTGACAGAAGAGAAAACAGGAATACTAAAATAAAACCAAACAGGTGTTGGTTTGCAACGAAAAAGATGATTTTGCGCATGTAGTTGATTTATTGATACCAAAAGTAGCGAAGAATTTTCTAAGACCCGGTCTCCAGTTACCAGTTTCCAGTCTTGTGCTTCGCCATTACAGTTGTTGTACAGTTCTTATACAGTTAGTATACCCCACCTTTTGCGGAAAGCCGTAATGAAAAACGGGCATTTACCGTAGGTGAAAAACAGGTATTTATACGGGTGATTTTTAATTGTTTAGCTTCTACTTTTGACCGGTGAACCATTATTTACAATGTCCAGATTATGAAACAGGAACACATTATTGAACATATCGACGAGATCAAGCAAATCGCTTCGGAAATCAATTTGTTCAGCGCCGGTAGAAAAGGGCGCATCCGGGCTCAGCTGCCGTTGTTCACCGAAAAGGAGAACAGACAGATCGGTCGTAAGATCGAGAAATGCTGCAAGACCAACAGTCGCTCACAGCGAAGAATCACGGGAAAGGTGGTGATAGCTATTCTGGCAGCAATGCTCCTGATAACGGTTATTAGTTCCATCGTTGAACCCGGAGCCTGGAACATTCTGCTGCTTTATGTCGGCAGCCCATTGATTATCCTGCTTTCTGTAAAGCTTTACCGTTTACACAAGACCCGCATGTCGCTCAAAGCACTGGCACACGAGCTGGAGCTGAAACTGGGCTGATAAAACGAATAATTACTTGTTAGAAAATCCAATCTGAACCGGCTTTCAATGCTGACCATATGAACCAGCCGGTTCGTTAGCTTACTGTATGATTGGTTTATGTCACAAATACGGCAAAGCCTCATTCTCCGGAGTGGGGCTTTTGTTGTTGAAAATTCGGGCTAAATAGAAAGCCCGGCTCGATGAAATCTTATATTTGCTATGCATGTTAAGAAATAAAGATTCGATTGTTTCATTTCAATAGCCCATCAGGAGCTCAATTTCCAACTAATTAACTTCCAACTTCCAACTCAACAACTCATTATGACAACAATCTCCGACATTCTTCATCACCTCAACGAGCTGGCGCCTTTCGTTTACCAGGAATCGTATGACAATTCGGGATTGCTGGTCGGCGATTCGAAGCGCGAAGTGACTGGCGTTGTCGTGGCGCTCGATTGTACGGAAGCGGTGATCGACGAAGCAATTGCCAATGGCGCGAATGTCGTTTTGACGCACCATCCGATCATTTTCAAAGGATTGAAGCGGTTAACGGGCGGAAATTACGTCGAGCGGACGGTGATCAAAGCCCTCGAAAATAAGATCGCGCTGATTGCCATTCATACGAACCTCGACAACATGCAATACGGCGTAAATGCGGTTATTTCCGATAAGCTGAAACTGCAGAATCAACGCATTTTGTCGCCGAAAACCGGGATTCTGAACAAACTGAGCGTTTTCGTTCCTGCAGAGCACAAAGAAGCGATTTCCGAAGCGCTGTTTGCTGCCGGCGCGGGCCGTATCGGCGATTACGATTCCTGTGGCTTTTTCATCGATGGAACGGGGACTTTTCGTCCGCTGGAAGGCGCCGATCCTTATATCGGTCAAACCGGCAATCTGGAGCGCGTAAACGAAGTGCGACTGGAAACGATCGTTCCGCAGGATTGTCTGTCGGCGGTGATCCAGGCCATGTTGCGAACGCATCCGTACGAGGAAGTGGCTTACGATGTCGTGGCGCTGGAAAACAAGCACACACGTATCGGCTCGGGTATGATCGGTGAGCTCGAAACGGCTGTTCCTGCTGAAGAATTTCTTCAAAATGTAAAATCCACGTTCAAAGGCGGCGTGATTCGTTATACGAACGTGGTGAAGCCGATGATCCAAAAAGTAGCGGTTTGCGGCGGATCTGGCGGATTTTTGCTTTCCGATGCCATTCGTTCAGGTGCCGATGTGTTCATCACGGCCGACTACAAATACCACGAATTTTTCGACGCTGACAACCGGATCATTAT
>DJFN01000028.1:0-1920 GCA_002432085.1 Flavobacteriales bacterium UBA5871
GGGAATGGTTTCTGCAATCGACTGCCTCGTAGACCGCAGCGACATCATCGTATACGATAGCGAAGCACATGCCTGCATCCTGGACGGAATGCGCCTCCACACCGGAAAGCGTTTCGTGTTCCAGCACAACGACATGGAAAGCTTCGACAAGCAAATGAGAAACGCTACACGTCTGGCTGAAACAACCGGCGGTGGTATCCTCGTTATTACAGAAGGCGTTTTCGGAATGGCAGGCGACCAGGGTAAACTGGCTGATATCGTTGAATTCCGTAAATCCGGAAAATACAATTTCCGTCTGTTCGTAGACGACGCACACGGCTTCGGAACACTGGGTGAAACCGGTCAGGGAGCTGGTGAAGCGCAAGGCGTTCAGGCTGAGATCGACGTGCTCTTCGGAACATTCGCGAAATCGATGGCTTCTATCGGTGGCTTCATTGCCGGTGACGAATCCATCATCGAGTTCCTTCGTTACAACATGCGTTCACAGATGTTCGCAAAAGCGTTGCCTATCACTATTACGATCGGTGCACGCAAGCGTCTGGAATTGCTCCGTACGCGTCCCGAGCTGAAAGAAAAACTGAATACGATCGCGTCTGCGCTCCAGAACGGACTCAAAAACGCTGGTTTCGATATCGGTGCAACCAACTCGCCGGTAACGCCTGTATTCATGAAAGGAAACCTTGCAGAAGCAACGAACCTGACATTCGACCTGCGTGAGAACTACAACATCTTCTGCTCCATCGTGATCTACCCGGTGGTACCGAAAGATGTGATCATGCTGCGTTTGATCCCGACAGCGGCTCATACGCTCGATGACGTAAACTACACGATCGAAACCTTCAAAAAGCTGAAAGATAAGCTCGACAGCGGCGCATACAAAGCCGATGAGCTTGCTACAGTTGAAGTAGACAAGAAAAAATAATCAGCTCAGAGCTGAAACGATCCCGTCCCGATAACTATCGGGACGGGATTTTTTTTGCACGTTATTTCCCCGTCGCCTCCTTATCCTCAGCCATGTAGCGATTTCGGTTCCGGTTGCACCAAAAAGGTTATAGTTCTACCCCTATTGCTTTTCAGGTTGTTTCAATACATTTGTAAGGAAGGCATTACCCGGCAGATTTCCAGGACCTGCCATACTACACTTATGAAACGATAAACGGCCCCATGATAGCTTTTCTGACTCTCCTCTTCACACCGCCGAAATTGCAGACAACGGATTATGTCCACGAAGCGAAATACATCCTGGCTTACAGGCTGAGCCTTTTCCTCGGGATTATTATTTCGATCCTGATCTGTGTGCTGATCCCGTATTTCAATCCGGGAACGGTCCTCGTTTCACTGGTAGCGCTCGCTTCCATGATCATTTCCCTGTTTATTATCCGAAAAACGGGACATTATTTCATTCCAACGCTCGTCATCAACCTGGTTGGCGCGGCCGCCTGTCAGATCACGCTTTACCTGATCAACGACCAGCCGCACATGGTCGATCTGCTCTGGATGTGCATCAACATCCTCTTTGCCTTTCTGATCCTGGGACAACGCTGGGGCTTCTTCTTCTCGGTGCTCCACGGCGTTATGTCAACCGTTTTCTATGCGTTTTATCTGCAGGACCAGATCCAGCTGCTGAAAGATCTGTCGATTGAGCAGATCTACAGCACAGCCTTGAACCTCCTGCTCTGTTTCATCATCATCTCCTACCTGTGCTGGCAGAATATCCGCACGAACGAGCTGGCAAAGCAGCAGCTGAATCTCGCCCAGGACGTTTTGCAGGACCAGTACAACATCATTTCGAAGCAGAACGAGGAAAAGACCGTGATGCTGAAGGAAATTCACCACCGCGTTAAAAACAACCTGCAAATCATCACCAGCCTGCTGCGGTTGCAGTCGCGGGAGCTTGAAAACCCGGAAGCCATCGCCAAA
>DJFN01000028.1:1927-8407 GCA_002432085.1 Flavobacteriales bacterium UBA5871
CGGTTATGCAGTGAAGCTGGAGATCGAATGCGACGTGGAATCCATCGGTCTGCGCTCTATCGTTCCGCTGGCGCTGATCCTGAACGAGCTGATCTCGAACTCGCTGAAATACGCCTTCGACGAATATGAAAACTGTAAGATCTCGCTTTCGTTCATGCGACACGGTGAGAATCAGTGCTGTCTGCGTTATAAGGACAGCGGAACCTGGAAAGCGCCTTCAAGACGCGATTCCTTTGGTCTCGACCTCATCGATTCCCTGACCGATCAGCTGGAAGGAACGATGAAAATGGAAACCTTTCCGGAAACGAAATTCGAGTTCATTTTTACGCCGCAGGAAGATTAAACGGCGTTCCGTTCCATCGCCGTTTTGATCGACTCCATAAACGACGTCATCCCGATTTTCGAATGCTCATAAGCTTCTTTGGAGGCGTAACCGCGGTGTGTCCACGTCAGGCGCGTGTGCGCATCGTCGAGCGGCGTGACTTTACACGTGACGATCGAATAATTCTCCGGTTTGTCTTCCATGCCCGAAAAGCCGCTCCAATACGTATAGCTGAGCACGGAGCCGGGCTCGTTTTCCAGTACAACGCCTTTGTCGCGATAGGCTTTGCCATCGAATTCGCCTTCGAAAACAACTTCCGTCCCGACTTCCCAGGTCGTTTGTGTATCGGCTCCGTAAAGGTATTCCTGAATAATCGCCGGGTCGGTCAGACCGCGCCATACGCTCGCAGTCGGGGCCTTGATATCGATCGATTCGGACAAAACGAGTGATAAGTCCATGATTTCCCCTTTTGTATATATATCAAATATAGGGAAGTCGACGCTTCGTTATTCTTCTACTTCAACGAGATAACGTTCTTTAATAATTCCGATGTGGTGAACGGCGTGTCCGGCAATGATCCAGCCCGCACTGCGTGCCGTGAGCACGTTGTTGTTGGCCGTTCCCTTGAAATCGAGCATGTCGTCTGTCATATAGCGGAACAGGCTGATCGTTGCCGCGCGAATGGCCTCGAACTCGGCAGCCAGCTCTTCCATCGTTCGACCGGCCGTATTGGCGTGCATCGCATAATAGTCTTCTTCGAAGCCGGGTATGTGAACGGTGTCTTTGCGGGAAAAGCACAGCGCTCGGAACTGGAAAACACGCTCGGTGTCGTTCACATGCGCGATCACGCTTTTAGTTGTCCATTTGCCTTCCGCGTACTGGAAATCGGCTTTATCTGCCGGCAGACTGCGAATGAATGCGGCCATTTCTTTTCCGTTTTGTTCCAGTGCTGCGAGCAAATCCGTCTGACCGGCTGTACGGTCGAAGTAATATTTTGCGTATGCTGATGCGTGTTCCGGGTTCGGTCTTCCGTTGAGGCTCATGATGCGAGTTTGTGTTTTGCTAAGTTAACCTTTCGCGGCGAAAGTTCCTTGCCTCTTTTCAAAAGTTAAAAATTCAGAACAATCGACTGTCAGACAACGAACTGCGATCCGTTTGAAGAAAAAGAGCGTAATTTCAAGGAACACACCCTCAAAAGACACACACGATGAACGCCAAGAAATACCTCGGACAATTAGTCGTTCTGATATTGTTCCTGCTCGCTACATCTGCCTCCGTTTACCTCGGAACGCATCTCACGAAAAATGCTATCAAGCTGAAACAGTACAAGCACGATCTGTTTGCAGCCAATCAGCTGAAAGACGGCCTGTTGAACGGACGAAGCTGGTCGATCCAGGTCGAGCGGATTATCGAACAGCGCATCGATTCCTTTTCCTTTTCTTCGAAGAACAAACAAGTGCTCCGGCGGGAAGTCAGCGGCGTGATGCACCGGCTGCTGCAATACNNGCTCGATCAGGTAGACCATATGGTCCATGAAAAACAGGACAAGCTCAAGGATAAAGTCAAAATGGGTGTGGTTCGCTGGATGGTTGACGTGGAAAAGATCCGTGCGAAAATTCCCGATTTTGCCAATACGGTAGTGGCCGAGCTCGACAAGCGCAGCAACAAGGACAAGGTGAAAGACCTCGTGAAAGCGAAGGTGAACGAATTGCTCATCAGCGACAGCAGCCTGCTGCAATCGGACCAGTACCTCATCATTCGGAAGCACAAGCAGAAAAGCCTGTGGTCGCTGAACCGGCATATTCACGATGTCACGACCGAAATCGAGGCGAAACAACGAGTCTGGGGCTACCAGCTCATCGCGATCATGGTGCTGGTGCTGCTATTATGGATCGTTCTGATCAAGGCCAATTTCCGGCACGCTTTCGCATTGGCATTCATGTTTTCGGTCGTTGTCTCCTTTGTGAACCTTTATATCGGTATCAACCTGCCTATGCTGGAAATTGATGCCAGGATCAGTCAGCTGGATCTCGAGATCCTGCATTCGCACGTGATCTTTTACGACCAGATTCTCTTCTACCAGAGTAAAAGTATCTGGGATGTGGCCACGATCCTCATCACCAACGGAAAGATCGATTCGATCTTCGTCGGGTCGCTGATCCTCTTGTTCAGCGTCTTCTTCCCGGCGATGAAGCTCATTTCGGCCAGTATTCACCTGTTCTCGAAGAAAAAGAACAACCAGTTCATCAAGGTAATGGCGTTTAAATCGGGGAAATGGTCGATGGCCGATGTGATGGTGGTGGCGATTTTTATTGCGTATATCGGCTTTCAAAGTATCATTACCGGACAGCTGGACCGATTAAGCATGCGGGCAAACGAAGGCGAGATGGTGAACCTGATGACGACCAATCGCTCGAACCTGCAGATCGGTTTCCTCGTGTTCGTATCGGTTGCGCTGTTTAATCTTTTCCTGGCGGTGATCCTGAAACGTGTTACGCGCGACGAAGGCCCCACAAGCGGCGCTTTGCATTTACGCGAAGCTTACCAGACAATCCGACGGAAACGCATCCGGTTCAACGGAAATAACTCCGATACGCCGGAACAAAGCTGATTACAACGACCGGTCGAGCAGGTAAACGAACGCCGCCATGCTGGCACATCCTAGCTCGAGCTCACGTTTGTTGACGTTCTCGAACACATCGCTTGGTGCGTGGTGGAAATCGAAATAGCGCTGTGAATCCGGCACGAAACCGTATAGCGGAATTCCGGTATATTGCTGCTTCAGCGGACCGATGTCAACGCCTCCGTATCCTTTCTCGAAATGGTACAGCCCATACGGCTTCAATAATTTGCTGAACTGCTGAATGAGCTGCAGTTGTGCTTCCGAGCCATCGCATTCGAACCCACGCGGGCTGAAGCCACCACGATCGCTTTCAACCGCTGCGATCTGCTTCTCGCCTTTTTCTTTCGTCCAGGAAGCATAACCGATTCCGCCTTTGTTGCCGTTTTCTTCGTTCATAAAGAAGACGACGCGGATCGTGTGTTTCGGTTTGATATTGAGCTCCTTCATGATGCGCAGCGCTTCGAGGCAATGGACCACACCGGCGCCGTCATCATGGGCGCCTTCGCCTGTGTCCCAGGAATCGAGGTGGCCGCCAATCGTGATGATCTCGTCCGGAGATTCACTTCCTTTGATCTCACACATAACGTTGTAGGATTGCACATCCGGGTAATCGCGGCAATCCATTTCCAGCAGGAAGGTCACTTTGCCTTTTTTCAGTTCTTCCGAAAGCTCGTTGGCTGCGTTGGTCGATAAAGCTCCAGCCGGAATTTTCGCGATTTCCTTTTCATAATACATAGAGCCTGTGTGCGGAAAATCATCCTGCGGCAAAGCCAGCGAGCGGATGACGACGGCAACGGCACCAAGCTTAGCTGCTTCCACAGCTCCCATGCCGCGAATCGCATAGCAGCCGCCGTAAGCACCGAAAGTTGTAATGTGCTTCGGGTCCATCGGCTGGNNACTTTTTCAGGTCGTCGAGGTCGTTGAATTCAATAACTTCTGCGCGCAAAAGACCGTTTGTGCCAACAGAGCCGCCCAGCGCCAGCACATCTAAAGGAATGAGCTCGCCCGAACGTGTTTGCATCCATGCGGTTTCCGTTGTGCCGCGTTCCCAGTGAGGAACCATGACCGGCTGCAGCGTTACCTGGAATCCATAAGCTTCCATTTTGCGCTTGCTCCACTCTACGGCCAGCTCAGCCTGTGCAGAGCCGGAAATGCGCGCACCGATGTCTTTGCACAGGGAACGCAGATCTTCGTATGCTTTACCGCGATCCAGCGCTTCATCGAAAAAGCTGCGGATGATGAGGGAATCGTTGGTGGCTTGCCCGGAAACCGGAGAAATTGCCGCGAGCAGCAGCAATGCAGTTAAAATTGATTTCATGAATTGATTTCTTCTACGCGTGTTTTGAGGTTCTGTAATCCGGCGTCGTAATCTTTCTCGATAAAGGATTTCATCATTTTCGTGAACAACCCGCGGCGCAAAGCGCTTCCCATATCGGATTCAAAGCCCCAGGTCACTTTTGTCCGGTCATCGAGGTCTTCTACCACGAACGAGCTTTTCGCTTTGCCACGAGGTCCGAAATCGATCTCCATCGTTACGAGCGACCCCGGCTCGATACCGGTAATGGTCATTTTTCCTTCGCCGACCTTGCTATTGCCTTTCCAGGAATAGGACGAGCCGACAGTGTCGTCTTCCCCTGAAAAGCTTTGGTGAATGGTAGGATCTTTCCGCGTCCACGGATTCCACAGCACAAAATTGCGCAGGTTGGAGATTTCCGGGAAAACGGTTTGATAAGGCGCGTTGATGATCACCGACCGTTCCAGTGTTGCGATACGCGGCAGTGTTCGTCCGAAAAGGGTAATGATGAGAAGTACACCGATGATAAATGCCAGAATGACAAGCGCTATGATCATGATCGTTTTGTATTCGGGAGCTCCCGTTTGTTGTTCTATATCCGAAAGTACGAATTTTTCCTGCCGGAAGCTTTCCATAAACAAAAACTGCGCCCCGAAGAGCGCAGTTCCGTTAGTGACTTATCGTATTATTTGATAATCGAGAAAGATCCGGAGAATTCTCGTTTTTCATCTGATTCGAGTGACTTCACACGCGCTCTCCAGGTGTAAGTTCCTGTAGGAACTACTTTCCCCTGGTACGTACCATCCCAGGTAGCGTTTACATCGTGTGTTTCCCAAACGGTCTCACCCCAGCGGTTGAAAACGTAGAGCTCGAAGTCGTACTCGTCGATACCGATGATGGAGAAATCCCATGACTGGTTGAATTCGTCACCGTCAGGCGTAAAGGCGTTCGGAGCGAAGAACAGGATGTCGCTGATCACGTTCAGGATGCGTGTGATGGAATCCGTACAGCCTTCTGCAGTCGTTACGGTGAGTTTCACCGGATACGTTGCCACAACGCCGTCAGGGAAGCTGAATGTAGGGTTCTCAGAGTAGCTCGCACTTGGTGTGGAGTATGGAGATTCCCATGACCAGCTCACAACGCCGGCGCTTGATTTATCCTGCATCGTTACGGTTGTTTCGAACATCGTCGTCGGGTTGGACGAGAAGTTGAAGTCAGCCACCGGATTCGCGATAACGGTTACAATTCCAGGGAACAGCGCCGTTGTTACACAACCATGGATGGAAGTAACAGTTGCACGCACGTCGTAAGATTGCGGATTGTTGTATACGTGCATGGTATCATCCGCACCGATCAGCATAGCTTCTTCGCCGTCACCGAATTCCAGCAACACCGTAGCGATCTCGCCCTGGTTGTTGGAAGTGTTGGTGAAGCGGAACTCACCCGGCTGGCAAGAGCTTGGCTTGTCTGCAATGAAAGAAGGTACGATCTCTGTCGGGAAGATGATGGTCATACAAGAGTCTGTCGTCGGTGAGCCACAAGCTTCTGAAAGCGTTACGCAGTATACAGTTCCGGAAGCAGCAGGATCTACCTCAATGCTGTTGCTAGGTCCTGATCCGATAGGTGTTCCGTTTTCTGTCCATGTGTACGTATAAGCCGAGCTACCACCTGACCCTTGCGCCTGAAGCGTCGTTGAGCTTTCAGGACAGATCGTCTGATCCGGTGTCAGCATCGTAATGCTCAGCGGAGCAGGCTCTGTCAATGTAGCTGAAACAGTGATCACACAACCATTGGCATCTGTTACAGTAACAGTGTAAGTGCCCGCTGAAAGGCCCGTAGCTGTTGCTGCAGTACCACCANNAACCATTGGCATCTGTTACAGTAAGTGTATGGCTGCCTACAGCAAGGTCGTTTGCCATGTTGGTAGTCGACGCAGAGTTGTCCCAGGAATAAGAGTAGCCCGGTGTACCGCCTGTAATGTTTACATTGATCACACCATCGCTTCCACTGTTACAGCTTGGTCCGTCCTGTGTCAGGATAAGACTTGTCATAGCCGGGATTTCGGTTACGGTAACCGTTACGGTGCCTGAACATCCGTTAGAAGATGTTACGACACAGTTATAAGTTCCTGCTGCGAGTCCTGTTGCTGTTTGAGTAGTCTGAGCTGCAGGATCGTCCCACTGGTAAGTGATCGTTCCTGTAGCCGGAGTAATGGTTGCCGTAGCCGTACCGTCGCTTCCG
>DJFN01000028.1:8429-17335 GCA_002432085.1 Flavobacteriales bacterium UBA5871
CGTTTGCGTCCGTAACAAGTACCTGGTAGTTTCCTGCCGTCAATCCTGTTGCTGTTTGCGTCGTCTGACCGCCTGGTGTCCAGAGGTAAGTGTATGGTGCCGTACCAACAGTCGGTGTAGCTGTTGCCGTACCTAATCCGCTGGCGCAGTTGTCAGGCGTAGCAGTCGCAGTTGCGTTCACCGTTGTACGGGTAATGAAAGTCGTATCGGAAACAGATCCTACGGAGCTACCACCACAGGCAGTTCCTGTGAGGAAGTAACCTGTTGTGCNNAGGTTCACATTCAATACGCCACCGTTATAAGGGAATGTCTGGCCGAGTGTGTTCTGCCATTGCATGTTTCCTCCCGGTGCGTTGATGTTTACATACGGAATAGTTGTAATTCCATAGTTAGTCGTGTTGTTCGGTGCAGTCGGCGTCCAGCGACGACCGTCCTGTGTGGCTGTCCATACCGTGTTGTTGCGTCCCGGTGTGATGTGCGCCACAGTTCCAGCAGCGTTTTCCGTTCCCTGGATAGCGAGGTTACCGTTCCAGCCGCTGCAGGATCCTTTATCACCGATAAACATTTCGATTACGTTCGTTCCTTCGTAGAAGATGTAACCGATGTAAGCACATGATTCCGTGCATAAGAACATCGTTACGCCATTATATAACACAACGAACTTACGGTTAGGTGCCGTTCCCAGCACCTGGTACTGTACCGGGCCGCTGCTCCCGTTTGCCGGGTTCAAATCCTGGTAGGAAACCATGGCTGAGTTCATTGCTGCGGTAACCGTTGTGTTCGGAAGCGGTGCTCCGTTCAGTGACCATGGGCAATATCCGCCAGCATTCGCTGCATTAAAGGATACGATACCGTTGGCACCGATAACAAGGTTGTTGTAAGTTGTTCCGTAGAAGCTGAATGGGAAAGTAATTGGAATCAAACCACTCCAGTTGTCATCCGACAAGTTTACCTCGGTCGGGTTGTTGAGGTAGATACCACCTCCTGTTCCGCCTCCACTGGCGCAGTTAGTGATCTGAACTGTTTGCCCCTGACAAACGGTAACATCGTCACCGAGGCACACCTGTACCTGTGAAAACCCCGTTACCGTAGTAAAGATCGCGATGAGTAAAAGCTGAAACTTTTTCATAGTATTAGTTGTATATTCCAGTTGACGTCAGTGTTAAAGCTGAGTTGCTTGACTATGAAATATTTTTACAAAGTTAATAAATTAACCACCTTTTTATAACTCTCAAATCGGCTTATATGGTCAAAACCACGCTGTTACGACTCAATATTATCATAGATAGATTTTTTTACACAATATGCGTTTTTTCTTAACGTTTTCTTCTTCGAAAAAGGCCCGATTTTCGGTTAAAAACTAAAAGCGAAATCGTCCTGTCTGACGTTAAAATTTTTCTACATTTGCTCGGTCATTAATTAAATGAAAAGAAATGTCGAACAAATATCAAGCTCAGATCGATGCTTTCATGGATCGAGTGAAAGCAAAAAATGGTCATGAGGCAGAATTTATTCAGGCCGTACACGAGGTAGCTGAAGCCGTAGTTCCGCTTATCGAAGAAACTCCGCGCTACAAGGATGCTAAAATCCTGGATCGTATCGTTGAGCCAGAGCGTACAATTATCTTCCGCGTTCCATGGGTAGATGACAAAGGTGAAGTACAGGTGAACCGTGGTTACCGCGTTGAGTTCAACTCTGCGATCGGACCATACAAAGGCGGTCTTCGCTTCCACCCTTCCGTGAACCTTTCTATCCTGAAATTCCTCGGATTTGAGCAGATCTTTAAGAACTCCCTGACTACACTCCCTATGGGTGGTGGTAAAGGTGGTTCCGACTTCGACCCGAAAGGAAAATCCGACAACGAAGTGATGAAGTTCTGCCAGTCGTTCATGACTGAGCTTGCACGTCACATCGGTGCCGACACAGACGTACCAGCCGGTGATATCGGTGTTGGTGGTCGTGAGATCGGTTATATGTTCGGGCAATATAAGCGTATCCGTAACGAATTTACCGGCGTTCTGACAGGTAAAGCCCGCAACTGGGGTGGTTCCCTGATCCGTCCGGAAGCAACAGGTTACGGTACCGTATACTTCGCAAAAGAAATGCTGGCTACGAAAGAGGATTCTTTCCTCGCTAAAATCGTTGTGATTTCCGGTTCAGGAAACGTAGCGCAGTTTGCGTGCGAAAAAGCAACGCAACTGGGTGGTAAAGTTGTGACGCTGTCCGACTCTTCCGGTTACATCTACGACGCTGACGGAATCGACGCTGCGAAGCTGGCTTTCGTAATGGAGCTGAAAAATGTAAAACGCGGTCGTATCGAAGAATACGCCAAGCAATATCCTAACGCGAAATTCGTAGCAGGAAAACGTCCTTGGGAAGTAAAGGCTGACATCGCGCTGCCTTGTGCAACTCAGAATGAGCTGAACGGTGACGAAGCTAACATGCTGATCAAAAACGGCGTTATCTGCGTAGCTGAAGGAGCCAACATGCCTTCTACACCGGAAGCGATCACCGCATTCCAGAAAGCGAAAGTATTGTTCTCACCGGGAAAAGCGTCTAACGCAGGTGGTGTAGCGACTTCCGGTCTGGAAATGTCCCAAAACTCCCTCCGTCTGAGCTGGGCTGCAGAAGAAGTTGACCAACGTCTGCATGGTATTATGGTCTCTATCCACGAAGCTTGTGTGAAATACGGTAAGCTCGAGGACGGAACGGTTGACTACGTGAGAGGTGCGAACATCGCAGGTTTCGTGAAAGTTGCCGATTCAATGATCGATCAGGGATTGGTATAATTCACCTTTCTGATAAAATAGTAAGCCGGTTCGTTTGGACCGGCTTTTTTTGTTATCCGGTCATCCGGTCTCCAGTCTGACGGTCTTCAGTCAGCTTCGTAGTAAGTCGTCGATTTTTCATAGTGTGAGTTTGGGTTGAGTGTGATGTGAAGTTTAAACGTGATCATCCTTTTGTGCAGCTAGTACGTTCAAGAAGCCTTTTATGGTGAAGAGAATCCGGTCTTTAGTCGGGATACGAAACGTTCAGCTCTGGCTGATCTGCTTCGGGGTGTTCGTTTTAAAACAGCTAAATTTTTAAAGCGAATTGTAAAAATCCTACCTTTGCTCCGGACATTCACTGGCTATTCCCGCTACGTTCAGCGATCCATTATTCATCACATAATAAAAACAACATGAAGCACTTTACTTTAGCGTTGATGGCAATTGCGTTCATTAGCGTATCGGGACAAGCACAGACCGTTTTCTGGTCGGACGATTTCGAAGACACCGGTTCACCCAGCAGCGGCACACGCGTTGCGGAAACAGATGCGGGCACCGGCGACATTTACTTTAAACGTACCGATGGCTCCGACATTACCACGGTCGAATCGTATACCAGTGTTACCGGTTCCAAATTCTGGGCCGGTGAAGACCATGGCGACGTCGTTCCGCCGGGCGAGTTCGAATTACAGATCGAATTCAACGATATCAATATCACCGGCCTGACGAACCTGAAATTCACAGGGAAATTCGCCGCCAATGACTTTGCCGTGTGGGAAAGCCTCGCGTTTGCGTCTCACGACGATTACATTATCGTGGAATACCGCATCGACAACGGCACTTACCAACCGGTCATCCGATTTTATGCAAACAACGGTACTTCCAAGCAAATGGCTGAAGAAACGAACGGTGACAACCTCGGCGAAGGAATGGTATTGACACACGACCTGGAAGGCTTTACCAAAGATATTCCGGCAACAGGAAGTGAGATCGATCTGCGCATCCGGGTTTACACCAATGGAACGAACGAAGAATGGGCAATCGATAATTTCCGTTTGCTGCATACATCCTGCACCGCTCCATCCATCGGTACGCAACCAGCCAACAGCAATGTTTGCGAAGGCGGCGAAACAAGCTTCAGTGTGGGGAATATTACGAATGGAAACGGCTATCGCTGGCAGGTCGATACCGGAAGCGGATTTAACGACATCGCCGAAGCGGCTCCTTATTCCGGTGTTTATACATCGACACTGACCATAAGCGATGTTCCGGGATCTATGGACGGCTACCAGTACCGCTGCATGGTGATCAACAACACGCCCGAATGCTTTACCAATTCCAACGCGGCAACACTGAGCGTTACGGCATTCGATCTTTCCACTTCTGTCGATGCAAATATCATCACGGCTGAGCAGGACGGCGCGGATTACCAATGGATCGACTGTGCCGACAACCAACCGGTAAACGGAGCGACTTCACAATCGTTCACTCCGACCGAAAACGGCAGCTATGCAGTCCTGGTGACGCTGGGTAACTGTTCGGATACGTCCGATTGCGTGAACATCACTTCATTGAACATCGATGAGCTGAATAGCTGGAACGCGACACTTTATCCAAATCCGTCAAATGGAAAAGTAACCATCGATTGGGGAATCGATTTACCGTCGGTTCGTATCGAAGTCATGGATATTACGGGTAAGATCGTTCAAACGCAGAAAAACGTGTTCGGTTCTTCAAGCGAAATGGAACTGAAAGGATTGAACGGCGTTTATTATGTTCGGGTTTTGAGTGGTGAGAAATCGGTGGTTTTGAAGCTCGTGGTGGGTTAAGGATGTAGAAACGGTTCGGGATTAGACGACGTAAAGGCTCCCGCAGATTCCGCAGATTTTTTTTGTGCCGGTTGTAGGAGCCGGGTAGTTCCTGTGTGCAATTAATTATTACTTAAGGCATTCACACGAACAACTATGCTCCGCGAAAATCTGCGGAATCTGCGGGAGACCATCTCCTATCGAGTTAAGCTTTCGGGCCCTCATAATCCGGTGTTCATAACATTCCGGTTGTAACGTATAAATCAGTTCTCACAGGGCGGAAAAACCATTAATTTTGCAACAACATTTTTCACCCATGGAAACAATTATCACGCAGCGCGCGATCGACTTTGACCGTACAGGTTTTGAAGACCAGGAATTGCTCGACATCTATGCCGCCATTATGAAGCCCCGGCTGATCGAGGAGAAAATGCTGATCCTTCTTCGTCAGGGAAAAATCACGAAATGGTTCTCCGGCTGGGGACAGGAAGGCGTTTCCGTTGGTACGGCGCTTGCGATGAACCAGGAAGAATACATTCTGCCGATGCACCGCAACCTGGGAATTTTCACCACGCGTGGTATTCCGCTGAGTCGTTTGTTTGCCCAGTTCCAGGGGAAAATGTCGGGCTTTACCAAAGGGCGCGACCGTTCGTTCCACTTCGGGACGCAGGATTACAAGATCGTGGGAATGATCTCGCACCTTGGTCCGCAGATGGGAATTGCCGACGGTATCGCACTGGCCAACCTGCTGAAGCAAAACAACCAGGCTACGATCGTATTTACCGGTGACGGTGGCGCCAGTGAAGGCGACTTTCACGAATCACTCAACGTGGCTGCCGTGTGGGACCTGCCGGTGATCTTTGTAATAGAGAACAATGGTTATGCACTAAGCACGCCCGTGCATGAGCAATACCGTTGCGAAGCGCTGGTTGAAAAAGCACGGGGTTATGGTATTGATGGCGTGAAGATCGATGGCAATAATATCCTTGGTGTGTATGATACCATTAAAGGCGTAAAGAAGTATTGCCTCGAATACCAGCGGCCTTACCTGGTTGAATGCGCCACCTTCCGCATGCGCGGCCACGAAGAGGCCAGCGGCACCAAATACGTACCGCCTTATTTATTCGAGGTATGGGATATGAAAGACCCCATCAGGAACTATGAACAATTCCTCCTGGCCGAACAGGTACTGGATGAAGCGCAACTATCCATTATTAAGCAGGATATTAAAGAATACATTGAGGTGGAACTTTCCATAGGCGCCAATACAGCGCCTGTTTTCGTCGATACAGACACGGAACTGGAAGATGTATACGCGATAAAGCCTGTAACCGGGAATGTAAGGGTCATTGACAATGCACAGCCAAACGCCGACCTCGGGCTTCCGGCTTCCGACCTACGACTGATCGACGCCATCAAAGAGGGCCTGCACCAATCCATGGAGCAGCATGGCAATCTCGTGCTCATGGGGCAGGACATTGCAGAGTATGGCGGCGCCTTCAAAATAACCGAAGGCTTTGTGCAGGACTTTGGCAAAGAGCGGGTGCGCAACACCCCGCTTTGTGAAAGCGCGATCATTGGCGGTGCGCTGGGCCTTAGCCTGGAGGGCTATAAGAGCATGGTGGAAATGCAGTTTGCCGATTTTGTGACCATGGGCTTCAACCAGATCGTTAACAACCTGGCCAAGATCCATTACCGCTGGGGCCAGTCGGCCGATGTGGTTATCCGCATGCCGGCAGGCGGGGGCGTTGGCGCCGGACCTTTTCATTCACAAAGCAATGAGGCCTGGTTTACGAATACACCCGGCCTTAAGGTCGTATATCCTTCCACCCCGATGGATGCCAAAGGATTATTGATCGCGGCCATCAATGACCCCAATCCCGTTATCTATTTTGAACATAAGGCCCTCTACCGTAGTGTGAGCGGCCCGGTGCCCAAAGAATACTATGAAATTGAGATCGGTAAAGCGCGCGTGGTACAGGAGGGGGTCGACATATCCGTTATTACTTATGGCAGCGGAGTACACTGGGCCACAGAATATGCCCATACCCATGACTATATCTCATTCCATATTCTCGACCTGCGTACCTTGCTGCCGTTGGATTATATGGCTATCCGCAATGCCGTGGCGCGTACCGGCAAAGTACTGATACTGCATGAAGATACCCTCCTGGGCGGCATTGGCGGAGAGCTGGCTGCCTGGATAGGCGAGCACTGCTTTGACCTGCTCGATGCGCCGGTAATGCGTTGTGCTTCGCTGGATACCCCCGTACCTTTTAACGTGGAACTGGAAAACAACTTCCTGGCAAAAGCACGACTGGATGAATACATCAGGAAGCTGATCAATTATTGATAACAACCATTGCTAAAACAGGCTTTGCCTTGTAGCCTTATGCGTAACCCCGTAGCACTCTTCCTCGTTTGTTGTCTCGCCACAACAACCCTGCCGGCGCAGCCCCTTCCCAAAGCTGCCAAAGATGCATTTCTCATCAGCCGGATGGCCAATAAATTTCATGTACAGCCCCGGCCGTTAGACGATGCCTTCTCTGCCGACCTGTTTGCCAGGTTGTTTGAATCGCTCGACGACCAGCGCATTCTCTTCACCCAGGAAGATATGGCCCGGCTTACTCCCTGGCAGCTCAGGCTGGATGATGAGATCAGGGGCAGGCAAACAGCTTTCCTGCAATTGCTGATCACTACTTATAAGCAGCGGCTGGNNACCCTTCAACTTTTATGGCAAAGAAAAATTAACGGTCGCAGAAGATACATCCCGTCCGGCCGGTATTACCGGCATGCGTACAAAATTGTACAAATTGCTTAAGCTATCGGTATTGAACAGCGTAGTACATTATGCAGGCCGGAGGGACGCTACAAAAATACCTGCGAAGAAATACATAGACAGCCTTGAACCCGTTTTACGAAAAAAGGCCAGGGATATGTTTACACGTTCCATTAAACGCATGCTGCAGCATCCCCAGGGCATTGAAACGGTGATGGCCAATTACTGGTGCGAATCGATGGCCTCCTGCTACGACCCCCACACCGCTTATTTTCCCCCCTGCTACCAAGGAAAGCTTTGAAGGTACGCTTGGCAAAAAACAAATGGAGTTTGGATTGACGTTGGAGGAGGACAGGGAGGGCAATGCACAGATAGGCGCCCTGAAACCCGGTAGTTCAGCCTTCCAGAGCGGGCAGCTCAATGAAGGCGATAAGATACAAAGCATCCAAACAGACAACAAACCGGCAGTGGATGTGTCGGCAGCCGGTGCTGCGGAGATCAACCAGGTGCTTGCTGCGGCGGGAACTGGTAAAACGGTATTGACCGTTAAGAAAGCCGATGGGTCTACCCGGCAGGTAACGCTGAATAAGCAAAAGCAATTGACCGATGAGGAAGAAGATAAAGTAAAAGGCTTTGTGCTCAAAGGCAGTAAGAATATTGGATATATTTCCCTGCCTGCTTTTTATACCGATTGGGAAGCAGCGCAGGGAGTTAACGGCTGCGCCAATGATGTGGCCCGGGAGGTCATCAAGCTGAAAAAAGAAAATATCAGCGGCCTCATCCTCGACCTGCGGTACAATGGCGGTGGGTCCATGCAGGAAGCGCTCGAGCTGGCTGGTATCTTCATCGATGCCGGGCCCGTGGCGCAGATCAGGAACCGCGACCCTAAAGTGATCACATTGAAAGATATTAACCGGGGAACCGTATACGATGGTCCCTTACTGGTATTGATCAATGGCTTCAGCGCCTCTGCCTCGGAAATGGTGGCGGCCACGTTACAGGATTATAACCGGGCTATCATTGCCGGCGCATCTTCCTATGGCAAGGCTACGGCCCAGGAAATTCTGCCGCTCGATTCCACCATCGACCTGGAAACCTATAATGGCAAGGCTACGGCCGACGGTTATATCAAACTAACTACTTCCTGCCTGTACCGGCTTAATGGTACTACGGCACAAACGCATGGCGTTGTTCCGCATATTGTATTGCCCGACCTGTCAGATGCCTTGTCCGGGCGTGAGGCCAATGAGAAAAATGCCCTGAAGCCGGTTGCCATTGAAGCCAATAAATACTATAAGCCACTGGCGCCATTACCGGTAGCGTCGGCCNNGGCCTCCGGTTACTTCGCAGCATTACAGGCATATATCCGGCACGAAAAAACAGCGCCTGCGCTTAAAGATGCCTCCCTCCAGGTAGAAGAAGCCTGGCAGGCGTACAAAACGGCTGAGCAGGCAGCCGTAGCGCCCGAACCCCTGGCCGGTAAACCCGGTAATCCCGGGTTTGCTGTTGCTGATCACGCCTATGCACAGCAGCGGCTGCAGGCCGACCAGG
>DJFN01000235.1 GCA_002432085.1 Flavobacteriales bacterium UBA5871
GGAGAGTTTTTGAGTTGGAAGTTGGAAGTTATCGGTTTATTAAACCACGACCGGAGACCGATGACTGAAGACAACCACACACTCAAACCCAAACTCACACTGAGAGTTGATGAGTTGGAGAGTTTTTGAGTTGGAAGTTATCCGGTTTGGGAGACTCGTCCGGAGACTGGAGACCGATGACTGGAGACTTGTCGCTTCCATGTCCGATACAATGGATTGATAATCAATCGGAATTTTAGATTTGTCTCACCACTGTCTGCCAGCTTAAGCCTGCTTGAGTTTAGTTAAAAAGTTGATTCTATTTAACAGTCTAACTTCTAACTAGCAACTTCCAACTACTCAACTACAAAGTTGATCTCGTAGCTCGTATGTTTCCTTAAATTGATCACCGTCTGGTCTTCGAAGATCAGGTACTGTCCTTTGATTCCGACCAGTTTTCCTGTAACGACCGGCATTTTATCGAAGCCCACGCTTTTTACTTTTTGCGGGAATTGCAGCACCGGATAATCGAATTGATAGATCGTGTCGTCGCCGCTGATGTAATCGCGCAGGTCGAACGGCAGCATGTCTTCTACGATGCCTTTTTCTTCCACCAGGTCGATGTCATGATTGATCTCGTTCCGAAGCATGCGCTGCCAGTTCGTTTTATCGCTCATATAGGATTTCAGCGCCACTTCGATCGTTCCGGCAGTAAAGCGGTTGGGTGTTTCTGCCAGTATAATCGCTGAAGACGCGCCCTGGTCGATCCAGCGGGTAAAGCGCTGCTCGGCCCTCGTTACGCCGACCTTCACCGCATCCGAAGCGGCCAGATAAACGATGTGCGGCTGGTTATGATTCGTTGTTTCCCACTCGATATCGCGGCCTTCACCCAAATGTGCGCGACACAATTCGGGTGAAATAATGCACGGCGAAGCATGTGCCGAAGTCGTGAAGCAATTGTAGCAAAAGCCTTGTCCAAACGACGTTTTGGTGGTTTTGCCGCAGCCGCAGCAAACGATACGGCCCGACCATTCCATGCGGATCGTTTTGCCGATGAGCTCGTTCATGATAATGGCATCGTTCAGCTCGAACGTGTAGCGGATCGGAGCTCCATGCTCCACGCGCATTTTGGCTATCAGACCTGTTGTCATATCGCTGGTATTGCTTCCAATGCCTCGCTGGCTTCCATCCAGGCATCGGTGGTTTCATCCAATTGTTGTTTTGCCTGCTCGAAAGACTTCAATACAGGCGATGCGGTTGCCGTATCGGTAAAATCGAGCGTCGCCAGCTGACTGTTCAGTTTTTCCACTTCGGCCTCGAGCTTTTTGATCTGTTCTTCCAGTTGCCTGATCTTCGATGTGAGCTGGTTGCGCTGACGTTTCCATTCCTTGCGCTCTTCGTTGTTAACGGGAGCAGCTTCCGTCTTCGTTTCCACTTTTACAGGAGTGGCTTCCGGTTTTTTCTTGAGCGACGGTGCTGATTCGTTCGTCGTGTTGAGCTTGCGCTGCAGGTATTCGTGAACGCCGAAATGGTGGATCTTGAGCGTTTTGTTTTCGATGTCCCAGATGCGATTCGTCAATCCGTCGAGAAATTCACGGTCGTGGGAAACGATCAGAAACGTTCCTTCGTATTGCTGCAAAGCGTGCTTCAAGACCTGCTTGCTTTGAATATCGAGGTGGTTCGTCGGCTCATCGAGGATCANNCCTCAACAACAGCTGACACAATGCCAGTCGGGTTCGCTCACCTCCCGAAAGCACGCCGACTTTTTTATCGATGTCTTCGCCCGAAAACAGGAAAGCGCCAAGAATGGAACGCAGATCTTTGCGCACTTCGCCTTCGGCAACGAGGTCAACGGTCTCGAAAACGGTTTTGGTCTTATCGAGTCGTTCTGCCTGGTCCTGGGCGAAATATGTGATCTTTACATTGTGTCCGTAAGCGATTTTACCATCGAACGAAATTTCGTTTGTCAGACATTTAAACAAGGTCGATTTACCGACACCGTTCGGTCCCAGCAAAGCGATCTTTTCACCGCGACCAACCGTGATGGAAATATCCCGGAACAGCACACGATCGCCGTATGCTTTCCCCAGGTTTTCCATTTCGAGCACCCACTTGCCCGGCTGTGTATTCAGCGGGAAAAAGATGTTCATTTTGGCGATATTGTCGTTGTCGACCTCGATGCGCTCGGTTCGTTCCAGTTTCTTGATCAACGACTGCGCAAACGCGGCCTTGTTTTTCTTGGCGCGGAATTTATCGATCAGCTCTTTGGTGTGCTTGATGTCTTTATCCTGTTGCTTTTTCGCATCTGTGAG
Organism: Flavobacteriales bacterium UBA5871; assembly: GCA_002432085.1. Classification (GTDB taxonomy): domain Bacteria; phylum Bacteroidota; class Bacteroidia; order Flavobacteriales_D; family Crocinitomicaceae; genus Fluviicola. Next base: position 2,292 of record DJFN01000235.1, read on the forward strand.
GCGTTCGAGATCTTCTGCACGCTGTTCTTTGTAGCGCGTATAGGCGTAAGGAAAATCGAGAATTTTCCCGAGTGAGATTTCCCAGGTACGATTCGTTACGTTATCGAGGAACAGACGGTCGTGCGAGATCACGATCACCGCGCCTTCGAATTTCGTGAGGTAATTTTCCAGCCACTGGATCGACAAAATATCGAGGTGGTTGGTCGGCTCATCGAGCAACAGCAGGTTCGGACGATTCACAAGGATTTTTGCCAGCTCGGCACGCATTTTCCATCCTCCGGAGAAGGACGAAAGCGGTTTCTGGAAATCTTCCGGCGCAAAACCCAATCCGGCCAGTGTAGCGGCGATCTGCTCTTCCCACTGGTAGCCGTCCATCATGCCGTAGCGCTCGTTCACGGCATTCAGCTCGTCGAGCAGCGCCAGATAGGATTCGTTTTCGTAATCCGTACGGCTCACCAACTCGTGGTTGATCGTATCGATGCGATCGCGCAAACGGTTCAGCTCTTCGTTGGAAAAATAGAGGTAATCAAAGACCTTCGACGTCGTATCGATTTCGATATCCTGCGTCAGAAAACCGGTTTCAAGTCCGCGCATTTTGTGGAGCTGACCTTCCGTCGGTTTTTCCCATTCGGCGATCAGGCGCAGCAAGGTTGACTTCCCTGCCCCGTTTTTTCCAACAAGTCCGATACGGTCGCCGGTGTTGACCTGGGCCGAACAATCCCGAAATAAATAGCCCTGCGGGAAGTGAACCCCCAGTTTTTCCAGTACAAGCATGGCGCAAAGTTACGGCTATTCAAAGAAATAACCGCGCCCTGCACTACACAGAACGCGGTCATTACTACCCATTTTAAACCAAATTTGTCAGATAACCGTCAGCACAACCGATGCATAGCCTTTTACCGGTCCGGTGTACTGGACTGTAATTGTGATTCTGTTTCCTTTCTTTGCCTGCTTGATCAGCGAAAGTGCCGCCGGCGTCAACGCTCCGGTTCCATTTACCGGTGGCGGTCCTTTGTCGATGCTCACTTCCCACTTAGCAGCGCTGAATGCAGCATCCAACAGGATTTCCGGTGGATACTTGACGTGGATGGCTTTCATCGCAGCCAATTGTCCCGGTGTGGCAGTTCCTGTTCCCAGCGTTCCGAAGTAAGCCGTTGGCGGCGGCAGGTTGGAAACGCGGTAGGTATAGGATCCCAGCACCTGCGTTTTACCATTGCCTTTGTTTCGTCCGGCGATCGTAATCGTCGTTGTGCGGGAAGAACCCCCGATACGTCCGATATACCCTTCGCCTGAGCGCGTCAATTGCAGACCGTTGCTGCCCGTCAGCACCGTTTCTTCAAAACCGGATGCCGTTCCGACGATCTCGTTCGCATAACCGCGGTACAGAACGTTCATTTTCGGCAGGGAGACCACTCCGGACGGCTTCATCACGCGAATCGTTTTTTGCCACGCCATCTTTCTGGGAATCCCGGATTTGTTCAAAATGGTGATCGTTCCGCTGAGATTCATCTCCGAGCCGTTTCNNTCCTTTTGCAGTTACATAGCCTTTTCCTTCTTTGGTCTCGCGCAGCGTTCCTCCCGAAACGGTCACGATCGGTTGTCTATCCGAATCATAGGCGGCCATCAGTACCTGGATTTCGGCTTCCTCACCCTGGTTGATCACTTCCGGACCATAAGCCAGCGGCATGATCTTGTTGAAGGAAAATTCGCCTGTCCCGATTCGCTCACGGATGATCGTAATGGCGTCTGCACGTGCTGTCAGGATTTCCTTCTGCAACGAAGACAGAGACGCGATTGCTGCCACAACCGGAGAATGATCGAATGTTTTACCGATNNGAAGCATAGATCTTTTTGATCGCTTCCTCGTCATCCGGCGAAACATTGGAGCTGCGGATCGCTTTATCGATCTGTGCATGCAGGTCTTTCTGGTCCTTGAACTGACGAATGTTCGGAGCTTTGAAATAAAACTTCTGCCCTTCCGCGATTGCCGAGCTTGCCACCAGCTCCGTAAGCTTGTTGCGGTAAGTGTGGTAGTTCTTCCATAGCTTCATGCCTTTTCCGTTCGGCGCGGTGATGTCTTCTCCAACAAGAATGCGCATCGGCTCGTCGTATTTATCCATTCCCTGCACATTTTCCAGTCGCATACGGATCGGACGCAGCGGATCGTTGGCAAATTTCTGCTGAATGATGCTTTCCTTGCTGCCAACCGAGCTGATGTCTTCTCCGCATTCTTTCAGAATATCCAGTTTCAGCTGATCGATTTCCTTAATACGCTCACCGGTCATTTTATCGATCACACGGATCGTCGCCATGAGTTTTGCTGCTTTTTGCCGAACCTGCTGCTCATAGCCGTTTTCAGCCTGCTCGCGTACTTCGTTCAGTTTCTCGTCTCCGCGCAGGTGTTCGTTCTCGCTGGAGATCTGGATATTTTCCTCGATCGCTACGAAGGCGTCGAGAATAGCTTTCGACACGTTGAGTGCCAATAAGGCGGTCAGTACAAGGTACATCATACCGATCATCTTCTGTCTGGGGGTTTCTTTTCCTCCTGCCATGATTTATGTTTTAGGTTTTCAGAGGAAATGCACCGTATTGAAATAGTAACCGCTACTTATTGAAATTTCGAAAATTCCTCCCTTGGGAGTATTATGAAGGGTGGCATCGACTACAAACTGAAGTCGGCCACCCTTGTTTGCTCAATGAAGGAGATAAACGTATCAGAAATGCCACACGTCGTGTTCGAATGTGCGAATCTCTTCGTTGATCTTTTCCGATTCCATCAGCGCATCGACGCCGGTACGATAGGATTCGACGGTACGATCAAACACGTTGCTTTCTTTGTAGATCATGCTGCTGAACCGGCGTTTCCAGAACAGATCGTCGAAGCTCATCCATTGTGCGTCGTTATCGGGATTGTAAACGAAGTAATTGTTGAGCACATACCGGCAATGCGGAAAGTAGAGCCAGAACAGCTCGCGCAGACCAATGATCTGTCCATTATCGTCGCGGTCGTAAATGACTGGTGCGATGCCAAGAATGCGTACATCCATCACCGATCGCTCTTTATCGAAGAACCAGTCTTCTTTCAGACGATACTGGACAATATCCTGTGAAAGATACCAGACCGTATCGCGCGGCGGATAAACGTAATCGATCGTTCCATCCGGATTGGTGATCGTTGAATCGAGTCCGTCATAGGTTGGCAATGGAATAATCGGTTGCGGTCCCAATTTGCCGAGGTAAGAGAACAGCACCTGGTTGTAGGCAGAATCGGTCGTGAAATTCATCCCGGCCTGTGGAACGATCGGGTACTTGAACTGATCCCCGTCTTTGAGCTGAAACTGGTAAGGATTGTAAGGAGAAAACACTGTCAGATCGCCTTGAAGAATGTGGTATTTCAAAATGCTCCACAGCGACCAGTGCGAGGAATTGAGTACCCAGTTGTTTTCGGAATCGTAGGTATCGAAGGGGTAATACATCGGGTGGTTGATCTTTTCCCGCAAATCGATCGAACGCCAGATGCGTTTGCTCCAGATCACGTCTGCTTCCCGGACGTATTCGTAAGGAATCAGTCGTTTGGTCGGAATGTGCTCCTGGATGTACTGACCATCCACAATTCCAGGATAGGGAACGTTGATCGGTCCGCCGCTGATTTGTGCGAGCACTGTTCCGTTCAGGAAAGCAGCTGCACAGATGAATAATTGTTTCATTTGCTGTAGTTTAAAATTTCCTTGTCGCAAATCACGCTGACAGCAAATCCGGAACGGATCACCGGAATGGTGCGGGTAGTATCCGGCTCAGACGATTTAGGTGGTATCTGATCGGAGCATGATGTTTATAGAACGGGAATTTCAGTTCTTGTTACAGAAACCAGGGCTGTATTCAGGAAACATTGCAAACGGCAACAACTAAAAAACCCCGCAGCAATTAAGCCACGGGGTTCAACAAAGATTAAATCTTAGCTTAGAAATGCCATACATCGTGTTCAAACAGGCGGATTTCCTCGGTAATTTTCTCCGATTCCATCAGCGCGTCGACACCTGTACGATATGATTCCACATTTCGGTCAAACACGTTGCTTTCCTTGTAGATCGTACTGTTGAACTGGCGTTTCCAGAACAAGTCGTCGAAACTCATCCACTGTGCATCGTTATGCGTGTTGTAGACGAAATAGTTATTGAAAATGTAACGGCAGTGCGGGAAGTACAACCAGAACAATTCACGCAGACCAATAATCTGACCTGTTTCGTCCTTGTCGTAGATTACCGGCGCAATCCCCAGGATACGAACATCCAGTACGGAACGCTCTTTATCGAAGAACCAGTCTTCTTTCAGGCGGTACTGTACAACGTCCTGTGAAAGGAACCACATGGTATCACGTGCCGGGTAAACGTATTCTGTTGTTCCATCCGGGAGATAGATCACAGAGTCTTCACCGTACATGTTAGCCAGCGGCGTTGTAGCCTGCGCTCCGAGCTTCCCGAGGTAAGAGAACGCTACCTGGCGATAAGCCGAATCGGTTGCATAATTCTTTCCTGGCTCCGGCACTACAGGATATTTGAACTGGTCGCCATCCTTGAGCTGGAACTGGTACGGGTTGTATGGAGAGAACATCTTGAGGTCACCGATCAGAATGTGGTGCTTCATGATTGTCCACAAAGACCAGCGCGAAGCGTTGCGCACCCAGTTGTTTTCCGAATCGTAAGAATCGAACGGAAGGTACATCGGGTGATTGATCTTCTCGCGCATGTCGATCGTACGCCATACACGTTTGCTCCAGGTTACATCCGCTTCGCGAACGAACTCATAAGGGATCATCCGCTTGGTCGGGATATGCTCCTGGATGTAAACTCCATCAACTACTCCGTTGTACGGAACGTTAACAGGTCCACCGTTGATCTCCGGTTGTGCAAGCGCTACACCATTCAGGGCAACCGCCGCGCAGATTAGTAACCGTTTCATTTTCTTTTGTTTTTTTCTCTTACTGTACTTTAATCACACAAGCAGCAAATCCGGAGTTCGGGCCTTTAAATTTACCTGAGATACTTACTGTATTTCCTGGCTTGGCCTGCTTGATCAAACTGATCGCTTCCGGTGACAAACGTGATCCTGAACCTTGAACGGTTCTTGGAGCTCCGGTTACGGATACTTCCCACTGTCCAACGTCGAACGTAGCTTTCAGTGGAATTTCCGGTGGATACTTCATGAACAGGCTTGTCATTGCTTTTACGGATGAAGAAGAAGCCGAAGAACCGCTCGACAGTGTACCGAGGTACAGCTGTGGTGGAGGAAGGTTCGATACACGGAACTTGAATACTCCGAGTGACTCTGTCTTCTTTGTTACATTGTTGCGACCCGAAATCGTGATAGATGCTTCACGACCTGTACCGGATACGCGACCGATGTACTGGTTCCCTGATTTGGTAAGGCTCACACCGTTACCGCTCAGTACTGTTTCATCATAACCTGAAGCTACACCTTCCACGATGTTGTTGTAACCGCGGTAGAGCATGTTCATTTCAGGCAGGGAAACCGTTCCCTGTGGCTTCATGATTTTAACTGTGTGTTCCCAGGTCTGAGTCTTAGGAATACCGGATTTGTTCAGAATGGTAATTGTACCTGACAATTTCAATTCAGAACCGCTTCCTTTTGCAGTTACATAACCTTTACCTTCTTTCGTCTCACGCAGTGAACCACCGTTTACAGTCACGATAGGCTGCTTGTCGGAGTCGAATGCTGCCATGAGTACCTGGATCTCGACTTCCTCACCGCTGTTAGCGATAGAAGGACCGTAAGCCAATGGCATGATCTTGTTGAATGAGTACTCACCACCACCTACACGCTGACGGATCAGGGTAACAGCATCAGCACGAGCTGTCAGGATTTCTTTCTGCAAAGAAGAGAGGGAAGCCAGTGCTGCTACGGATGGAGAGTGGTCAAACGTACGTCCAATCCAGTGAACGTCTTTGATCTCACCTTCGTGCATGTCTGCATACTCTTGTTTTGTCAGGGAAGCGTAGATCTTTTTAACCATATCACGCTCATCCATGATCACATCATTCATCGCTTTGTCCAGCTTTTTGGAGATCTCTTTCTGATCAGCTGTGTTGATGTTCGGATCTTTGAAGAAGTATTTTTTCTCATCCGTTGAAGCGGAAGATACTACGAGCTCGATCAGTTCCTTGCGGTAGCCGAGGTACGAATCCCACAGTTTTTTACCTTCACCTACAGGCTTCTTGATATCGTCAGCGATACCCATCACCTTCATCGGCTCATCGTATTTGTCTTTACCGTCAACCTTCATCAGATCCATACGGATAGGACGAAGCGGGAATTTAGAGTCGAAAGGCGTCTTGATAATGAAGCCTTCACCTTTTTGATCGATATTCTCACCGCATTCCTTCAGGATATCAAGCTTCAGCTTGTCAATATACTGAACCTGTTTTGCGGTCAATTCGTCAATCTTGTTGACAAACGTCATCAGACGTTGTGCTTTCTTTGCAACATCCGGCGTTGTTTTATCAGTCGCCACTGCTTGCAAGTCAGCCTTTTTTTCTTCACCACGTCCGAATTCATTCTGGTTAGCAACCTGAATGTTTTCTTCGATAGCAACGAATGCATCAAGGATAGCCTTGGACACGTTAAGGGCGAGAAGTGCGGTCAGTACGAGGTACATCATACCGATCATCTTCTGCCTAGGGGTTTCTTTTCCTCCTGCCATGATTACTTAATCTATTGGTTGGTTTACAATAAAGTTAAATTGTTCAATAACACTGCTTTTACCTGAAAGGTATTAGCTACGTGTTATTGTCATAGCTTTCAGCATATTACCGTAAACAGCGTTCAGATCTGTCAGGTTTTTAGACAACATAGACATGTTCTCTTTGTACAGACGAGTATCTTCAGCTGAATCAGAGAGGTTTTTCATCATTTCAGTTACCTGAGCCTGGAATTTCTCCGTAGCCTCGAGGTGAGCGGAAGATCCTTTCAATTGCAGCTCGTATACGTTGTTCAACGCAGCGAGGTTTTTAGAAACTTTCTGCATTTGCTCACCGAAGGACTCACCTTCCTGCGTATTGGATGTCATACCGGAAATAGATACGGAAGCGCGCTCGTAAGCCTCAGACAGGGAAGCTACTTTATCAGAAGCTGCCTGAAGAGAAGATACGTAAGAATCTGTAGCTGCTGCTGCAGAAGTTACACCTTTCAGCTGAGCTGCGTTTTCACCGAGTGCACGCATACCGTCACCCAGACGCTCGAGGAGCTGACCGTCGATTTTAGCTTCTTCCAACATTTTGTCAAGCTGGTCAGTAATGCCTGAACCACCGCGACCGCCACGACCGCCTGCTGCAGGCAATGCATCGTGATCAAGGTCATCACTGTGGCCCAATGCCAGTTCAGGATAGACAAGCTCCCAGTTTGGATCTTCGTGGATCGGTTCGAATGCCGAGAAGATGAAGATCAGTGCTTCAGTACTAAGACCTACGATAAGCATTTCAGATGCTCCCGGCCAGTGCTGAATTTTAAACAAAGCTCCAACGATTACGACTGCCGCGCCAAAACCGTAGAGTTTCGCCATAAACTTTTTCCATCCTTTACTTCCTGGTTTCATAGTTTTCTTGTTTTTTAGGTTTAACTAAGATTTTTGTTTGTATTTGATTGTTGTTGTTTATTCTTAGCGAAGTTGGATATCGCTACGAATTTCTTCACCGCCTTCTTTAGAGAAGTCACGTCCACCACGACCGAGGTGTGTCGCCACATTCCGGAAGCCGATATACGATTTGGCAGTATCCTGGTACTCGTAGGTACGAGTAGAAGTTTGCAGATAGTAACCGATATCTTTCCAGGAACCTCCGCGGATCACTTTACGCTTCATTGAAGGCGGATCCCAGTCCATGGCATCATAACGGTATTCAGTGTTGAGGTCATGTGAGAATTCGTACATCGACTCATCGTAGGCAGTTTCGCACCATTCGGCAACGTTACCGGACATACAGTAGAGTCCCCAACCGTTCGGGTTGTACGAGTAAGCTTTCACCGTGTGGAAACCACCGTCCTCGAAGTAACGACCGCGCATCGGTTTAAAGTTTCCAAGGAAACAGCCGGATTCGTTACGGATGTATGGACCTCCCCAAGGGTAAGCTGAGTTCGCCAGATCACCACGTGCTGCACGCTCCCACTCTGCCTCAGTAGGCAAACGGAAATCGTTGACAAACAGATCGCCCATTGCAAGCAACCAGTTGTTGAGCAGCTGTGTGCGCCATACGCTAAATGCTTTCGCCTGTACCCAGGTAACACCTACCACCGGGTAGTTGTCGTATGCCGGATGCCAGAAGTACATATTTGTCATCGGATCGTGGAACGAGTAGGTAAAGTCACGTACCCAGCAAAGTGTATCCGGGTAAACATTGATTTCTTCATCGATCACGAAACGCTGACGGTTAGCATGTCCGCGGATTGCGTTGTTCTGTCCTTTTTTGTTGAAGTAGCCCATATCGAGGTCCTGCCCCTGCGGTTCTTCAGTGAACGGATGCGGAGGCGTGTTCAGCTCACGGTGCTCGTCAGAGACCTTGTTGCGCTGGTTATCGTATCCGTTTGGAACGATCTCGATACGTCCGCGACGAGCTGCCTCACGCAGATCGATCCAGTAGTATTTGTAAATGAGCTTACGCGTATCGATCTCACGACGATTGTAGAAACGCTCCGGCTGCGGATAGTACATATCAGCCAGCAACGGAACGATCTCCGGATCATTGTAGTCGAACTTGCGGTCCCAGTTCAGGGAGAACAGTGTACGGTTCAACGCACGGTCGGATGGATCGTATTCTACGAACTCCAGCGATCCCTCGTCGAAATACATGTCTTCGTAGTTGATGTAACGCTCCGCGTCATCATCTTCCGCTGCACCTGCATAAATACGCTCGCGTGCCATCGAGTCCTGGACCCAATACACAAACTGACGGTATTCGTTGTTGGTGATTTCCGTCTGGTCCATATAGAATGCCTGCACGGAAACCGTTTTCGCACGCGTCTGATGCAGGAAGGGAACATCCTGATCATTTTCTCCCATATTGTATGAACCTGATGGAATGTACACCATTCCCAGAGGAATCTCCGGATGGTACACACGGCGGCCCATTACACCGGTCAGGTGTCCGCTACGCTGCGAACAACCAATAAGAAATGGACCTATTAAACAGATTAACAACAGTTTTTTCATTCTCGTTCAATTTTACAACTCCGGATCTATCATCAACGTTTCTACAGGTCAATTTGAAGGATATAACGGCGTTGTTCAAAAAATGGTTACAAAGATTTTTGTTTTTTTTTGAATTTACAAGTATCTCGGGTGTTTTGATTTTTGTATTGGAATCGGCGGAAGGTAGTAACAGTACTTCAGCACCAACTCGTGAGAACCACGAGAAATCGTCGAGAGCTTGTTCAATGTCAGGTCATAAGAGTAACCAAACATAAAGTTTGGAATCGGCGTTACACCGGCAAGGAAAGAAACACCGTCGAATCCACGAAAGCCCAAACCTCCGTAGAACAGGTTGCCATGCAGGTAACGAACGTTCAGTTCCGGAGATACTTTCACCATGTCTGTACGCACCATGGCCTGAGCATCGATGGAACCTTGTGTTCCGATTACATTTACAAATTTGTAACCTCCCATCAGGTAGTAGTGACGAGCAGAGTTGTAAGTCACATTGCTACCGGCCCCCAGAACAGAAGCCTGCTCGAGTGAAGGAGCCGACAAATGGGTGGAAGAGATACCAACATAATATGGAGCATTTGCACCTTTCCAGTACAAGCCGGCGTTCACATCCAGTGTGGTAGCTGAGCTTGATGCAGGAAGTGTCGCATCGACCATAGTTACCGGCGGCACCCACGTTGGGCTGAGGCCGAAGTTGATCATACCGATACCAACACCAATCCCCAGGGTTCCATGAGCAGTAATCGCATGGTATGAAATATTTCCAAGAAGGTTGTTCTGACGGTTGAAACCGATCGCATCGTGTGCAAACGAGAGGCCTACACCAATCGGAGCGTAACGATGCAAGTTCGCTTCTACATTAAGGATAGCCGAGTTTGGCGCACCATTTACCTTGTCCCACTGGTTGCGGTACAACATTGTTCCACAAATCCCATCATCAATTCCGGCAGCACCGGGGTTAAATGTCATCTTATTAAAGATAAAATGGGTTACCAACATGTCCTGCTGACTGAAAACGCTCGTGGAAGCAAGAAGCAACGCGGATAAAGCGAGTATTTTTTTCTTCATAAAATAGCGTACTTAGTAAATGGTAATCTCTGGGTTTCTTTTAACAAAAATTAGCCAATTGGCGACTAAAATAAGTATTGTTTTGCAACAATAAAAATTTTTTGCCGACAACTTATCGGTTTTCCACACCGGCTTGTTGAATTCACCGATTTTTCACAACCATTCTGGTCTACGTGAAACTATGAATAAGGTTTCCTTAAATTACCCTAATTTTTGATAAGTACGCCACCACAGGTCGGGAATATCGTTTTTCAAAGCAGCGTCGTAGTCGCCTTTGTTGCACGGAACCAGGTGATGACGCTCGTATTTCATGCCTTCTTTCGGAGGATACGGAACTTCCATCCACCAGCGCTCGGATTTGTTGCTTTTGAAGAAGATCAGATCATGCTGGATTTCGTCCAGGAAAACTGTGAACCTGGTATAATCTTTTTTACTGCCGATCGGGAAATCACCGACCCGCTGCTCTACTCCATCGATAAAATACCAGATCAGCTGAGCAACTTCGTTATGTGCAGCCGCTGAAATAGCGCCCGGAAGCAGGTTGAAAATCCCCAATGAAGTGAGCTTGTCGCTGATACCTGCATAACGGGTCAACTGGCACATTTCCTGGTTATTGAACCCGTTCGGACTGGTATAATAGGAACCCAAGAATTCGCTGCTTTTTATAGCTTGCAAATCAATGGTTAAAAGGTCGGAATTGCGCAAAAGCGGTTCGGCAATTCGTGGATTCGACGTGAATTCTCCGAGGCGAACAGTATCGAAATACAGCTTCTCGAAGAGGTCGAGCTCGCTTTGTTTCACGAACGGCGACTGGTAGCCCAGCACGGAATAATTGAACAAAAAGCACGGGCGATGCATCAGCAGCTTGTTCACATAAGCGTCTTTCCCCAGCGGCTGATCCGGATCGCCGAGATCGAGCTTCGAATCGATGCTCATGACGTTGATCAATTGCTCGAGGGATTCGTAGCCCTGGTACATCGCATAGGTCAGGTCCTGCGTACCGCCTATAACTACCGGAATAACTTTTTTCTTAACCAGTTCGGAAATAACCTGCGAAAGCGCGAAATAAGTATCCTCGACGCGTTCTCCCGGCAGCAGATTGCCCAGATCGTAGAGCTCGCCTCTCCATCCCGAACCCGGATAACAGCTGTAGAATGCATCGCGGAATGCATCGTCGGATTTGCGGTGTAATTCCGGGTGACCATTGCGGAATTCAGGCACATACAACAGCGCCACACCATTCTGATCGATGGCCGGAAAACCGTTTTCGGTGTGAAGCTGAACGCGCGTACCCAACGATTCGGCAGGAAATCCGGCTTCAAGCGCTACAGGTGCAAAGTATATGGAGATGTCTTTCATTCAGGTACTTTGAACAAAAGTACGTTTGACCCGGGCGTAAAACGCAGTGGTTTCAGGAAACAATCAAAAGCGGAAAGTGAATAACTGTGCTGATGTTCCATTTAAGTGCAACACATGGGATTACTTTGATCAGAAAGAATTTGGAACGTAAAAAATCGGCTAAGTAAAAACCGGACCGAAATTTGTTCTCACAAGTTCCTATTTTTATATAAAAAATGAAAACTATGGGCAAAGCAATTTTAAGTTTAATGAGTTTGTTCCTGTGTGTATCCCTTTACGCACAGACATTTGGTACAGGCGATGGTACGCTGGATGCGCATCTGAAGAGCATCTCCGCCGAAGCGAAGAAAGACCTGGCAACCTTTAAAGCCAATCTGGTGACGACCTATGGCACTTCAACCGACAAGGTAAACAGCTTTTTCACTGCCGGAATGGATCCTGGTGACGTGGTTATGGCATTTGAGGTAATGAAAATCACCAAAAAGCCTTCAACCGAAGTGATTCGCGTTTACAAGGCAAGCAAGTCGAAAGGCTGGGGCGAAATGGCAAAGCAACTGGGTATCAAGCCTGGATCGAAAGAATTCCACTCACTCAAAGATTCCTGCGGCAAAAACAAGGATAAAGTGACGAAGAAAAAAGCGACTACGGCTAAACCTGCTCCGGCTAAAAAACCGGCAGCCAAACCTGCTCCTGCACAAAAAACCAGTACAGGAAAAGGGAAAAAGAGCTGATTTAATTTCAGAAAAAAGCAAAGGCGCAGTTTCCACTGCGCCTTTTTTCGTATTTCAGAATGGCTATTTCTTCTTAGCAGCCGGTTTTTTTGCAGCTGGTTTCTTCGCAGCAACGGCCCGACCTTTCTTCTTNNGTCTTTGTTTTCCGGGAAATCCTTGATGAGCTTGTTGGCTTCGGATTCGCGTTTCTCATCGATGAGCACGATCGCACGGTCCAGCTGGATCTGCATCGGATCGTCCTCTTTTTTGAGGGAAACAAACAGTTTTCCGAGCTGTACATAAGGGCCGAAGCGTCCAACGTTCACTTTTACCGTTTCACCTTCGTATTCGCCCAGTGTACGCGGCAGCTTGAACAGCTCCAGCGCTTCTTCCAGCGTAATGGTATGAATGGATTGCGTGTTGTGCAGTGAAGCGAACTGTGGCTTCTCGCCGTCTTCTTTCTCATCGCCGATCTGCACCATCGGACCGAAACGACCGATACGCGCCAGAACTTTCTTGCCCGAAACCGGGTGATTGCCCAGTACGCGTTCGCCGGAAGCGCGCTCGGAATGCTCGAGCGTATCTTCCACGCTGTCGTGGAACGGATCGTAGAACGTGCGGATCATATCCGTCCAGTTCATTTTACCACGGGCGATCTCGTCGAATTGCTCTTCGACTTCCGCTGTAAAGTGGTAATCCATGATATGGGAAAAGTGTTCTTTCAGGAAGTCGGTCACAACCATGCCGATATCCGTCGGGAACAGCTTGTTCTTTTCTTTTCCGGTGATCTCAGTTTTCACCTGGCGATCGATTTTCGAGCCGTTGAGCTCCAGGACCGTATAGGAACGCTCCGTTCCTTCCAGCTCTTTTTTCTCTACGTAACCGCGTTTCTGAATGGTCGAGATCGTCGGTGCATACGTTGACGGACGACCGATACCGAGCTCTTCGAGCTTTTTCACCAAAGAAGCTTCCACGTAACGGGCTGCAGGACGGGAAAAGCGCTGTGTTGCACGAATGATCTGCGCTGCGAGTGTTTCACCGATTGTAACCGCCGGCAGCAAGCCTTCGAGCTCGCCGTCTTCGTCTTCTTCCAGAGAAGTTTCGAGGTAAACTTTGAGAAAACCATCGAATTTGATCACTTCCCCTTTTGCGGCGAATACTTCCGGCAGTGACTGATTCCCGATCGAAATCGTTGTACGCTCCAGCTCGGCGTGGCTCATCTGCGAAGCAATCGCGCGTTTCCAGATCAGGTCATACAAACGAATCTCATCCGACTCGCCGGATTTGAGCGTGTGAACGGAAAAGTCGGTCGGACGAATGGCCTCGTGTGCCTCCTGTGCGTTCGAGCTCTTGGTCGTATAAACGGTTGGTTTGCTGTATTGCGGGCCGTAAGCAGAAGTAATTTCAGCTTTCGCTCCGTTGCGTGCGGTTTCGGACAAGTTCACGCTGTCGGTACGCATATACGTGATCTTTCCGGCTTCGTACAGTCGCTGTGCTACCTGCATCGTTCTGGAAACGGAAAACCCAAGCTTTAAGCTGGCTTCCTGCTGAAGCGTTGATGTAGTAAACGGTGCGGCCGGTACTTTCTTGGCCGGCTTGGTCTGTACGTCGAGTACTTTGAAATCGGTTCCGGCACACTGTTCCAGGAACGCCGTTACTTCGGTATCTGTTCCGAAATGACGGCTCACTTCCGCTTTGATCGCATCTTTTCCTTTAAGGAAAGTTCCCGCTACGCGGAAATAACTTTCGGTCTGGAACTGCTGGATTTCTTTCTCGCGCTCCACGATCAGACGAACGGCTACCGATTGCACACGTCCGGCGGAAAGACTTGGTCTCACTTTCTTCCAGAGTACCGGAGAAAGCTCGAAACCTACTAAACGGTCGAGTACGCGGCGTGCCTGCTGAGCGTCTACCAATGGTTGATTGATCTCGCGTGGCTGTTCGATCGCACGCAAAATCGCCGGCTTGGTGATTTCGTTGAAAGTGATGCGTCGTGTTTCTTTTTTCTTCAGATCGAGCGTTTCGTACAAGTGCCAGGAAATGGCTTCCCCCTCGCGGTCCTCATCGGTTGCGAGCCAGACCACATCGGCTTCCTTCGCAAGTTTCTTTAATTCGGAAACAACTGCTTTTTTATCCGGGCTGACTTCGTAAGAAGGAGAAAAATCGTGCTCGATGTCGACAGCAATTCCTTTTGCGGCAAGATCCCTTACATGGCCAAAGCTCGACTTTACTGTGAAATCTTTTCCGAGGTAGCCTTCAATGGTTTTCGCCTTTGCAGGGGACTCCACAATCACTAAGTTCTTGCTCATATTGCTGTAAAATTATGCTTCCCTATAGCAGAAAGCGCTGCAAAATAATAAGTTTTCATCGCAAAAAACAAACGGGCAATCGGGGACGGTTCCCTAAAACCACACTTATAAGATGTTAATTCGGGCTTCTGGTTGCGCATTTATGACTGCTGAATTGCACATTTAAAAACTGCCATTTTGGCATGTTTGACGGAATTTGATATTTTTGCACTTCTCATAAATACAGGAATCCTTCATGCTCATCGAAAACGACAAACAGGCCAAGCACGACGAAACCAGACAAGGTGAAGCCCTGGTGATGGATCCCGTTTCGGGGAGCAAAAAGCTGTATGTCGAAAGCTATGGCTGCGCGATGAATTTTTCCGACAGTGAGGTCGTAGCTTCGATTCTTGCGCAGGAAGGCTATTCGACGACGCGCAATGCCGAAGAAGCGGATGTTGTCCTTATTAATACGTGTTCGATTCGCGACAACGCCGAAGCACGTGTGCGTAAGCGTCTTACCGATTTCAAAAAGCAGAAAAAATCGAAGCCGGAGCTGGTTGTAGGCGTATTGGGCTGTATGGCCGAGCGTCTGAAACAATCGCTGCTGGATGAGGAAAAGCTGGTCGATCTTGTTGTAGGACCGGACGCTTACCGCGAGCTGCCGGGCATGATCGAAGAAGTGGGCGGCGGTCAGAAAGCCATCAACGTTCTCCTTTCCCGCGAAGAAACGTACGGCGACATCACACCGGTACGCCTGGATGAAAACGGCATTTCCGCTTTCGTTTCGATTACGCGCGGCTGCGACAATATGTGCTCGTTCTGCGTGGTGCCGTTCACCCGTGGACGTGAGCGTTCCCGCGACCCGCAAACCATCGTTCGCGAATGCGCCGAGCTGTTCGAACGCGGTTATCGGGAAGTCACGCTGCTCGGTCAGAACGTAGATAGCTACCGCTGGAATATGTCCAGCAAAGGCGCGATCAAAGATCCTTCACAGCCAACAACCAACTTCGCGGAGCTGATGGAAATGGTCGCGCAGGTAAATCCGCTGTTGCGCATTCGTTTTTCGACCTCGCATCCGAAAGACATGACCGACGAAGTGCTGGAAGTGATGGCGAAGTACGCGAATATCTGTCCGTACATTCATTTGCCGGTCCAGTCGGGCGATAGCAACGTTTTGCAGCGCATGAACCGCGGCTATTCGCGTGAATGGTACCTGAACCGTATCGAAGCGATTCGCCGGATCATTCCTGGCTGCGGCATTTCCACCGATATTATCACCGGTTTTTGCGGTGAAACGGAAGAAGAACACCAGGCGACTCTGACATTGCTCGATGCCGTGCATTTCGATTTCGCTTATATGTATAAATACTCGGAACGGCCGAAAACGCTGGCCGAGCGCAAATTCGAAGACGACGTTACGGAGGAAGTAAAAAGCCGTCGACTGGAAGAAATCATCGAAAAACAGCGCGCTCACGGCTGGGCGAATAACAAATCGCAGATCGGCGAAATTCACGAAGTCCTGATCGAAGGAACTTCGAAAAAATCCGAAAGCGATCTCACCGGTCGCGACGGACGCAACACAAAAGTCGTGTTCCCGGCCGTTAACGGACTGAAAAAAGGCGATTACGCATGGGTGAAAATCCTCGATTGTACGTCTGCCACAATGATCGGCGAAGTCGTTCCTCAACCTTAACAACGATGTCATTAAATATTCAACAGATCAAACAACGCTTCGGCATTATCGGTAACGCACCGATGCTGAATCGCGCGCTGGAAGTCGCCAGCCAGGTCGCTCCAACGGATATTTCCGTATTGGTGACCGGTGAAAGCGGAACCGGTAAAGAGATCATTCCGCAGGTGATTCACCAGCTGAGCTCGCGCAAACACGCCGAATACATTGCCGTCAACTGCGGCGCGATTCCGGAAGGAACGATCGACTCCGAGCTGTTCGGACACGAAAACNNAACAGGAAGCCGCCAGGGTTATTTCGAAGTCGCCGACGGCGGAACGATTTTCCTTGACGAAGTAGCTGAATTACCAATGCAGACCCAGGTCCGTTTGCTCCGCGTATTGGAAACGGGCGAATTCATCCGTGTTGGCTCATCGAAAGTGATCAAAACGAACGTTCGCGTTGTAGCAGCAACGAACGAAAACATGCAGCGTGCGATCGCTTCCGGGAAATTCCGCGAAGACCTGCTCTACCGTTTGAGTACCGTTCCGATCGCTTTGCCGCCGTTGCGTCAGCGAAGTGAAGATATTTACCTGCTGTTCCGGAAATTTGCCAGCGATTTTGCCGATAAATACCGCATGCCGGCCATTCGCCTAACGCCAGACGCGGTCGAAGTGCTGAACGCTTACAAC